>NZ_CP045118.1:0-300535 GCF_009189165.1 Pseudomonas sp. SCB32
GTGTCCGTGGAACTTTGGCAGCAGTGCGTGGAGCTTCTGCGCGACGAGCTGCCGTCCCAGCAATTCAACACCTGGATCCGACCTCTGCAGGTCGAGTCCGAAGGTGAGGAGCTGCGCGTCTACGCACCCAACCGCTTTGTGCTCGATTGGGTCAACGAGAAGTACATGGGGCGCATGCTCGAGCTGCTCAGCGAGCGTGGCAATGGCCAGATCCCGGCGTTGTCGCTGCTGATCGGCAGCCGTCGCAGCCGTACCCCGCGTGCGGCGCTGGTTCCGCAGAACCATGTCAGCATGCCGACGACGGCTCCCGCGCCCACTGTGTTTGTGGCGCCTGCTCCAATTGCCCCCGTGGTAGCCGCTCCGGCCATTGCAGAGCCGCAACCTGCGCCGGCACAGCCTGTCGCCCAACCGCTGCCTGACCTGGACGAGTCCAGCCCGGGGATCGATCCGTTGGCTGCAGCCATGCCTGCGGCAGCAGTACGCACCGAGCGCAACGTGCAGGTAGAAGGTGCGCTCAAGCACACCAGTTACCTCAACCGTACCTTCACTTTCGAGAACTTCGTCGAAGGTAAATCCAACCAGCTGGCCCGCGCGGCTGCCTGGCAGGTGGCGGACAACCTCAAGCACGGTTACAACCCGCTCTTCCTTTATGGGGGCGTCGGCCTGGGCAAGACCCACCTGATGCATGCTGTGGGTAACCACCTGCTGAAGAAGAACCCCAATGCCAAGGTCGTGTACCTGCATTCGGAGCGTTTCGTCGCGGACATGGTGAAAGCGCTGCAGCTCAACGCCATCAACGAATTCAAGCGCTTCTACCGTTCGGTGGACGCTTTGCTGATCGACGACATTCAGTTCTTTGCCCGCAAGGAGCGCTCCCAGGAAGAGTTTTTCCACACCTTCAACGCCCTTCTCGAAGGCGGCCAGCAGGTCATCCTGACCAGCGACCGCTACCCGAAGGAAATCGAAGGCCTGGAAGAGCGTCTGAAGTCGCGCTTCGGCTGGGGCTTGACCGTGGCGGTCGAGCCGCCGGAACTGGAAACCCGTGTTGCGATCCTGATGAAAAAGGCCGAACAGGCCAAGGTGGAGCTGCCGCACGACGCGGCATTCTTCATCGCGCAGCGCATTCGTTCCAACGTGCGCGAGCTGGAAGGCGCGCTCAAGCGTGTGATCGCCCACTCCCACTTCATGGGCCGGCCGATCACCATCGAGCTGATCCGTGAGTCGCTGAAGGACCTGTTGGCCCTGCAGGACAAGCTGGTCAGCATCGACAACATCCAGCGCACAGTCGCCGAGTACTACAAGATCAAGATCGCCGACCTGCTGTCCAAGCGCCGCTCGCGCTCGGTGGCGCGTCCGCGTCAGGTTGCCATGGCACTCTCCAAGGAACTGACCAACCACAGCCTGCCGGAAATCGGCGTGGCCTTCGGCGGTCGGGACCACACCACGGTGCTGCACGCCTGTCGTAAGATCGCTCAACTCAAGGAATCCGACGCGGATATCCGCGAGGACTACAAGAACCTGCTGCGTACTCTGACCACCTGACGCAGCCTCACGAGGCAAGGGACTAGACCATGCATTTCACTATTCAACGCGAAGCTCTGTTGAAACCCCTGCAACTGGTCGCTGGCGTTGTCGAGCGCCGCCAGACGCTGCCGGTTCTTTCCAACGTCCTGCTGGTTGTCGAAGGTCAGCAGCTGTCGCTGACCGGTACCGACCTTGAAGTCGAACTGGTTGGCCGCGTCACCCTGGAAGATGCTGCCGAACCGGGCGAGATCACCGTGCCGGCGCGCAAGCTGATGGACATCTGCAAGAGCCTGCCCAGCGATGCCGTGATCGACATCCGCGTCGACGAGCAGAAGCTTCTGGTGAAGGCCGGCCGCAGCCGCTTCACCCTCTCTACCCTGCCGGCGAACGACTTCCCCACCGTGGAAGAAGGTCCGGGTTCGCTGACCTTCAGCCTGGTGCAGAGCAAGCTGCGTCGCCTGATCGACCGCACCAGCTTCGCCATGGCGCAGCAGGATGTGCGTTACTACCTCAACGGCATGCTGCTGGAAGTGGGCGGCGGCACCCTGCGCGCCGTGGCTACCGACGGTCACCGCCTGGCCATGTGCTCGCTGACCAATGGCGTACCGGAAGCCCAGGATCGCCATCAGGTAATCGTGCCGCGCAAGGGCATCCTCGAACTGGCTCGCCTGCTCACCGAGCAGGATGGCGAAGTGTCCATTGTCCTCGGTCAGCATCACATCCGTGCAACCACCGGCGAGTTCACCTTCACCTCCAAGCTGGTAGACGGCAAGTTCCCTGACTATGAGCGTGTACTGCCCAAGGGCGGTGACAAGCTGGTCATTGGTGACCGCCAGGTGCTGCGCGAAGCGTTCAGCCGTACCGCGATTCTGTCCAACGAGAAGTACCGCGGCATTCGTCTGCAAATTTCCAACGGCTTGCTGAAAATCCAGGCGAACAACCCGGAACAGGAAGAGGCGGAGGAAGAAGTGCAGGTCGACTACAACGGTGGCAGCCTGGAAATCGGCTTCAACGTCAGCTATCTGCTGGACGTCCTGGGTGTGATGGGTACCGAGCAGGTGCGCATGATCCTCTCTGACGCGAACAGCAGTGCGCTGGTGCAGGAAGCGGACAACGACGACTCCGCTTATGTCGTCATGCCGATGCGCCTCTGACGCGTATCGATGTCCCTGACCCGCATTTCGGTCACCGCGGTGCGCAACCTGCATCCGGTGACCTTCTCCCCCTCTCCCCGCATCAACATCCTCTACGGCGAAAACGGCAGCGGCAAAACCAGCGTGCTGGAAGCCATCCACCTGCTTGGCCTCGCCCGCTCCTTCCGCAGTCTTCGCCTGCAACCAGTCATCCAGTACGACGAGCCCGCCTGCACAGTCTTCGGACAGGTTCGCCTGGGCAATGGATTCGACAGCAGCCTGGGCGTATCGCGTGATCGTCAGGGCGAGTTCCAGATTCGTATCGACGGGCAGAATGCTCGCAGTGCTGCGCAGTTGGCTGAAACGCTACCGTTGCAGTTGATCAATCCAGACAGCTTCCGCTTGCTCGAAGGTTCGCCAAAGGTTCGCCGGCAGTTCCTCGACTGGGGAGTGTTCCACGTGGAACAACGCTTCATGGTGGCTTGGCAACGACTGCAGAAGGCCCTGCGGCAGCGGAACTCGTGGCTCCGTCATGGTAAACTGGACGGTGCTTCACAGGCTGCGTGGGACCGCGAATTGTGTTCGGCGAGCGACGAAATCGACGCCTATCGGCGGTCCTATATCCAGGCTCTGAAACCTCAGTTCGAGAAGACGCTGGCGGAGCTTGTTCAGCTGGATGAGCTGACGCTCAGCTATTACCGAGGTTGGGACAAGGAACGCGATCTGAGTGACGTGCTGTCTTCCAGTCTGCTGCGCGATCAACAGATGGGACACACCCAGGCGGGACCGCAACGGGCGGATCTGAGAGTCCGCCTGAGGGGGCACAATGCTGCGGAGATCCTTTCCCGTGGCCAACAGAAACTGGTGGTCTGCGCATTGCGGATCGCCCAGGGGCACCTCATCAACCAGGCGAAGCGCGGTCAATGCGTCTACCTGGTGGATGACCTCCCCTCCGAATTGGATGAGAAGCATCGGTTGTCTTTGTGCCGGCTTCTCGAAGATCTGGGTTGCCAGGTGTTCATCACCTGCGTCGATCCGCACTTATTGAAAGACGGCTGGCGAACGGAAACGCCAGTGTCGATGTTCCACGTGGAACATGGACGAGTCTCTCAGGACACTACCATCGGGAGTGAAGAATGAGCGAGAACACCTACGACTCTTCCAGCATCAAGGTGCTGAAGGGGCTGGACGCCGTACGTAAGCGTCCGGGCATGTACATCGGTGATACCGACGACGGCACTGGCCTGCACCACATGGTCTTCGAGGTGGTGGACAACTCGATCGACGAAGCGCTGGCCGGTTACTGCAGCGAGATAAGCATCACCATTCACACCGATGAATCCATCACCGTTCGCGACAATGGTCGCGGCATTCCGGTGGATATCCACAAAGAGGAAGGGATTTCCGCGGCTGAGGTCATCATGACCGTCCTTCACGCCGGCGGTAAGTTCGACGACAACAGCTACAAAGTTTCCGGCGGTCTGCACGGCGTGGGTGTGTCGGTGGTGAACGCCCTTTCCCACGAACTGCGCCTGACCATTCGCCGCGAAGGCAAGGTCTGGGAGCAGATCTACCACCACGGCGTTCCTCAGTTCCCGCTGCGCCCGGTCGGCGATACCGAGGGCTCGGGTACCGAAGTGCACTTCAAGCCGTCCCCGGAAACCTTCCACAATATCCACTTCAGCTGGGACATCCTGGCCAAGCGGATTCGCGAGTTGTCCTTCCTGAACTCCGGCGTCGGCATCGTCCTGCGCGACGAGCGTGCCGGCAAAGAAGAGCTGTTCAAGTACGAAGGTGGTCTGCGCGCCTTCGTCGAGTACCTGAACACCAACAAGACTGCGGTGAACCAGGTCTTCCACTTCAACTGCCAGCGCGAAGAAGATGGCGTCGGCGTGGAAGTCGCCCTGCAGTGGAACGACAGCTTCAACGAGAACATCCTCTGCTTCACCAACAACATTCCGCAGCGTGACGGTGGTACCCACCTGGCGGGCTTCCGCTCCGCCCTCACCCGCCACCTGAACAACTACATCGAGCAGGAAGGCCTGGCGAAGAAATTCAAGATCGCCACCACCGGCGACGACGCCCGTGAAGGTCTGACCGCAATCATCTCGGTGAAGGTTCCGGACCCGAAGTTCAGCTCGCAGACCAAGGACAAGCTGGTTTCCTCGGAGGTGAAGACCGCCGTGGAACAGGAAATGGGCAAGTACTTCGCCGACTTCCTGCTGGAGAACCCGAACGAAGCCAAGGCCGTTGTCGGCAAGATGATCGACGCCGCCCGTGCCCGTGAGGCCGCGCGCAAGGCCCGCGAGATGACCCGCCGCAAGGGTGCGCTGGACATCGCCGGCCTGCCGGGCAAGCTCGCCGACTGCCAGGAGAAGGACCCCGCCCTCTCCGAACTGTACATCGTGGAAGGTGACTCCGCGGGCGGTTCTGCGAAGCAGGGCCGTAACCGCAAGACCCAGGCGATCCTGCCGCTCAAGGGCAAGATCCTCAACGTCGAGAAGGCTCGCTTCGACAAGATGCTGTCCTCCCAGGAGGTCGGCACGCTGATCACCGCGCTGGGCTGCGGCATCGGTCGCGAGGAGTACAACATCGACAAGCTGCGTTACCACAACATCATCATCATGACCGATGCTGACGTCGACGGTTCGCACATCCGTACCCTGCTGCTGACCTTCTTCTTCCGCCAGTTGCCCGAGCTGGTCGAGCGCGGCTACATCTATATCGCCCAGCCGCCGCTGTACAAGGTGAAGAAAGGCAAGCAGGAGCAGTACATCAAGGACGACGTGGCCATGGAGGAATACATGACCCAGTCGGCCCTCGAGGAAGCCAGCGTGCACGTCAACGAAAGCGCTCCCGGCCTGTCTGGCGAAGCGCTGGAGAAGCTGGTCAACGAGTACCGTGGCGTGATGCGTACCCTCGCCCGCCTGTCCCGTCTGTACCCGCAGGACCTGACCGAGCACTTCATCTACCTGCCCCGCATCGAGGCCGACAAGCTGGGGGACCAGGCTGTCATGCAGTCCTGGATCGAGCAGTTCCAGGCGCGCCTGAAGGCCGTCGAGAAGTCCGGTCTGACCTACAAGGTCAGCCTGCGCGAAGACCGCGAGCGTCACCTGTGGCTGCCGGAAGTCGAGATGGTCGCCCACGGCCTGTCGAGCTACGTCACCTTCAACCGCGACTTCTTCGCCAGTAACGATTACCGCGCGGTAACCGAGCTGGGCGCCAAGCTGAACAGCCTGATGGAAGACGGCGCCTACGTGCAGAAGAGCGAGCGCAAGAAGACCGTAGCGAGCTTCAAGGAAGCCCTGGACTGGCTGATGACCGAAGGCACCAAGCGCCACAGCATCCAGCGATACAAAGGTCTGGGCGAGATGAACCCGGAGCAGCTGTGGGAAACCACCATGGACCCGAACGTGCGCCGCATGCTGAAGGTGACCATCGAGGACGCCATCGCTGCGGACCAGCTGTTCAACACCCTGATGGGCGATGCCGTGGAGCCGCGCCGCGACTTCATCGAAAGCAACGCCCTGGCGGTGTCCAACCTGGACGTCTGAGTCCAGGACAGAACGCAGGCAAAAAGAAAGGGCCCTTCGGGGCCCTTTTCTTTTGTCTGTAGCTTTTGTTTCCGAGGCTGTCCTCAGGATGCTTCGGCAACAGTCTGAGGCGTGGCCTCCGGTGGCAGTTCACCCATGTCGCGCAGGGTCTGCACGACCCAGTTCTCGGCGCGCTGGTTGAGCTCGGTGATGGCGCGCGGGCCCTCTCCTTCGGCGTACATCGCCGGGCCGATAACGACCTGGATGGTGCCGGGGAATTTCGCCCAGCCGTTCTTCGGCCAGTATTGCCCGGCGTTGTGCGCAATCGGCAGTACCGGCAGGTTGGCGTTGACCGCCAGCGCGGCGCCGCCGCGGGAGAACTTGCCGATCTGGCCGGTGGGGACGCGGGTGCCTTCGGGGAAGATCAGCACCCAGGCGCCCTGCTTCAATCGCTCGTCGCCCTGCTTGGCCATCTGCTTGAGCGCCAGCTTGGGTTGGCTGCGGTCGATCGCGATGGGCTTGAGCAGCGCCATCGCCCAACCGAAGAAGGGAACGAACAGCAGCTCGCGCTTGAGTACCTGGCTCAGCGGCGCGAAGTAGCCGGTGAGGAAGAAGGTTTCCCAGGTGCTCTGGTGCTTGGCCAGGATCACGCAGGGCTGCGAGGGGATGTTCTCCACGCCTTTGAGCTCATAGCGCACACCGACCATCCAGGTGGCCAGCCAGACGGCGAACTTGCACCAGGCCTGGGCAATGAAGCGGTAGCGCGCCTTGAATGGCAGGAAGGGCGCGATGAGCAGGCTGAGGGTGCCCCAGACGAAGGCGCTGAACGACAGCAGCAGGTAGAAAAGAACGGTTCTGATGGCCTGCACTGTGATGAATCCTCAGGAAAGTAGATGGGCAGCGACGGCTGCCAGATCGTCGAATACCAGGGTGCCCTCGGGCAAGGGTTTGCCCAGGGTGCGCTCGCCTTTGCCGGTCTTCACCAACACTGGCTGACAATCGACGGCCAGCGCGGCGTCCAGGTCACCCCGGCTGTCACCCACGAACCAGATGCCGTGGAGCTCCACGCCGTAGTGCCGGGCGATCTGCTGCAGCATACCGGGTTTCGGCTTGCGGCAGTCGCAGCCGTCGTCGGGGCCGTGGGGGCAGTAGACGATTGCGCCGACTTCGCCGCCCTGCTCCGCCACCAGTTCACGCAGGCGCTGGTGCATGCTTTCCAGTGTCGCCAGGTCATAGTAGCCGCGGGCGATGCCCGACTGGTTGGTGGCCACCGCGACGGTCCAGCCGGCCTTGCTCAGCTGGGTGATGGCGGCGATGGCGCTGGGGATCGGAATCCACTCGTCGAGGGACTTGATGTAGTCGTCGGAGTCCTGGTTGATGACGCCGTCGCGGTCGAGGATCAGTAGCTTCATGCTTCGATAAGTCACGGGCTTCGAAAGTCAGAAATGAAAAAGCCGGGAGTCCGTCACGGCGAACCGTTGCGAACTCCCGGCTTTCAGGCGGGCATCAACCCAGCAGCGAGATGTCGGCGACGCCGAGGAACAGCCCGCGCAGCTTGGCCAGCAGCGCGTAGCGGTTGGCCTTCACGGCGCTGTCGTCCGCGTTGACCAGCACTTCTTCGAAGAAGGCATCGACCGGCGCACGCAGGGCTGCTAAACGTGCCAGGGCCGCGCGATAGTCGCGAGCCGCGGCCAGCGGAGCCACTTCGTCTTCGGCAGCAGCCACGGCGCTGCCAAGGGCCTTCTCGGCGGTCTCGGCGAACAGGCCCGCGTTGACGGCGGCGGGCACCTCACCTTCGGCCTTGGCCAGGATGTTCGACACGCGCTTGTTGGCGGCAGCCAGGGCTTCCGCTTCAGCCAGCTGACGGAAGGCCTGCACGGCCTGTACGCGTTGGTCGAAGTCCAGCGGGGCGGTTGGCTTGAGGGCGCGTACGGCCTGGTACACGGCGACGTCCACGCCTTCGTCCTCGTAGCGGGCACGCAAGCGGTCGAAGACGAAGTCCTGCACCTGCTCGGACAGACCGGCGGCCTTCACCTTGTCGCCGTACTGGGCCACGGCCACGCCAATGGCGTCGACCAGGTCCAGGTCCAGCTGCTTCTCGATGAGGATGCGCAGCACGCCCAGGGCGGCACGACGCAGGGCGTACGGGTCCTTGCTGCCGGTGGGCAGCATGCCGATACCGAAGATGCCGACCAGGGTGTCGAGCTTGTCGGCCACGGCCACCGCGGCACCGGTCAGGGTGGTCGGCAGCTCAGCGCCAGCACCGCGCGGCATGTACTGCTCGTTCAGCGCCAGGGCGACGTCCTTGGCTTCGCCACCGGCGGTGGCGTAGTAGTAACCGGCGATGCCCTGCATCTCCGGGAACTCGCCGACCATCTCGGTGGCCAGGTCGCACTTGGAGAGGATGCCGGCGCGGGCCGCATTGGTCGCGTCACCGCCGATGCGTTCGGCGATGTAGGCGGCCAGCTTGGAAACGCGCTCGGCCTTCTCGTACACGGTGCCGAGCTGGGCCTGGAACACCACGTTCTTCAGACGGGCGTTGAAGGCTTCCAGCGGTTGCTTCTGGTCCTGCTTGAAGAAGAACTCGGCGTCGGTCAGGCGCGGGCGCACGACTTTCTCGTTGCCGGAGATGATGTGCTCCGGCGCCTTGCTCTCGACGTTGGCCACGGTGATGAAACGCGGCAGCAGCTTGCCATTGGCGTCCAGCAGGCAGAAGTACTTCTGGTTGTCCTGCATGGTGGTGATCAGGGCTTCCTGCGGCACGGCGAGGAAACGCTCCTCGAAGGAGCACACCAGCGGCACCGGCCATTCGACCAGCGCGGTGACTTCGTCCAGCAGGTCGGGCGGGACCACGGCGGTGCCCTTCTGCTCGGCGGCGAGCTCGGCGACGCGCTTGGCGATGATCTCGCGGCGCTCGGCGAAGTCGGCCAGCACGTGGGCACTGCGCAGGTCTTCCAGGTAGTTGGCCGGGCTGGAGATGCGCACGTTGTCCGGGTTGTGGAAGCGGTGGCCACGGGATTCGCGACCGGCTTTCTTGGTCAGGATCTCGCAGTCGACGACGTCGTCGCCGAGCAGCATCACCAGCCACTGGGTCGGGCGCACGAACTCTTCGCGACGGGCAGCCCAGCGCATGCGCTTGGGAATCGGCAGCTCGTTCAGGGAGGTCTCGACGATGCCCGGCAGCAGGCCCACAGCGGGTTGGCCGGCGATGGACTGGCTGAACTTCAGCTTCGGACCGCTCTTGTCGATCTGCTCCAGGTCCACGCCGCACTTCTTGGCGAAGCCCAGGGCGGCCTGGGTCGGATTGCCGTTGGCGTCGAAGGCAGCCTGCAGCGGCGGGCCGTCGAGGTTCACGGTGCGGTCGGGCTGCTGCACGGCGAGCTGGTCGATCTGCACGGCCAGGCGGCGCGGCGCGGCGTAGCAGCGCGCAGCGGCGTAGGTCAGGCCGGCGGCCTTGAGGCCTTTCTCGATGCCGGCCAGGAAGGCTTCACCGAGGCTTTTCAGCGCCTTGGGTGGCAGCTCTTCGGTGCCCAGTTCGACGAGGAAATCCTTCGCGCTCATTATTCGGCCTCCTTCAGCTTGGCCAGTACTTCGTCACGCAGTTCGGGTGTGGCCATCGGGAAGCCGAGGCGGGCGCGGGCCTGCAGGTAGCTCTGCGCCACGGCGCGAGCCAGGGTGCGCACACGCAGGATGTAGCGCTGACGCTCGGTCACCGAGATGGCGCGGCGGGCGTCCAGCAGGTTGAACGTGTGCGAGGCCTTGAGGACCATCTCGTAGGTCGGCAGCGGCAGCTGCAGCTCGATCAGGCGGTTGGCTTCGCTTTCGTAGAAGTCGAACAGCTCGAACAGCTTCTCGACGTTGGCGTGTTCGAAGTTGTAGGTCGACTGCTCCACCTCGTTCTGGTGGAACACGTCGCCGTAGGTGACCTTGCCGAACGGGCCGTCGGCCCACACCAGGTCGTACACCGAGTCGACGCCCTGGATGTACATGGCCAGGCGCTCCAGGCCATAGGTGATCTCACCGGTGACCGGGTAGCACTCAATGCCGCCCACCTGCTGGAAGTAGGTGAACTGGGTGACTTCCATGCCGTTCAGCCAGATTTCCCAGCCCAGGCCCCAGGCGCCGAGGGTCGGCGATTCCCAGTTGTCCTCGACGAAACGGATATCGTGGACCAGCGGGTCGATGCCGATGGCCTTCAGCGAGCCGAGGTACAGCTCCTGGAAGTTTTCCGGGTTGGGCTTCAGGACCACCTGGAACTGGTAGTAGTGCTGCAGGCGGTTGGGGTTCTCGCCGTAGCGGCCGTCAGTCGGACGGCGGCTGGGTTGCACGTACGCCGCGTTCCAGGTTTCCGGGCCGACAGCGCGGAGGAAGGTGGCGGTGTGGAAGGTGCCGGCGCCAACTTCCATGTCATAGGGCTGCAGCACCACACAGCCCTGATCGGCCCAGTATTTTTGCAGGGCGAGGATCAGGTCCTGGAAGGTGGGCACGGCGGGCGTAGTCTGGCTCACGAATTTCACCTGTGCTGGATATGCGACTAAAACCCGGCAGTATACCCCAAGACGCTTGCAGCTTGGGCTTCCCAGCGATTTCCGGGCGACGGTCGCGCCTCTGGTGAGTCGAGGAAAAATCCGGCGGCTAGCTGTATTTGCATACAGTATTCTGTCTATAGTCAGTCTTTCCCTGTTCAGGCCGACTGCCATGCCCCGCTGCTTCTGGTGTAACGACGACCCGCTGTACATCGCCTACCACGACGCCGAATGGGGTGTGCCGCAGCGCGATGCGCGGGCGCTGTTCGAGATGCTGATCCTCGAAGGCGCTCAGGCCGGGCTGTCGTGGATCACCGTGCTGAAGAAGCGCGAGCGCTACCGCGAGGTGCTGTTCGGTTTCGACCCCGAGCGCCTGGCGCGGATGAGCGACGAGGAAATCGAGGAACGCATGCAGGACCCGGGCATCATCCGCAACTTCGCCAAGCTCAAGGCGACGCGGCAGAACGCCCAGGCCTGGCTGAAACTGCAGGACCCGGTGGGCTTCCTCTGGTCCTTCGTCGGCGGCCAGCCCAAGGTCAATCATTTCAGCGAACGCGGCCAGGTGCCGGCGGTAACGCCCGAGGCCGAAGCCATGAGCAAGGCCCTGCGCAAGGCTGGTTTCAACTTCGTCGGCCCGACCATCTGCTATGCCTTCATGCAGGCCACCGGCATGGTGATGGACCACACCATCGACTGTGACCGCTACGCCGAGCTGACTCGGACGTAGGGCGTATAACGCTCTGCGTTGTCCGCCGATTGGCCTTGGTTGCGGGCTCTGCCGAAGCGGCCCGCCGCACCGATTGAGATGCGCATTTCGCCTTCACTCTCCACCGCTGGTTAGAATGTGCGCCTCTGAATGAAGGAGTTTCCCGTGCAGAAATTCAAGGGCGCACTGGTGGTGGGCTTCCTGCGTTTGTTCGCCATGCTGCCGTGGCGCGCGGTGGGGGCCTTGGGCGCAGCCATCGGCTGGCTGATGTGGAAGATTCCCAACCGTTCCCGCGAGGTGGCGCGGACCAATATCACGCACTGCTTCCCGGAGCTGCCCCAGGAGGAACTGGAGACGCTGGTCGGTCAGAGCCTGATGGACATCGGCCGCACGCTCACCGAAAGCGCATGCGCCTGGATGTGGTCGCCGCAGAAGTCACTGCAGTACATCCTCGAAGTGGAAGGCATGGAGGTGCTTGAAGAGGCGCTGGCGTCCGGCGACGGTCTGGTCGGCATCACCAGCCACCTGGGTAACTGGGAAGTGCTCAACCACTTCTACTGCTCCTACGCCAAGCCGATCATTTTCTACCGCCCGCCCAAGCTCAAGGCCGTGGACGAGTTGCTGAAGAAGCAGCGCGTGCAGCTGGGCAACCGTGTCGCGCCCTCGACCCCCGAAGGCATCAAGAGCGTGATCAAGGAAGTGAAGAACGGCGGCTGCGTCGGCATCCCCTGCGACCCGGAGCCGGATCTGGGCTCGGGCCTGTTCGTGCCCTACCTGGGCACCACCGCGCTGACCAGCAAGTTCGTGCCGTCGCTGCTCGCGCGCGGCAAGGCGCGCGGGGTGTTCTTCCACGCCGTGCGCCTGCCCGATGGCAGTGGCTACAAGGTGATCCTCGAAGCCGCACCGGCGGACATGTACGACAAGGACATGGAAGTGTCGGTGGCCGCCCTCAGCCGTGAACTGGCCAAGTACGTGCGCGCCTACCCCAGCCAGTACATGTGGACCATGAAGCGCTTCAAGAAGCGCCCGGAAGGCGAGGCCAGGTGGTACTGAGTCAATCGCCCCGATAGACGACACCCCCCTGGATTGTTGACCCCGGGGGCGTCAGGCTGAGGCTTTCCTGTCCAACTTACTGTGAGCCTCACCCATGCTCGGCCTGCCGACCACTGCCACCGCGCCGTTCTGCCCATCGGAAGTCAAAGGCAGCATCCAGGTCGCAGCCGGCGCGCCGCTGTGGAAGCGCATCTTGCAGTTCGCCGGCCCCGGCCTGCTGGTCTCCATCGGCTACATGGACCCGGGCAACTGGGCAACCGCCATCGAAGCCGGCTCGGGCTTCGGTTACCAGCTGCTGTTCGTGGTGCTGCTCTCCAGCCTCGCCGGGATGGTCTTGCAGTGCCTGGCGATGCGCCTGGGGATAGTCACCGGCCAGGACCTCGCCCAGCTCTCACGCAGCCGCTACAGTCCGGGCACCGCGCGCCTGCAATGGGGACTGGCGGAGCTGTCGATCATTGCCACCGACCTGGCCGAAGTACTCGGCTGTGCCCTGGCCTTCCACCTGCTGCTGGGCGTCGACCTCACCGCCGGCATCCTCCTCACCGCCTTCGACACGATCATCGTCCTCGGCCTCAAGGGCCAGCGCTTCCGCCATCTGGAGGCGATCATGCTCGGCCTGATCGTCACCATCGGCGGCTGCTACCTGGTCGAGCTGCTGCTCATCAAACCCCATTGGCCCGATGTCGCCGCTGGCTTCCTGCCCAGCTGGGACGCGGTGACCGAGCGCGATCCGCTGTACCTGGCCATCGGCATCCTCGGTGCCACCGTGATGCCGCACAACCTCTACCTGCACTCCTCCATCGTGCAGACCCGCCAGGTCAGCGGCTCCAACGGCAAGGCCGCGGCGATCCGCCTGACACGCATCGACACCGTGGTCTCGCTGAGTCTCGCGCTGCTGGTCAACGCCGCGATCCTGATCCTTGCCGCTGCGGCCTTCCACGAGACCGGGCACACCGGCGTCACCGAAATCCAGGACGCCTACCGTCTGCTTGAACCCCTGGTGGGTACTGGTCTGGCCGCGATCCTGTTCGGCGTCGCCCTGCTCGCCTCCGGGCAGAGCTCCACCTTCACCGGCACCATCGCCGGCCAGGTGATCATGGATGGCTTCCTGCAGCTGAAGATTCCCTGCTGGCAACGTCGCCTGATTACCCGTGGGCTGGCTCTGATCCCGGCGCTGGTGGGCGTGCTGATGCTGGGCGACAAGGCCGTGGGCAAGCTGCTGGTGTTCAGCCAGGTGGTGCTGAGCCTGCAGCTGCCGTTCGCGCTCTGGCCGCTGATCCGATTCACCAGCGACCGTTCGCTGATGGGCGAGTTCGTCAACGGCCTTAGTACCTGCGTGCTGGCGTGGGCGCTGTTCGGCGTCATCAGCGCCGCCAATCTCTGGTTGCTGCTGCAACTGCTGGCTTGACCTGGGCACCCGCTTTCAGGCCCATTAGTGCGCTGACATTCTGGACGGATGCCACCCATGGCCAACCAACGACAACACCCGCGTACCCCGATGAAGTGCCGGATAAAGATCAGTCATCCCAGCTTCGGCGAGGTGTTCGGCCATACCCGCGACTTGTCCGACGGCGGCGTCTACGTGCGCCACGAGGCGCTGGCCGGATTGCCCGCCGGTACCCAGGTCTGCGGCCAGGTGCAGGACTTGCCGATGGAAGCGCCGGTCCTGTTGATGGAAGTGATGCGCACCGATGCCGAAGGTGCCGGCCTGCGTTTCGTCGACGAGGACTGACCCGGCTGGGATGGGAAGGCTTGTCTGCCGCGTATCTGTTCTATAGCCATCGGCAGAACGCGACTGCCCCGAGCTGAACAAAAAACGCACAAAAAACCTGACTTCCAGGTCCGGATCGGATAGAATGCGCGCCGCTCGGCATAGTGCCGGGCATGGGTTCCCTCACCCCATCGACGAAAAAGGTTCAAGCATGTCGGCGTTCTTTCCGGCGGCACGGCGCGGCGCTCTGGCCGGCCTGGTCGCGTTCCATATCCTGATCATCATCGCCAGCAACTACCTGGTGCAGCTGCCCATGACCCTGTTCGGCTGGCACACCACCTGGGGCGCGTTCAGTTTCCCGTTCATCTTCCTGGCCACCGACCTCACCGTCCGCCTGCTCGGCAAGAGCCCGGCACGACGGGTCATCGCGCGGGTGATGATCCCGGCACTGCTGGCCTCCTACGTCATTTCGGTGATCTTCCAGGAAGGCGCCTTCCGCGGCGTAGCCGCCCTGGGAGAATTCAACACCTTCGTTGCGCGGATCTCGCTGGCCAGCTTCCTTGCCTACGTGTTCGGGCAGATCCTCGACATCCAGGTCTTCGACCGCCTGCGCCGCCTGCGGCAATGGTGGATTGCGCCGGTGGTCTCGACCCTGTTCGGCAACCTGCTGGACACCTTCACCTTCTTCACCATCGCCTTCTGGCACAGTGATAACGCCTTCATGGCCGAGCACTGGGTGGAAATCGCCTGGGTCGACTATGGCGTCAAGCTGGCGGTCATGCTGATGCTCTTCGTGCCGCTCTACGGAGTCCTGCTCAAGGCCATCCTTCGCCGCCTGCGCATCGAGTCGCTGGCGGCGGTCTGAGCTTCAGACCAGCGACCGGCCCGTCAGGCGCTCCAGTACCCGCAACGGAGAGCGCTCCGGGTATTCCATGGCCTCGATCGGTAGCAACACGGTCTGCTCCAGCATGAACTGCCCTTCGCTCACGGCATGGGCGACCTGATCGCTGAAGCAGATCCAGGTGCTGCCGGCGGGAAAGGCCATGGGGCGGGCGCTATCGCCGTTCTGCAGCTCGCCGTCGGCCTTCATGCAGTCGTGCAACTGCAGCATCAGGTGGTCATAGGCGCTGCGACGGCGCTTGGTGATCTTCAACTGCGCCAGTAACCAGGTGTGCAGCGGATTGGGTTGGCGCAGGCGCTGCAGGTAACGGCGCGCGAGCGTCTCGAAATCCTCGCCGACCTGCCAGCAACGCGGCTGTCCCTTGGGGTTGATGTTGCTGAACACGCGCAGGATGCGGTCGCCGTGGAGTGGCCGCGAAGGGAAGGCGTCGACGTGCAGGCGGCGATCGTCCTTGCGCCAGGAGCTGTTCTGCGCCCAGTCGGCGATGGCGTGCACGCGCAGGCTGGTGGTCGGCTGTCGCAGCTGCCCGCGATAGGCGGGAATCAGCTCCTCCACCAGCTGCCGGCTGAAGTGGTAGTAACGCTCCAGCAACTGCTGGGTCAGCGCCTGCTGGTCGGGGTCGACGACGCCGCTGAGGCGCTCCCGTTGTACGTCGAAGCTGATGTTCTTGCGCTTGCGTTCGACCAGGTCGGGGTTCAGCAGCGCCTGTTCGGCGGGCGTAAGGTCGAAGCTCAGCTGTGGAAAGAAGAGTATCTCGCCCTGCTCCAGCCGGCTTGCCGGGGAGGCGGTGTTATCCGTGGCTTCGGGGAGCGGGGGCGATGACTCGGGTGCGGCGGCAGGGACGCTCATGGACTCTCCAGCAGGCTATTGCCGTTGAGGAGTCATATTAGACATCTCCGGAAATAATTTCGTGCTTCACCACCGGAATTGACGCCTGGCGCCGGTTTAGTGCGCCTTGTCCAGCTTTCGCAGGAACACCGTCATTTCCTTCTCCGCCTGCTTGTCGCCGTGTGCCAGGGCGGCGGCGAGACCGTCGGTCCAGGCCGCGCGGGCACCGTCGAGGTCACCCGCGGCCTGCAGGGCCTTGCCCAGCAGCTTCCAGGCGGCCGAGTACTTCGGGTCCTGCTCCACGCAGCGGCGCAGGTGCTCGGCGGCTTTCGCGGCATCGCCGGCGTCCAGATAGCCCTTGCCCAGGCCGAAGCGCAGCAGCGGGTTGTCCACGCCCTTGGCGAGCATTTTTTCCAGCGATTCGATCATGGCGGCCTCCGGTTACGTCGTCCGCCATTGTGCCTCAACTGCGCCAGAACGCGGGGGTCAGCAGGATCAGCAGGGAAAACACTTCCAGTCGCCCCAGCACCATCGCCAGGCTCAGCACCAGCTTGGCGCTCGCCGGCAGACTGCCATAGTGCACGGACGCCTCGCCCAGCGCCGGGCCGAGGTTGTTCAGGCACGACGCCAGGGTCGAGAAGGCCGTGAGTTGGTCCACGCCCAGCGCCAGCAGCACCAGCATCAGGCTGACGAAGGTCACCAGGTAGATCGAGAAGAACGCCCACACCGATTCCACCACGCGGTCCGGCACCGTGCGCCGGCCCAGCTTGACCAGGAATACTCCGTTGGGATGCAACAGGCGGAGGAACTCGCGCATGCCCTGGCGGTACACCAGCAGCACGCGCATTACCTTCATGCCGCCGCCCGTGGAGCCCGCGCAGGCGCCGATGAAGGTGCTGTAGAGCAGCAGGTAGGGCAGGAAGGTCGGCCAGCTGCTGAAGTCAGCCAGGCCGAAGCCGGTGGTGGTCGCCACCGAGATGACCATGAATGCGGCATAGCGGATCGATTGCACGGGCGAGTCGTAATGCTGATGCAGCATCAGTGTCGTCGTGGTGATCAGGAACAGCGCCAGAAGGATGCCCAGGTAGGCGCGGCATTCCGGGTCCTTCAGGTAGTGGCCCAGCTTGCGTTGCCGCCAGGCAATGAAATGCAGGCTGAAATTGATCCCCGAAACCACCAGGAAGAACATGCAGATAAGCTCGATCAGCGGGCTGTCGAAGTAACCGATGCTGGCATCGTGGGTGGAGAAGCCACCGATGGCGATGGTCGAGAAGCTGTGCCCGATGGCGTCGAACAGGCTCATCCCCGCTGCCCAGTAGGCCAGCGCGCAGGCCAGGGTCAGGCCGCAGTAGAGGAACCAGAGGGTCTTGGCGGTATCGGCGATGCGCGGCGAGAGCTTGTGCTCCTTCAGCGGGCCGGGCATTTCCGCGCGGTACAGCTGCATGCCGCCAATGCCGAGCATCGGCATCACCGCCACCGCCAGCACCACGATGCCCATGCCGCCCAGCCACTGCAGCTGCTGACGGTAGTAGAGGATGGCGTGGGGCAGCGCATCCAGACCGGTCAGGACGGTGGCGCCGGTGGTGCTCAATCCGGAAAAGGCTTCGAAGAAGGCGTCGGCCACGCCCATGTGCGGGGCGTCGGACAGTGCGAAGGGCAAGGCGCCGAAAGAGCCCAGGACGATCCAGAACAGCGCCGTGACCAGGTAGCCGTCACGGATGCGCAGTTCCTGGCGTTGGTCGCTGAAGGGCGACCAGAGGGTGAAGCCGGTCAGCAGGGTGACGATGAACGACAGGGCGAAGGGCCGCCAGGTGTTCTCGCCGTAGTACAGGTCGATGAGCAACGGGGGCAGGTGCGTGGTGCTGAACAGCATCAGCAGCACGCCGAGAATGCGGGCAATGGAGGCGTAGCGCATGGCCGTGCACCGGCAGGCAGGAACAGGCCGTGCAGGGTGGCAGGGGCAGTGCGTCAGGGCTGTAGGATGCGTCCGAAAAACGCCGGGAAAATCCTGCGGCCAGTGCCTGGGCACTGGCCGCGGATACTCAGAAGAAGGTCAGTCCCGCCTGGAACAGCCGCTCCACATCGCGGATGCGCTTCTTGTCCACTACGAAGAGGATCACGTGGTCGCCGGACTCGATCACCGTCTCGCCGTGGGCGATCAGTACGTCTTCATTGCGGATCACCGCGCCGATGGTAGTGCCCGGCGGCAGGTGCACGTCATGGATCTTGCGGCCGATCACCTTGCTCGACTTGGCGTCGCCGTGGGCGACCACCTCGATGGCTTCGGCGGCGCCCCGGCGCAGCGAATGCACGCTTTCGATGTCACCGCGGCGCACGTGGGTCAGCAGGGTGCCGATGGTGGCCAGCTGCGGGCTGATGGCGATGTCGATGTCGCCGCTCTGCACCAGGTCCACGTAGGCGGGGTTGTTGATCAGGGTCATCACCTTGCGCGCGCCGAGTCGCTTGGCCAGCAGCGAAGACATGATGTTCGCCTCGTCGTCGTTGGTCAGGGCGAGGAACAGGTCGGTGTCGCCGATGTTTTCTTCCATCAGCAGGTCGCGGTCGGAGGCGCTGCCCTGGAGCACGATGGTGCTGTCCAGGTGGTCGGAGAGGTGCCGGCAGCGGGCCGGGTTCATCTCGATGATCTTCACCTGGTAGCGACTCTCGATGGCCTCGGCCAGGCGTTCGCCGATATTGCCGCCGCCGGCGATGATGATCCGCTTGTAGCTGTCCTCCAGCCGGCGCATTTCGCCCATCACCGCGCGGATGTGAGCCTTGGCGGCAATGAAGAACACTTCGTCGTCAGCTTCGATGACGGTGTCGCCCTGGGGGATGATCGGCCGGTTGCGCCGGTAGATCGCCGCCACGCGGGTATCGGCGTTGGGCATGTGCTCGCGCAGCTGACGCAGCTCCTGGCCCACCAGCGGGCCGCCGTAGTAGGCGCGGATGCCCACCAGCTGCGCCTTGCCCTCGGCGAAGTCGATCACCTGCAGCGCGCCGGGGTATTCCACCAGGCGCTTGATGTAGTTGGTCACCACCTGTTCCGGGCTGATCAGCACATCGACCGGAATCGCTTCGTTGTCGAACAGGCCGGCGCGGGTCAGGTAGGCCGCCTCGCGCACCCGAGCGATTCGGGTCGGGGTGTTGAACAGGGTGTAGGCGACCTGGCAAGCCACCATGTTCACCTCGTCGCTGTTGGTCACCGCCACCAGCATGTCGGCGTCATCGGCGCCGGCCTGGCGCAGCACCGTGGGAAACGAGGCTTTGCCGTGGACGGTGCGGATGTCCAGGCGGTCGTTGAGGTCGCGCAGGCGTTCGCCGTCGGTATCGACGACGGTGATGTCGTTGGCTTCGCTGGCGAGGTGCTCGGCCAGAGTGCCGCCGACCTGGCCGGCACCGAGGATGATGATCTTCATGGAGCGGCGTGCTTTCCGTTTCGATCCGTTGGGAGTCGGCGCCTGTTACTTGGCCGAAATCTTGATGAGCTTGGCATAGTAGAAGCCGTCATGCCCGCCCTGCTGCGGCAGCAGCTGGCGCCCGTGGGGCTGCTTGATGCCCCAGGGGCCGGGCAGGTCCAGCTCGCGAGCGCCGGGGGTGCGACCGAGGAACGCAGCGATCTGCTCGCTGTTTTCCTGCGGCATCACCGAGCAGGTCGCGTAGACCAGCACACCGCCCACTTCGAGGGTCGCCCACAGCGCGTCGAGCAGTTCGCCCTGCAGCTGCGCGAGCGCTTCGATATCGTCGGCGGTGCGGGTCAGCTTGATGTCAGGATGGCGGCGGATAACGCCGGTGGCCGAGCACGGCGCGTCCAGCAGGATGCGCTGGAACGCCTTGCCGTCCCACCATTTGGCGGTGTCACGGGCGTCGGCGGCGAACAGCTCGGCGTCCAGTTGCAGGCGCGCGAGGTTTTCGCGCACGCGCACCAGGCGGCTCTCTTCCAGGTCCACGGCGACCACGCGGGCCAGCGCGGGCTCGGCTTCCATCAGGTGGCAGGTCTTGCCGCCGGGAGCGCAGCAGGCATCCAGCACACGCTGGTTGGGCGCCAGCTCCAGCAGGTCGGCGGCCAGTTGCGCGGCCTCGTCCTGCACGCTGACGCGGCCTTCGGCGAAGCCCGGCAGTTCACGAACATCGCACGGCTGTACGAGGTTGATGCCGTCGCGGCTGAATTCGCAGGCGATGGCTTCGAAGCCGACGCGGTTCAGCTCTTCCAGGTAGACATCGCGGGTGCCGTGGCGACGGTTCACCCGCAGGGTCATAGGCGGATGCGCGTTGTTGGCGGCGCAGATGGCTTCGAACTGCTCCGGCCAGGATTTCTTCAGCGCTTTCTGCAGCCAGCGAGGGTGCGCCAGGCGCGCGGCCGGGTCCTTGTCGACCTCGGCCAGCAGAGTCTCGCTCTCGCGCTGGGCGCGGCGCAGCACGGCATTGAGCAGGCCCTTGGCCCAGGGCTTCTTCAGCTTGTCCGCGCAGCCGACGGTTTCGCCGATGGCCGCGTGCGGAGGGATTCGGGTGTAGAGCAACTGGTACAGGCCGACCAGCAGCAAGGCTTCTACATCGCGGTCGCCGGCCTTGAACGGCTTCTGCAGCAGGCGCGCGGCGAGGGTGGACAGACGCGGCTGCCAGCGGGCGCTACCGAAGGCCAGTTCCTGCACCAGGCCACGGTCGCGCGGCTCGACGCTCTCCAGCTGGGTCGGCAGCGAGCTGCCCAGCGATGCGCGGCCGGCAAGCACGGCGGCCAGTGCGCGGGCGGCCGCCAGGCGGGGATTGGTACTCATGCGCCCTGCCCTTCCTGCCCCAGCGTCTGGCCAGCGGCGAATTGCTCGCGGCGGCTGTTGAACAGATCGGCAAAGGCCAGCGGCTTGCCGCCGGGCAGTTGCAGGCGGGTCAGCAGCAGCGCGCCTGCACCGCAGGCCACCAGCAGGCCATCACGGCTGGCGTCGAGGATCCTGCCCGGCTCGCCCTTGCCCTGTGCCGGCTTGGCGCCGAGCACCTTCAGCGCGGCATCGCCGAGGGTGGTATGGCATACCGGCCAGGGCGTGAAGGCGCGAATGCGGCGCTCCAGCTCATCGGCGGGAAGCGACCAGTCGATGCGCGCCTCTTCCTTGTTCAGCTTGTGCGCATAGGTGGCCAGGGCGTCGTCCTGCACCTCGCCCTTGAGCGTACCGGCGGCAAGACCGGCGATGGCCTCGACCACGGCTTTCGGGCCCAGCTCGGCCAGGCGGTCGTGCAGGCTGCCGCCGGTGTCGTCGGCGGAAATCGGGGTGCTGACCTTGAGCAGCATCGGCCCGGTGTCCAGGCCCGCTTCCATCTGCATCACGGTCACGCCGCTCTCGGCGTCGCCCGCCTCCACCGCGCGCTGGATCGGCGCGGCGCCGCGCCAGCGCGGCAGCAAGGAGGCATGGCTGTTGATGCAGCCCAGGCGCGGGATATCCAGCACCACCTGCGGCAGGATCAGCCCGTAGGCCACCACCACCATGAGGTCCGGCTTGAGCGCGGCCAGCTCGGCCTGGGCAGCCGGGTCGCGCAGGGTCGGCGGCTGCAGCACTGGCAGGCCGTTCTCCACGGCGAGCTGCTTGACCGGGCTGGGCATCAGCTTCTGCCCGCGGCCCGCCGGGCGGTCCGGCTGGGTGTAGACGGCCACCAGTTCGTGGGGGCCGTCCAGCAGGGCCTTGAGGTGCTCGGCGGCGAATTCCGGGGTGCCGGCGAAGACGATGCGCAGTGCTTGGCTCATATCGGGCTCACAAAAAAGAAAGGCTTGCCGGGGCAAGCCTTTGGGGGATGGGTCACGCCTGTTGCCGGTGCTGCTTTTCCAGCTTCTTGCGGATGCGATCACGCTTGAGGTTGGACAGGTAATCGACGAACAGCTTGCCGTTGAGGTGATCGCACTCATGCTGGATGCACACGGCGAGCAGGTCTTCGGCGATTTCCTCGAAGGGTTTGCCGTCACGATCCAGCGCCTTGATGCGAACGCGCAGGGGACGGTCTACATTTTCGTAGAAGCCGGGCACCGAGAGGCAGCCTTCCTGGTACGGGCCTTTCTCTTCGGTCAGCTCTTCCAGCTCGGGATTGATGAACACGCGCGGCTCGGACTTGTCCTCGGAGAGGTCCATCACGATGATCTGCTTGTGCACGTTCACCTGCGTGGCAGCCAGGCCGATGCCGGGGGCCTCGTACATGGTCTCGAACATGTCGTCGACCAGCTGGCGAACGCTGTCATCGACTTCGGTGACCGGCTTGGCGATCGTGCGCAGGCGCGGATCGGGGAATTCGAGAATGTTCAGAATGGCCATATACGTTTGTGATGCACTTGTGGAATAAAGTCAAAATCGACTGCTAATATGCTGAGCAGCATCGAAAAACGGCTGGAAAGCGCGGTAGGGGCGGCTTCCAGGCGTTTCATGTGTACACATAATAAAGGGATTCACCGCATGAGGAAAACACTACTCGCCCTGCTGCTGCTGGCCGCAGGCGGGGTGGCCCAGGC
Source organism: Pseudomonas sp. SCB32 (assembly GCF_009189165.1). Taxonomy (NCBI): domain Bacteria; kingdom Pseudomonadati; phylum Pseudomonadota; class Gammaproteobacteria; order Pseudomonadales; family Pseudomonadaceae; genus Pseudomonas; species Pseudomonas sp. SCB32. The sequence goes on from NZ_CP045118.1 coordinate 22,397, forward strand.
TGCCGTGCAGCTCAAGGAAGGCCATCCGGATCGCTACACCGTAGTGAAAGGCGACACCCTCTGGGACATCTCCGGCAAGTTCCTCAGCAAGCCGTGGAAGTGGCCGGAAATCTGGCACGTGAATCCGCAGATCCAGAACCCGAACCTGATCTATCCAGGTGACGTGCTGACTCTGGTGTACATCGACGGCCAGCCTCGCCTGATGCTCAATCGCGGTGAGTCGCGCGGCACCATCAAGTTGTCGCCGCGGGTGCGCAGCACCCCGATCGCCGAAGCGATCCCGACCATTCCGCTGGACAAGATCAACGCCTTCCTGCTCTCCAACCGCATCGTCGATGACGAGTCCGCGTTCACCAACGCGCCGTACGTGGTTGCAGGCGATGCCGAGCGAGTGGTCAGCGGCGCCGGTGACCGCGCCTATGCTCGCGGACGGTCGCTGAACGAAGAGAACAGCTACGGCATCTTCCGCCAGGCCAAGGTCTACAGCGATCCCGATACCGGCGAAGTGCTCGGCATCGACGCCATGGATGTCGGCGGTGCCAACGTCACCGCGAAGGAAGATGACGTCGCCACCCTCCAGCTGACCCGCACCACCCAGGAAGTCCGTCCGGGCGACCGCCTGTTCCCTACCGAGGAACGCGCAGTCACGTCGGTCTTCATGCCCAGCGAGCCGTCCACACCCGTCCACGGCACCATCATCGACGTGCCGCGTGGCGTGACCCAGATCGGCAAATACGACGTGGTGACCATCGACAAGGGCTCTCGCGACGGCCTGGCCGAAGGCAACGTGCTGGCGATCTACAAACTGGGTGAGACCGTGCGCGACCGCGTGACTGGCGACATGGTGAAGATCCCCAACGAGCGTTCGGGCCTGATGATGGTCTTCCGCACTTACAACCGCCTGAGCTATGGCCTGGTGCTGACAGCCAGCCGTTCGCTGGAAGTGAACGACAAGGTGCAGAACCCCTGAGTTCGATCCTGCTCGAACAAAACCCCGCTTCGGCGGGGTTTTTTATGGGCGTGTTTCGGAACGGTCCGACTGCGCTGGCGCGCCCCTGACGGCAAAGTCAGGCGAACGCCTACGTTCGCCGCAAAGGACTGCCGTCATGCCCGTTGATATTTCTCCCGCCGAATCCGAGGCGCGTCTGCGCCTGCATGCGCTGCCCGAGCTCGGTCCCAGGCGCTTCCGCCGCCTGATCTCGGCGTTCGGTTCGGCCTCCGCGGCCCTGAGTGCACCGGCCGCCGCCTGGCGCTCGCTGGGCTTGCCGCAGGAGTCCGCGGAGCATCGCCGGGATGCCGGCATTCGTGAGCAGGCCGCCACCGCGCAGCGTTGGCTGGAGGCGTCTGACCATCATCTGCTGGCGTGGGACGATCCGGTCTACCCGGCACTGCTTGCCGAACTGACCGATGCACCGCCGCTGCTCTTCGTGGCGGGTGATGTCACGTTGCTGGAGCGTCCGCAGCTGGCCATGGTGGGCAGCCGCCGGGCCAGCAAGCCGGGCCTCGACACGGCGCGGGCCTTTGCCCGCAGCCTGGCGGGTGGTGGCTTCGTCATCACCAGCGGCCTGGCGCTGGGCATCGACGGCGCCGCCCACGAGGGCGCGCTGGAAGCCGCAGGCGGTACCGTGGCGGTGCTCGGTACGGGCTTGGAACATCTCTACCCGCGTCGTCACGTCGGCCTGGCGCAGCGTATCGTCGAGCAGGGTGGCGCCCTCGTATCGGAGCTGCCCCTGCAGTGCCCGCCCCACGCGGCAAACTTTCCCCGGCGCAATCGCATCATCAGCGGACTCTCGCTGGGCGTGCTGGTGGTGGAGGCGAGCCCCGCCAGCGGTTCGCTGATCACCGCCCGACTCGCCGCGGAGCAGGGGCGCGAGGTCTACGCGATTCCCGGATCGATCCACCACCCCGGCGCGCGTGGCTGCCATGAACTGATTCGCCAGGGCGCGACGCTGGTGGAGAGCGTCGATCACATTCTCGAGGGGCTGCGCGGCTGGACCCAGCAAGCCGCGCCGGCACTATCGCTGGAGCGTGGGCCGGCGCATCCCCTCCTCGACCTCCTGCGTGCCGCACCGCAGAGCAGCGAGCAACTGGCGCATGGCAGCGGCATGGATCTGCCCGAAGTCCTGGCAGCGCTGACCGAACTGGAGCTGGACGGACGGGTGGCCTGTGAGGCCGGCGTCTGGGTGCATCGCGCCCCCTGAGCACGTAAACTGCCGCGCATTAGCGCGTTCGAGGAGTTCCCGATGTACAGCAACTGGCGTACCCAACGCATGGCCCAGGTCGTGCGTGATGGCGGTGTGATCGCTTATCCGACCGAAGCCGTCTGGGGCCTGGGTTGCGACCCGTGGAACGCCGACGCGGTGTACCGTCTGCTGGCGATCAAGGCGCGCCCGGTGGAAAAGGGCCTGATCGTGGTGGCCGCCGACATCAGCCAGTTCGACTTCCTGCTGGAAGACCTGCCCGAAGCCTGGCAGGAAAAACTGGCCACCAGTTGGCCCGGCCCGAACACCTGGCTGGTGCCGCACCAGGATCGCCTGCCCGAGTGGGTGACAGGCCAGCATGAGACCGTCGCCCTGCGCGTCACCGATCATCCGCTGGTGCGCGAGCTGTGCCGCCACACCGGCCCGCTGATCTCCACCTCGGCCAATCCCGCCGGCCGTCCGGCTGCGCGCACCCGCCTGCGCATCGAACAGTACTTCCATGACGAGCTGGACGGTGTGCTGGGCGGCGCTCTGGGCGGCCGCCGTAATCCGAGCCTGATCCGCGACCTGCGTACTGGCGAGACAGTTCGCCCGTCCTGACCCTGTAGGAGCGGCGCCGGGTGGTTCGCGAGCTTGCTCGCGAACGCTGTTCACCCAGTCAGGGCAATAGAATGGTCGACCCGGTAGTGCGCCGCGCCGCCAGCTCGGTCTGTGCCTTGGCCGCGTCGGCCAGGGCAAAGCGCTGGTTGATCTCCACCTTCACCTTGCCGCTGGTGATCATGCCGAACAGGTCGTCGGCCATGGCTTGCAGCCGTTCCGGTGTGTTGGCGTAGCCGAACAGCGTCGGGCGGGTGACATAGAGCGAGCCCTTCTGCGACAGGATGCCCAGGTTCACCCCGTCCACCGGGCCCGAGGCGTTGCCGAAGCTCACCACCAGGCCGCGCTGGGCCGTGCAGTCCAGTGAGGTCAGCCAGGTGTCCTTGCCCACCGAGTCGTAGACCACTGGGCACTTCCGGCCCTCGGTCAGCGCCAGCACGCGCTCCACCACGTTCTCATGGCTGTAGTCGATGGTGGCCCAGGCGCCGTGTGCCTTTGCCAGCTCGGCCTTGGCGGTGGAGCTGACGGTGCCGATCAGGTGCGCGCCGATGGCCTTGGCCCACTGGCAGGCGATCAGGCCGACACCGCCGGCGGCGGCGTGCCAGAGGATGGTCTGGCCGGGCTGCACGTTATAGGTCTGGCGCAGCAGGTACTGCACGGTGAGGCCCTTGAGCATCACCGCGGCGGCCTGTTCGAAGGTGATGGCGTCCGGCAGTTTCACCAGGTTCGCGGCCGGCAGCACGTGCAACTCGCTGTAGGCGCCCAGGGGGCCGGTGGCATAGCCGACACGGTCGCCGACCTTCACACTGGTTACCGCGCTGCCGATGGCTTCCACCTCGCCGGCACCTTCGGTGCCGACGCCGGAGGGCAGCGACGGTGCAGGGTAAAGACCGCTGCGGTAGTAGGTGTCGATGAAGTTCAGGCCGATGGCGCGGTTGCGCACGCGTACCTCGTTGGGGCCGGGTTCGGCGGGGGTGTAATCGACGTATTCGAGGACTTCCGGGCCGCCCGTCTTGGCGAACTGAACACGCTTGGTCATGTCGATCTCCTGAAATAAGGGGCGTCGACAAGGCGGACGCCGCTCTGGGAAAAGACTTTCATCCAAGCCGGACGCTTGACCGCCGTCAAGGCCAGCTTTCCTGGCGGGGGTGGTATGCTTGCCTCCGTTTCCGCACCTCAATCCCGCTCCGGCCCGCGCCACGCGTGGCTTTCCCGCTCCAAGGTGATTCTCGTGACCGACCGCATCGAGGCCGTGAAGGCCTACCTGCTCGACCTGCAAGACCGCATCTGCGCCGCACTCGAAGCCGAGGACGGCAGCGCCCGCTTCATCGAGGACGCCTGGCAGCGTCCGGCCGGCGGCGGCGGTCGTACCCGAGTCATTGGCGACGGCGCGCTGATCGAGAAGGGCGGCGTGAATTTCTCCCATGTGTTCGGCAGCGGTCTCCCGCCGTCCGCCAGTGCGCACCGCCCTGAGCTGGCCGGTCGTGGCTTCCAGGCGCTGGGCGTATCGCTGGTGATCCACCCGACCAACCCGCACGTGCCGACCTCCCACGCCAACGTGCGCTTCTTCATCGCCGAGAAGGAAGGCGAGGAAGCGGTCTGGTGGTTCGGCGGCGGCTTCGACCTGACGCCCTACTACGCCCAGGAGGAAGACTGTGTGCTCTGGCACCAGGTCGCCCGCGACGCCTGCGCACCGTTCGGCGCGGACGTCTACCCGCGCTACAAGGAATGGTGCGACCGCTACTTCCACTTGAAGCACCGCAACGAACCGCGCGGCATCGGCGGCCTGTTCTTCGACGACCTGAACCAGTGGGACTTCGACACCAGCTTCGCCTTCCTGCGCGCCATCGGTGATGCCTACATCGACGCCTACCTGCCCATCGTGCGCAAGCGCAAGAACACCCCGTACACCGAGCAGCAGCGCGAGTTCCAGGCTTTCCGTCGTGGCCGTTACGTCGAGTTCAACCTGGTCTACGACCGTGGCACCCTGTTCGGCCTGCAGTCGGGCGGGCGTACCGAGTCGATCCTCATGTCGCTGCCGCCGCAGGTGCGCTGGGGGTACGACTGGAAGCCCGAGCCGGGCAGCGAGGAAGCGCGTCTGACCGAGTACTTCCTCACCGATCGGGACTGGCTGGCCGGCGCCTGAGCCTCAGTCAGCACTCACTTGTAGGAGCGGATATTATCCGCGATCCGGCCGACAGGGCGGTGATCAGGCATTGCACCGCTATCGCGGTGATCGCGGAGAAGCTCCGCTCCTACGAGAGCCCATCCCCGCACATCTGTAGGAGCGGGCCATGCCCGCGATCGCGCCCATGGGGCGCTCCTACAGGCTTGGCACCGAGGGGGGAAAACGGCAATCTCTCCGCCTTCCCGTTTTTCTCGCCCCAGGATTCCCCATGGACCGCTACTGCGTCTTCGGCAACCCCATCGGCCACAGCAAGTCGCCGCAGATCCACCGCCTGTTCGCCGAGCAGACCGGCCAGGCGCTGAGCTATGACGCGCGGCTGGCGCCGCTGGAAGATTTCGCCGGGAATGCCCGCGAATTCTTCGTCGAAGGCCTGGGTGGCAACGTCACCGTACCGTTCAAGGAAGACGCCTATCGCCTGGCCACCGAGCTGAGCGAACGCGCGCGCCGGGCCGGGGCGGTGAACACCCTCAAGAAGCTCGCCGATGGCGGTCTGCTGGGCGACAACACCGACGGCGCCGGCCTGACTCGCGACCTGACGGTGAACCACGGTGTTGCCCTGCGTGGCGCGCGCATTCTGGTGCTGGGTGCCGGTGGCGCGGTACGCGGCATTCTCGAACCCTTCCTCGGGCAGCAGCCGGCCTGCATCGTCATTGCCAACCGCACGGCGTCCAAGGCCGAGCAGCTGGCAGCGGAATTCAAGGACCTGGGCCCGGTGAGCGGCGGTGGTTTCGATCTGCGCGCCGAGCCTTTCGACCTGATCGTCAACGGCACCTCGGCCTCCCTGGCCGGCGAGCTGCCGCCCATCGACCCGGCGCTGATCAAGCCGGGCCACACCGTTTGCTACGACATGATGTACGGCAAGGACGTGACCGCCTTCAACCGCTGGGCCGCCGAGCACGGTTCGGCGCGCTGCATCGACGGGCTGGGCATGCTGGTGGAGCAGGCGGCGGAGGCCTTCCTGCTGTGGCGCGGCGTGCGGCCGGATTCGGCACCGGTGCTGGAAGAATTGCGGCGGCAGCTCAAGGGCTGATCACCGCTCCTACAGGGAGTTCCGCAGGCTATCGGTACGTGGGCGCTCCTACGATGGCATTCACCTGCGTCTCTGAAGCGAGGCAGGCGGCCACTCCTCCACCTGCAACACCCCACACGTCCCCATCTGCTTTTCCAGCTCCGCCCGCACCCGTGGCCGCGCATTGCGCAGCACCAGGCTGCGGCCTTCGCTGGCGAGGCGGCGGGCTTCCTGCTGGAGCATCTGCGCGCCGGCGAAATCGATGAAGTTCACGTGGTGGGCGTCCAGCACCAGGCGCTCGCCACGGCTGCGCTGCATCAGTTTCTGCAGGTAGTCGCAGGCGCCGAAGAAGATCGAGCCCTCTATGCGCAGCACTTCCTCATCCTCCCTCTCCCACTGCTGCACACGCGGTTGCGAGGTGCGCTTGAGGTAGAAGAACAGCGACGCCAGGACGCCGGCGTAGATGGCGTTCTGCAGCGGCAGCAGCAAGGTCGCCGCGAGGGTCAGCAGCATGACCAGGGACTCGGCGCGGCTGCCTTTCCACAGCGCGCGCAGGGCCGGGCGGTCGACCAGGTTCCAGCAGATCAGCAGAATGCCGGCGGCCATGGCCGGCAGCGGGATATGGGTGATCAACCCGGCCCCGGCCATCGCCAGCAGTGCCACCCACAGCGCCGAGAACACCCCGGCCAGTGGCGTGCGCGCACCGGCGTCCTGGTTCAGCCCCGAGCGGGTGAAGGAGCCGGCGGACAACGTGCCGGACAGCCACGGCCCGATCAGGTTGGACAGCCCCTGGGCGCGCACCTCCTGGTTGGCGTCCAGCGGCTGGTGCGAGCGCGCCGCCAGTGCACGGGCAATGGACAGGCTGGTGACCAGCCCGAGCATGCCGCACGCTACTGCAGCGGGCAGCAGTTGGGCGATGGCGGACAGATCGAACGACAACGGGCTGGGCGGTGGCAGTGCGCTGCGGAAGGCCGCCACCTTGGCGACATCCGCGAAGGTCATCGGCATCACCCAGACCAGCGCGCTGGCGCCGATCAAGCCGATCAGCAAGGCCGGTCCGTGTCGCCAAAGGCGCTTCACGATCAGGCTCAGCGCCAGGCTGAACAGCCCCACCAGCAATGAAGGCCCATGGAACTGTGGCAGCTTCCACCACAGCGCGGCGGCGCTGGTCAGCGCCGTGCCCTGCCCGCCCGCGCTGATGCCCAGCAGATAAGGCAACTGGCCGATCACGATCACCAGCGCGGCGCCGCAGGTGAAGCCGAGCAGCACCGAGTGCGAGACGAAATTCACCAGCACGCCGAAGCGCAGCATCCCCAGCAGCCACTGGAACAGCCCGGCGAGGAAAGTCAGCAGCAGCGCGTACTGGATGAACTGCGCACTGCCCGGCGTGGCCAGCGGGGCTATGGCAGTGAACAGCACCACCGAGATCGCCGCCGTCGGCCCGCCGACCATGTGCCTGGACGATCCCCACAGGCAGGCGATCAGCACCGGCAGCATCGCCGCGTACAGCCCGTACTCCGCCGGCAGCCCGGCGATCAGCGCGTAGGCCATGCTCTGCGGCAGGGCGAGCACCGCGCCGGAGAGACCGACGCCCAGATCGAGCCGCAGGTCGCGCCCCGTGACCTGGGGCAGCCAGGCGAAAAACGGCAGCAGGCGGGTCAGACGTTCCATCGAAGGCCTACAGCCTGGCCTTCACGGCCGCCAGGGCGTCGCCGCCGTCGCGGGTCTTCACCCCGGCCAGCCACTGGTCGAGGCGCTGCGGATTGGCCTTGATCCAGGCCTTCACCGCGTCCGGGTTCTTCACGCTCTTCTCCAGCACCTCGGCCATGATGGCGTTCTCCATCGGCAGGTCGAAGGACAGGTTCGCCAGCAGCTTGCCGCTGTTCGGGCACTGCTCGGTGTAGCCGTTGCGGGTCACGGTGAACACGCTGCCGGTACTGCCGAAGTACTTCTCGCCGCCACTGAGGTACTTCATATCGTACTTCACGTTCATCGGGTGCGGCGTCCAGCCGAGGAACACCACCCAGCGCTCGCGCTTCACCGCGCGGCCGACCTCGGCGAGCATCGCCTGCTCGCTGGACTCCACCAGTTTCCAGCCGCCCAGGCCGAACTCGTCGCCGGTGATCATCTTCTGGATCGACAGGTTGGCCGGCGCGCCGGAGCCGATGCCGTAGACCTTCCTGTTGAACTGGTCGGCGTGCTTGTCGAGGTCGGCGAAGGTCTTCACTCCGGCGTTCCACACGTAGACGGGCACGGCCAGGGTGAACTCGGTGCCCTGCAGGTTCTTCGCCAGCTGGGTGACCTGCTTGCTGGCGATGAACTGGTCATGGAAGCCCTGCTGCGCCGGCATCCAGTTGCCGAGGAAGGCGTCCACCTGGCCGTCGCGCAGGCCGCCGTAGGTGATGGGCACCGAGAGGGTGTCGACCTTCACGGTGTAGCCCAGGCCTTCGAGCAGGAAGGCGGCCACGCCGTTGGTCACGGCGATGTCGGTCCAGCCCGGGTCGGCCAGCTTCACCGTACTGCAGGCTTCATCTTCGGCCCGGGCCAGCGGGCCGCCCAGCGCGAGTGCGCCGGCCAGCAACAATGCGGATACCTTCTTCATGCTCCCATCCCCTTCGGCTAGTTGTGGTTGTCGTTACGGTTGCGGATAGCGGGCGCGACGCTCCAGATCATCGAGGTCGATGTGGTTGCGCATGTATTGCTGGCTGGCGTCGACCATCGGCTGGTGGTCCCAGCTTTTCAGGCTGCCGTGGGTCAGCGCGTCGGCCACCAGGCGGCGGCGGCGCTGGCTGGCGAGTACCCGTTCGGTGATCGCGGGGACATCCCAGCGCGCCCTGGCTTCGTCCAGCAGATTGCCGACCAGCCCGGCGTGGACCGGCGAGTCTGCGAGGTTTTCCAGTTCGCGCGGGTCGTTGGCCAGGTCGAAGAGCAGGCAGGGGTCCTGCGCGGAGTAGATGAACTTGAAGTCGCCACGGCGGATCATCATCAGTGGGCTGACGGTGCCTTCGGCGGTGTATTCGCCGATCACCTCGTCGTGGCCGCCGCTTCCTTGCAGATGCGGCAGCAGCGAGCGGCCATCCAGGTGCAGGCCCGGTTCCACGGCGCCACCGGCCAGTTCAACCAGGGTCGGCAGCAGGTCCACGGTGGAGACCGACTGGCTGACCCGGCGCGCGGCAAAGCGCTGGGGCGCGTGCACCAGCAGCGGCACGCGGGCGGCCATCTCGAACCAGTGCATCTTGTACCAGAGGCCACGCTCGCCAAGCATGTCGCCATGGTCGCCGGAGAAGACGATCAGGGTGTCTTCACTGAGGCCGCAATCCTCCAGGGTGCGCAGCAGCGCGCCGACCTGCGCGTCGACGTAGCTGCAGGCGCCGAAGTAGGCGCGGCGGGCGGCGCGGACCTTCTCCTCGGGCATCTCCTGGCCCCACAGGTCGATCACCTTCAGCAGCCGCTGCGAGTGCGGGTCCTGCTCGTCCTGGGCGATCTGTACCGAGGGCAGCGGGATGTCCTCGTCGCGGTACAGGTCCCAGTACTCGCACGGGATGGTGTAGGGGTCGTGCGGATGGGTCATGGACACGGTGAGGCAGAACGGCTGCCCGGTGTGTTCGCGCACGTGGTCGTAGAGGTACTGGCGCGCCTTGAACACCACCTCCTCGTCGAAGTCCAGCTGGTTGGTGCGCACGCAGGGGCCGGCCTGCAGCACCGAGGACATGTTGTGGTACCAGCTCGGGCGCACGTCCGGCTCGTCCCAGTTCACCGCCCAGCCGTAGTCGGCGGGGTAGATGTCGCTGGTCAGGCGCTCCTCGTAGCCGTGAAGCTGGTCCGGGCCGCAGAAGTGCATCTTGCCCGACAGCGCGGTGCGGTAGCCCAGGCGGCGCAGGTAGTGCGCGTAGGTCGGTATGTCGGCGGCGAAATCGGCGGCGTTGTCCCAGGCGCCGATCTTCGTCGGCAGCTGGCCGCTCACCAGGGTGAAGCGCGAGGGCGCGCAGAGCGGGCTGTTGCAGTAGGCCGAGTCGAACACCACGCCTTCGCTGGCGAGGCGCGACAGGTTGGGCAGCTTGATCGGCGACTGGGCGTCGTAGAACGGCAGCAGCGGCGCGGCCATCTGGTCGGCCATGATGAAGAGGATGTTCGGACGCTTCATGGCGTGGGCTTATCCTGTTGGCGCTGTTATGGAATAGTGTTGTGACGAGTCTCTTCCTGGCTGGAAATGGGGTAAAGCGCATGCCGGAACATGCTTCGGATAACGCTGGCTTATGTGAGAGATCGACATGAGCGTGCCGCTGGAACTGCTGCGCGTGTTCGAGTCCGCTGCACGCCTGCTCAGCTTCACCGCCGCCGCCGGCGAGCTCGGCACCACCCAGCCGGCGGTCAGCCAGCAGATCAAGCGCCTGGAGAAGTTGCTGGCGGTGCGCCTGTTTGATCGCATCCACCGGGGGATCGCCCTCACCGAAAGCGGACAGGTCCTGCAGCAGCACGTTCAGGCGGGGTTGGAGAGCATCGACGCCGGTATCGCCGCGGTCACCGCGAAGAACCCCCATGAAGTGCTGCAAGTCGCTACCGACTTCGCCTTTGCCGCCTACTGGCTGATGCCACGCCTGCCGCGCTTCCGACAGGCGCATCCGGAGCTGGACGTCGGCCTGATCAGCAGCGACCGCAGCCCCGTCACCTTGCGCAGCGATATCGATGTCGCCATTGCCTTCGGCGACGGGCGCTTCAAGCACGGCGAGGCGCTGCGCCTGTTCAGCGAGGAAGTCTTCCCGGTGTGCAGCCCGCGGTTGGTCGAGGGGCGCGAACTGCCGTTGTCGCCCGAAGCGCTGACCGGCCTGCCGTTGCTGCACCTCAAGCCCGAGGCGCACAGCCGCTGGTTCGACTGGGCCGGCGTCTATCGTGCCTTGGGTATCGCTGGGGCGCCTGCCCCCGCCGGGCTACGCTTCGACAACTACACACTGCTGGTGCAGGCGGCGATCGCCGGGCAGGGCGTGGCCATCGGCTGGCGGCACCTGGTCGACGAACTGCTGGAGCAGGGGTTACTGTGCCGGCCCATCGCCGGATCGCTGGAATCACGTTTCGGCTATTACGCCGTGCTGCCCGAGCGCAAGCGGCGCATGCGCCTGGTGCAGCGCTTCGTCGACTGGCTGCAGGCGGAACTGGAGCAGGATCGATGAACGAAACCACCATCCAGGGCTACCACGCCCACGTCTATTTCGACGCCGACAGCCTCGATCGCGCCCGCGCCCTGTGCGAGGAAGCGGTGCGCCGCTTCGGCGTGCAGATGGGCCGCGTGCATGAGCGCCCGGTCGGACCGCATCCGGACTGGAGCTGCCAGCTGGCGTTCGATAGCGAGACTTTCGCCAAGGTGGTGCCCTGGCTGGCGCTGAACCGCGATGGCCTGGTGGTGTTCATCCACCCGGACACCGGCGACGACCTGCGCGACCACCGTGACCACGCCATCTGGATGGGCGCGGTGCGGCCGCTGGACCTGTCGCAGTTCACCGGCTGAAAAGACTCAGGCCACCTTGTCGGTGGCCTGATAGCTGTCTTCGAGGATGCCGCCACTCAGGCTGCGGCAGTGGCCAAAGAGCGCTTCGCCGAGCAATTGCAGCGAGGGTGAGGCGAAGTAGTCCATCAGCGCCTCTTCGTTGCGCCAGTGGCTGTGCAGCAGCCAGGGACGATCCGTCCCCTGGATGACCAGCCGGCACTCCAGGCAGCCGGGCGCGCGGCGGGCACCGTCGACCAGGTTGTCGATCAGGGCGCCAAGCTGGGCATCGTGTCCGCTCCGGGGATGGATGTGCAGTTCGTGTTGAATCGATCGTTGCCAGGGCATGTCCTGTCCTCCGCGTTACATCGAAGCAGTCCGAGGTGGCTCCTCGGACGACTGACAGGAAGATTACGGGCCGGGAAGCGCACGGCGGTATCCGGATGCTGCGAGCTTCTTGCCTGATCCTGCGAAGCCCTCGCCAACGCGTTGGAAACCGCGTATTTGCGCGCTGCACCGTCACGGTGCGCGTGCTGAAGCCCGCGCCGCTTGTCCATTCCTGCCGATTGCTTGCCTGATCCTCCAGCGGCTGCCTTACTGTCACACGCGTGCAGGCGCCGCGGGCGTAAGCTGCGTGCGCCGCCACTGGAGGTCCCGCATGTCCCAGTCCTACGATCCCGTCGCCGCCGGCCGCCAGGAGCTGGCCGACATCATCCAGCGCCACTGCCAGGGTGAAGGCCTCTTCGAAACCGCCATCGATTCGCTGTTGCTGGCGCGCAGCGATTGCCCCAGCGAGGGGCGGATGCCGACCCTCTATCGCCCTGCCCTGTGCGTCATCGCCCAGGGCAGCAAGGAAATTCGCCTGGGCAGCGAGCTGTACCGCTACGACGAACTCAACCTGCTGGTAGTGTCGGTGACCCTGCCGGTCTCCGGGCAGGTGATCGAGGCCTCGGCGGAGAAGCCCTACCTGTCGATCCGACTGGACATCGATCCGGGCGATCTCACCCAACTGATCGCCGAAGCGGGCCTTGCCGGCAGTACGCCGCGCCCGGCTGGCCGGGGCATCTACCTGCAACGCGTGGACTGCACCGTGCTCGACGCCCTGCTGCGCCTCATGCGCCTGCTCGACACGCCGCGCGATATCCCCATGCTGGCGCCGCTGTTCGTCCGTGAGATCCTCTACCGCCTGCTGCGTGGCCCGCAGGGGCACCTGTTGCATGACCTGGCGATGACCGACAGCCAGACCCACCGCGTCACCCGCGCCATCGAGTGGCTCAACCGCAACTTCGACAAGTCCCTGCGCATCGAGGAGCTGGCGCGCGAGGTGAACCTCAGCGTGTCCACCCTGCACCACCGCTTCAAGGAGGTGACTGCACTGAGTCCTTTGCAGTACCAGAAGCATCTACGCCTGCAGGAAGCGCGGCGGCTGATGTTGTCGGAGGGCTTGGAAGTGGCGGTGGCCGGGCATCGCGTGGGCTATGAGAGCCCGTCGCAATTCAGCCGTGAATACAGCCGCCTGTTCGGCGCGCCGCCGCTGCGGGATTTGGCGAGTTTGCGCGGGGCGCTGGGAGCGGCGGCGGTACCGGCGTGACATTGCCTTTGTAGGAGTGGGCGATGCCCGCGACAGGTATCGCACCGACCTGCCGGTCGGATCGCGGGCATGGCCCGCTCCTACGGGTGCTTCCTTTGGAGATTGGCGCGGGAGATTTCCCCTCACCCCAGCCCTCTCCCTCTGAGCGGGGCGCGTAGCCAGGGTTAGGGTGAGGGCGTTACCGGGCACCAAAAGTCAGCCATCAGCGCTCGTAAAGCTCCAACGGCAAGTCATCCGGATCGGCAAAGAAGGTGAACCGCTTGCCGGTCAGCTCGTCCTCGCGGATCGGCTCGCTCTTCACGCCATGGCTCTCCAGATGCGCCACGGCGGCGTCCAGGTCATCCACCGCAAACGCCAGGTGACGCAGCCCCTGGGCCTCGGGATAGGACGGTCGGGGCGGCGCGCCGGGGAAGGAGAACAGCTCCAGTTGCGTCTCGCCCAGTGCCAGGTCGAGCTTCCAGGAGTCGCGGGCTTCGCGGTAGGTCTCGGCGATTACGCGCAGCTCCAGCACCTGGGTGTAGAAGTGCCTGGATCGTGGGTAATCCGAGCAGATCAGGGCGATGTGGTGGACGCTGTGCAGCAAAGGCATGGCGCTTGGCTTCCGAAGGTGATCGGGCGACCCATCCTGCCAGTCATGCGTGGTGGGTCAATGCTGGCTGTATGAATCTGCCGGTTGGAGTGTAGGCAGTGTGCCTGATAGCATCGCGCCGCCAACCCAAAACGGTCGACAGGATGTCCCCCGTACGGCCGCACACGAAAGGAAGCAGCATGAAAAAGACCGCCCTGGCCCTCGCCATTCCCCTGGCCATCGTCGGCGTTGCCGTTGCCGGCGCCTGGTACACCGGCTCGCGCGTCGAGCAGGAAATCACCCGCGGCATCGAACAGGCCAACAGCCTTCTCAAGACCGACGCCCCCGACCTGGGCATGAGCGTCTCGCTGCTCGGCGTGGAGCGCGGCCTGCTTTCCAGCAGCGCACGTTACCAGGTGACCATCGCCGGCAACGAAGGCGAGGCGCCCACTACCCTGGTGTTCACCGATCGTCTCGAGCACGGCCCGTTCCCGGCGTCGCGCCTGGCGGCCGGCAAGCTGGCGCCGGTCATGGCGCAGAGCCATTTCGCCCTGGAGCAGAACGAGTTCACCGCGCCGCTGTTCGCGGCCGCCGCCGGCAAGGCGCCGCTCAGCGGCGAGCTGGCCATACATTACGACCAGCAACAGGAAGGCGTCTTCGAGAGCGCCGCCCTGCAATTCGCCAAGGACGGTGAGAGCCTGCGTCTGTCGCCGGCCACCGTGAACTTCAGCGTGTCCGGCGACAAGAAGGACGTGCGCGGCGACGCCAGGCTGGCGGAGGCCGACCTGGTGTTCCTCGACCCGCAGAGCGGCCAGCCGGTGCGCGTCGAACTGCGCGACCTGGGCATCGCGGGCGACAAGAAGGAAAACGCCAATGGCTTCGCTCTCGGCCCCAGCTCGGTCAGCCTGAAGAGCCTGCGCGTGAAAGCCCCGGGCAGCCCGGAAGTGGAACTGCGCCAGGCTGTCGGCGAGGAAGTGCTCAAGCAGGGCGAGAAGGGCCTGGACCAGACCCTCTCCTACCGCGTCGGCCAGCTGCTGGTACAGGGCCAGGAGATCGGCGGCCTGAAGCTCGACACCAGCCTGCGCAACCTCGACGAGGGCACCCTCAAGTCCCTCAAGGAAACCTACAACCAGTACGCCCTGGGCAGCGTCGGCAGCACCGCGGAGCTGACTCCGGAGCAGGAAGAGGCACTCAAGGGCCAGTTCCTGCGCATGCTCGACAGCTCGCCGAAGCTGGCGCTGGATGAGCTCTCGCTGCGGACCGCCCATGGGGTGGCGAAGGTGTCCCTCGCTGTGGACCTGCGCAAGCCCGACCATGCCGCGCAGACTCCGGACGAGATGGCCCGCAGCGTGCTGGCGTCGCTCAAGGCCAACCTGAAGGTAGACAAGGCGGTGATCGGCGATGTCGTTGCACTGCAGGCCTCGCTGGGTGGCGCGGACGCCGGCAGCGTCGATCCGGTTGCGCTCAAGCAGCAGACCGATGCCATGACTGATCTGTTCAGCGGCATGGCGCTGCAATCGGAGTGGGCAGTGCTGGACGGCAACAGCCTGAGCAGTTCGCTGGCCTACGCTGACGACAAGGTGAAGTTCAACGGCAAGGACATGACCACCCAGGAGTTCGTGGCCTTCGCCATGGGCTCCGCGCAGGGGCTGGGCCTGGGCGGTGGCGCCACTGTCGGCGTCGAAGAAGCGCCGCAACAGGAAGAGCTGGAATAAGCCTCGCCTGAAACGAAAAAGCCCGGCATTCGCCGGGCTTTTTTCTGCTCCCTGTAGGAGCGCGCCATGCCCGCGATCGCACGCATGGCGCAGCTCCTACAGGTTGTGCTGCGCTAGCAATCTTCAGCGCGCGTTACGCACGCCCTCGGCCAGCTGACGGCACAGGCCGAGCACGCTCTGCACCGCATCGGCGGAGCTGGTGGCCTCGGCGATCTTGTCGATCAGTGCCGAGCCCACCACCACGCCGTCGGCCAGGCGCGCGATACTCGCCGCGTGTTCCGGGGTGCGGATGCCGAAGCCGATGGACACCGGCAGGTCGGTGTGGCGACGCAGACGCGCCACAGCCTGCTCGACGTGTTCCAGGGTCGCCGCGCCGGCGCCGGTCACGCCGGCCACCGAGACGTAGTAGACGAAGCCCGAGCTGCCGTTCAGTACGGTCGGCAGGCGCTTGTCGTCGGTGGTCGGGGTGGTCAGGCGGATGAAGTCGATGCCTGCTGCCTGGGCCGGATCGCACAGGTCTTCGTTGTGCTCCGGCGGCAGGTCCACCACGATCAGGCCATCGACGCCGGCCTCTTTCGCGTCGGCGATGAACTTGTCCACGCCGTAGTAGTGGATCGGGTTGAAATAGCCCATCAGCACCAGCGGGGTGGTGCTGTTGCCCTGGCGGAATTCGCGGACCATCTTCAGGGTCTTGGCCAGGTTCTGGCCGTTGCCCAGGGCGCGGATGTTGGCCAGCTGGATCGCTGGGCCATCGGCCATCGGGTCGGTGAACGGCATGCCCAGCTCGATCACGTCGGCGCCGGCTTCGGGCAGGCCCTTGAGGATGTCCAGCGAGGTGGAGTAGCCCGGGTCGCCAGCGGTGATGAAGGTCACCAGGGCGGCGCGGTTCTGCTGTTTCAGTTCGGCGAAGCGGGTCTGCAGGCGGCTCATGCTTTCTGCTCCTGTTGCATGTGGTGCATGACGGTCTGCATGTCCTTGTCGCCGCGACCGGACAGGTTCACCACCATGATGTGGTCCTTGGGCAGGTTCGGCGCGCGCTTGAAGACTTCGGCCAGCGCGTGGGAGGACTCCAGCGCGGGGATGATGCCTTCCAGGCGGCAGCAGGTGTGGAAGGCTTCCAGCGCCTCGTGGTCGGTGATCGAGGTGTACTCGACGCGACCAATGTCATGCAGCCATGCGTGTTCCGGGCCGATGCCGGGGTAGTCCAGGCCGGCGGAGATGGAGTGCGCGTCGATGATCTGGCCGTCCTCGTCCTGCAGCAGGAAGGTGCGGTTGCCGTGCAGCACGCCCGGCACGCCGCCGTTCAGGCTGGCCGCGTGCTTGCCGGTCTCGATGCCGTGGCCGGCGGCTTCGACGCCGACGATCGCAACGCTCTTGTCATCCAGGAACGGGTGGAACAGGCCCATGGCGTTGGAGCCGCCGCCGATGCAGGCAACCAGGGAATCGGGCAGGCGCCCTTCCTTCTCGGCCAGCTGCTCGCGGGTTTCCTTGCCGATCACCGCCTGGAAGTCGCGGACCATCGCCGGGTACGGGTGCGGGCCGGCCACAGTGCCGATCAGGTAGAAGGTGCTGTCGACGTTGGTCACCCAGTCGCGCAGGGCTTCGTTCATCGCGTCCTTCAGGGTGCCGGTGCCGGCGGTGACCGGGATCACTTCGGCGCCCAGCAGCTTCATGCGGAACACGTTGGCCTGCTGGCGATCAATGTCGGTGGTACCCATGTAGATCACGCACTGCAGGCCGAAGCGCGCAGCCACGGTGGCGGTGGCCACGCCGTGCATGCCGGCGCCGGTCTCGGCGATGATGCGCTGCTTGCCCATGCGCTTGGCCAGGAGGATCTGGCCGATGCAGTTGTTGATCTTGTGCGCGCCGGTGTGGTTCAGCTCTTCGCGCTTCAGGTAGATCTTCGCGCCGCCGCAGTGCTCGGTCAGGCGCTCGGCGAAGTACAGCGGGCTCGGACGGCCGACGTAGTCGCGCTGGAAGTAGGCCAGCTCCTTCTGGAACTCGGGATCGTCCTTGGCCTTCTCGTATTCGCGGGCCAGGTCGTGGATCAGCGGCATCAGGGTCTCGGCGACGTACTGGCCGCCGAAGTTGCCGAACAGGCCCTTGGCGTCTGGACCGGTGCGCAGTGTGGACATGGGAAGGCTCCTGTGGGGGTCGGGTTGGTAGGGCGCCATGTTCGTTGGGTGATGCCCCTTCGGGCCAGCGCAAGCGCTGTTCGCGATGGAGCCGCGTCCCGCGTTCGCGGGGATGACGCCGGGGGCTATCCCGTCACTCCCGCGAACGCGGGAGCCCAGAAACTGAGGTCTTCCTACGAGTGGCGCTCAGGATACGGCTGTGTGATGACGGGGAAAAGCGATAAGATCGCTTCAACCTGTCAGAAAAACTCACAGATTGACTGCCATGAGCCGAGACCTTCCCCCGCTCAATGCCCTGCGCGCCTTCGAGGCCGCCGCGCGCTTGCGTGGCATGAGCCCGGCGGCGGACGAGCTGAACGTCACCCACGGCGCGGTGAGCCGGCAGATCCGTCAACTGGAGGAAGAACTGGGCGTCACCCTGTTCGTCAAGGATGGTCGCGGCGTAAAACTCACCGATGCCGGCCAGCGCCTGAGCGAGGTCGCCAGTGACGCCTTCGAGCGCCTGCGCAACGTCAGCGCCGAGCTGCGCCGCCAGGCCGACGGCGATGCGCCCTTCGTGCTCGGCTGTCCGGGCAGTCTGCTCGCCCGTTGGTTCATCCCGCGCTTGGACCGGCTGAACCGCGAGCTGCCCGGCCTGCGCCTGCAACTGTCGGCCAGCGAGGGCGAGATCGACCCGCGTCGCGCCGGCCTCGATGCCACGCTGCACTTCGCCGAGCCGCCCTGGCCGGCGGACATGCAGGTGCACGAACTGGCGGTGGAGCGCGTCGGCCCGGTGCTCAGCCCGCGCTATTCGCGCTTTGCCGAGCTCTGCGCGGCGCCCGCCACTGCCCTGCTGGGCGAGTCGCTGCTGTACACCACCTCGCGCCCGCAGGCCTGGCCGGCGTGGGCGACCAACAGCGGCCTTGCGGCCGGCGCGCTGCGGCTCGGGCAGGGCTTCGAACACCTCTACTACCTGCTGGAAGCGGCGGTGGCCGGGCTGGGCGTGGCCATCGCGCCGCAGCAGGTGGTAGCTGACGACCTCTCCGCCGGCCGCCTGGCCGCGCCCTGGGGCTTCGTCGAAACCCGTGCGCGGCTGGCGCTGTGGGTACCAGCGCGTTTGCCCGACCGGCGCGCCGCGCTGCTGGCGGACTGGCTGCGTGGCGAGCTGAAAGTCTGAGGCATTCAGGGGCTGCTGCCGTTTGCCCTGAGCCCACCCCTCTACTAGTGTCCTAGGAGGCGCTGGCACTCTGCCTGTGCGGCGCGGCGAACACAGGAGAGTGGGCATGTCGAATCATCACACCTACAAGAAGATCGAACTGGTCGGCTCCTCGCGCACCAGCATCGAGGACGCCATCAACAATGCCCTGGCCGAGGCGGCCAAGAGCATCGACTTCCTGGAGTGGTTCGAGGTGGTGGACACCCGTGGGCACATCGAGAATGGCGCGGTCGGCCACTACCAGGTGACCATCAAGGTCGGTTTCAAGATTGCCAACAGCTAAGGGCTGCCGGGAAACCACGATCGGCCCACGGACTTTTGTCATGCGCGTCTGCGATGCTCGCAGCGCGCCTTGAGCGGTGCACCGGGTTCGCCCGGTTTTCGGCCCGGATGGGCCTATTTCAGTGAATGGCGAGGGAGCGTTAACGATGAAGAAGTTTTTGTTGGCCGTGGGGGTCTTCGCACTGGCGGGCAATGTACTGGCCGCCGGTAAACCGTGCGAAGAGCTGAAATCGGAGATCGATGCGAAGCTGAAAGCCAAGGGCGTCGCGTCTTACACGCTGGAGATCGCCGACAAGGGCGCTGCCGCAGGCAAGAAGGTCGTGGGCACCTGCGACGCCGGCAAGAAGGAAATCGTCTACTCGAAGTAATCGCTGCGGGTGGATGAATCGGCCGGGAGCCCGCAAGGGCCCCGGCCTTTTTCATGGCGGCCCGCCAGCGAGGCTGGCCGTACGCAATTGCATCGAGCTTGACCGGCACTCTGTCGCCAGGTGGTGGTCCACCGTTAGGATTAGGGGCCCCGTGTGGGGGTATGACGAGGGAATGCGATGACGATGAAATGGGCCGTGGCGACCAGCCTGGCGCTGTTGCTGGCGACTCCGGCGAGTTGGGCGGCAACCAAGCCGTGTGAGGAGCTCAAGGCGGAGATCGAGACCAAGATCCAGGCTGCCGGGGTGACTTCCTATACCCTGGAGATCGTGGACAAGTCCGAGGTGAAGGACCCCAACATGGTGGTCGGCACCTGCGATGGCGGGAAGCGGCGGATCATCTACCAGAAGAACGACAGCTGAGATTCCGCTCGGGCTGGCACGACGGCTCGACTGTAGGAGCGCGCCATGCGCGCGAATCGCGGGCGTGGCCCGCTCCTACAGGGGCGCAGAACTTCTGTCCTATGGCTGTTCGAGCTAGAACGGCCCGCAGCTCACCGGCCCCTGGAAGTCCGTCTCCGCCACCAGCTTCCCGTTGGCATCGGTCAGCAGTGCCAGGGCGCTGCGCAGCTGCGGGCGCAGTTCCAGCCTGTAGCGCTGGCCGGCGACGAAGTTGTCGTAGGTCACCTTGACCCGGCAGGTCAGCTCGGCGAGATCGCTGCCCGGCCCCATGCCGCCGCCGGCGGGGATTTCATACTGGAAGCGCACGATCAGTTCGTGGTGGCCGGGTGTCACCTGGAAGTAGCGTCCATCGTTCACCGACTGGCCGTCCACGCGCTCCGCCATCAGCGTCTTGCCGGGCGTGGTGTAGAGATCGACCCAGGCCATCTGCGGGTCGTGGGCGGGCAGCGGGCCGGCGCAGCCGCCCAGCAAGGCAAGTGCGAAGAGCAGACACAGACGCATGAGGGTTCACCGTGGCGAAGGACCATTCACCACAGCATAACCTCGCGTTGGCGCGTCGACCTCAGGCGCGATCGCAACCGCGCTCGCGGCCCCGTGCGATCTCGTTGGATTGCGCGTCATACAGCTTGGCCCAGGGGCGGAAGCCGATGCTGCCGGTTTCCAGGCGATAGCGCTGGCCGGCGGCGAAATCCTTGTACTTCACAGTCAGCTCGCAATCGCGCCAGAGGGCTTCGTCCACCGGGCCGATGTCCACCGGTTCGACCTGGAACTGGAAGCGCACGCGCAGCTCGTGCTGCCCCGGATCGACCTCGAAGTAGCGCGAGCTGGGCCAGTCCTTGTCATCGACTTTCGTGGCGGTGAGATCGCTCTGGCTGTTGGTGCTCAGGTCGATCCATGCGCGGTTCGGGTCGGGGCGTGGCATCAGCAGGGAACAGCCGCTCAGGGCGAGCAGGCTGATGGCAGTGAGAGCGGCGCGCATCGAGGAGACTCCTGGGTAGGTTACGTCGTGCCAGCGGGCGGACCGAGCGCTGTGCTATGTTCCGCGCATGCCCTTCCGCCTTCTTATCCCGACACTCGACAGCTGCCTGTGCCGCTGGGTTCCCTGCCTGGCGATCTGGGCGCTGAGCGGTTGTTCCACGGTGAGTTATTACGGGCAGCTGGCCGACGGTCAGCTGCGTCTTCTGGCCGCCCGCGAACCGGTCTCCGAGGTCGTCGCCGACCCCACCCGTGACCCTGTCCTGCGCCGGCGCCTGGAGCAGTCCCAGGAGGCGCGCGCCTTCGCCAGCGCCGCGCTGGGCTTGCCGGACAACCGCAGCTACCGCCGCTACGCGGATATCCACAGGCCCAATGTGGTGTGGAACGTCTTCGCCACCCCCGAGCTGTCGCTGCGTCCGGTTACCCACTGCTTCCCCATCGCCGGCTGCGTGGCCTATCGCGGCTACTACGGCGAGGCGGGCGCGCAGGGCGAGGCGAAGCGACTGAAGGACCAGGGGATGGATGTGTACGTCGGCGGCGTGGAGGCCTACTCGACCCTCGGCTGGTTCGATGACCCGATCCTCAGCAGCATGCTGCGCTGGGGCGACCAGCGTCTGGCCGAGACCATCTTCCACGAGCTGGCGCACCAGAAGTTCTACCTGCCGGGCGACACCGCCTTCAACGAATCCTTCGCCACCTTCGTCGAGACCGAGGGCGGCCGCCGCTGGCGTGCCGCGCGCGGCCTGGCGGAGGAGTCGCCACAACTGGAGCAGCAGCGCAAGCGCTTCACCCAGCTGGTGCTCGATACCCGCAAGCGCCTGCAAAAGCTGTATGCCAGTCCGCGCAGCGATGCCGAGAAACGCGCCGGCAAGGCGGCGGAATTCGAGCGCCTGCGTAGCGAGTACCGCGAACTGTGCGCCCACGAATGGGGCGGCAAGGCGCCGTTCGACGCCTGGATCAATGGCCCGCTGAACAACGCCAAGTTGCTGCCCTTCGGGCTCTACGACCAGTGGGTGCCCGCCTTTGCCGCACTGTTCGCCCAGGTCGGCGGCAACTGGCCGGCGTTCTATGCGCGGGTGGAGAAGCTCGGGGCGTTGCCCCCGGCGCAACGGACGGCAGCGCTGGAGCAGCTGATGGCGGGGCAGCGCGTGGTGTTCTGACTACGGAATTGCCCTGCTCTTCGTAGGACTGAGGGGGACGCCCAGTCCTTGCTCGCGAACAGATTTCCGGCAACTCCAGCGTTGGGCGGTTCGCGAGCAAGCTCGCTCCTACAGGTTGAATCTCACTCCGCCCGATCAGGGCTGTGCAACGGCAGGTCCAGCTGCGCGCGACGGCGCAACCACGGGCTCGGCCGGTAACGCGCCTCGCCGTAGCAGGCCTGCAGGCCCTGGAGGATCGTGAGGATGCGCGCTGCGCCGTAGTGCTCGCCGAAGGCCAGCGGACCGAACGGATAACCCAGCGCCAGCTGCACCGCCCGGTCCAGCGTCACCGGACTGGCGATACCGCGCTGGACGATCTCGCAGCCCAGGTTGACGATCCCGGCGATCACCCGCTGGCTGATGAAGCCGGGCGAGTCGTTGATCACCTCCACCGGCACGCCGTCGCTGCCCAGCGCCTGGCGTGCCTGGATCTCCAGTTTCGGATCGAGGGCCGGCTGGCGCATCAGCACGCGGCGGCGGTCCAGGTCGGTGAAGGTCTCCAGCGCCAGGCTGCGTTCGGGTGGCAGACCCAAGGCGTCGATGCAGGTGCTGGCGTCGGTTCCCAGCGGGGTGACCAGGCAGATAGCGCGGGATGACGGCGCCTCACTGGTTTCCAGCACCACGCCACCCTGGGTCAGGATGGCGGCGATGCGGTGGCGTAGCTCCGGGTCCTGGCTGTCGAGCCAGTACGGCCGGTTCAGCAACACCGGTTCCGGCTGTTCTTCCACCTCGTGCAGCGGCTGGCCGTCGCGGTAGCGGTAGAAGCCCTCGCCGCTCTTGCGCCCGAGGAGACCGCCGGCCACGCGCTGGGCGGCCAGGGTTGACGGCGTGTAGCGCGGATCCTGGTAGAACTGCTGGTAGAGCGATTCCATCACCGCGTGGGAGATGTCCAGGCCGGTCAGGTCGAGCAGTTCGAACGGGCCCATGCGGAAGCCTGCGCCGTCGCGCAGGATGCGGTCGACCTGGGCCGGGCTGGCGATGCCTTCTCCGAGGATGCGCAGGGCTTCGGTACTGAAGGCGCGGCCGGCGTGGTTGACGATGAAGCCGGGGCTGTCCGGCGACACCGCCGGGAAATGCCCGGCCTGCTCCGCCAGCCGGCTCAGGCGATGCACCACCGACTCGCTGGTGCGCTGGCCGCGCACCACTTCGACGATGCGCATCAGCGTCACCGGGTTGAAGAAGTGGAAGCCGGCGACCCGCTCCGGGTGCTGGCAGCGCGCGGCGATGCGGGTGACCGACAGCGACGAGGTGTTGCTCGCCAGCACGGCATCCGGCGCTACGCGCTTTTCCAGTTCGGCGAGCAGCGCCTGCTTGGCGCCGAGGTCCTCGATGATGGCTTCGACCAGCAGGTCGCAGTCGGCCAGTTCGTCGAGGCTGTGAGTTGGCAGCAGGCGCTGCATCGTGGCGCTGAGCGCCTCGGGGCTGAGCTTGCCCTTGGCCACCGAACGCTCCAGTAGCTCGCGGTTGAAGGCCAGGGCCTGCTCAATGGTCTGCGGATCGCTGTCGTACAGGCGCACCGGCAGGCCGGCCGTGGCGAACAGCTGGGCGATGCCACGGCCCATGGCGCCTGCGCCGATCACGCCGATGCGGTGGAAGGACTCGGTCATGCTGCGGGTCTCATCGTGCGAACCTGCTTCAACCATAGACGCTGCGCTCATGCCGTGGTTCTCCGGGACAACTCCAGATCTCGCAGCTGGCGGCGCAGCAGCTTGCCGGGCTGGTCGGGGTCGGTGTCGTTGCCCTTCTCGTCCGCCGTGCGCAGCTCGGTATCCACCAGTGCCTGGCCGACGTAGCCGTGTCTGGCGATCTCACGGGCTACGTATCCGGTCTTGGAGGTGGGCATCGACTTCTCCGTACTTTTCCCTGAGCCTTGAATTATTGTTCTGCACAGCGAAACTACATGTCGAAATCGATGGTATGCGATAGGCTGACCCGACGCAACGAGCAGGCTCGGGACCGCTGCGGGGAAAGCGGCCGATCTGCTATCGTTCGCCCGCGCCGCCAGCGGCGCCCGTCAACAGGATTTCCCCGCCGAGGCCCCATGAGCGACGACGTCGAAGACAGCAGCAACCCCAAGGACCGCAAGTACGTCGAGGCGCTTGCCCGTGGGCTGGATGTGCTGCGTGCCTTCACCCACGGCTCGGTGGTGCTCGGCAACCAGGAAATCGCGCGGATCACCGGGCTTCCCAAGCCAACGGTGTCGCGCATGACCTACACCCTGACCAAGCTCGGCTACCTCTGCTACTCGCAGCAGCACGAGAAGTACCAGCTGGATTCCGGTGTGCTGGCGCTGGGGTACGCCTACGTCTCCAACCTGCGCGTGCGCCAGCTGGCCAAGCCCTATATGGAGGCCTTCGCCCGCCGTACCAACACCACGGTCGGCCTCACCTGCCGTGACTGGCTGTCGATGATCTACGTGGAGAACTGCCGCCCGCCGGAGGCGACTTCCCTGCGCATGGACGCGGGCGTGCGCCTGCCGCTGGCCACCACCGCCGCCGGCCGTGCCTACCTCGCCGCGACCCCTGAGCAGGAGCGCGAACACCTGCTGTCGGCGCTGGAAGCGCGCCACGAAGGCGACTGGAGTGCGATGCGCGAGTCGCTGGAGGCGTCCTTCGAGGAGTATCGCGAGCATGGGTTCTGCCTGTCCCTGGGCGACTGGGACCGCAACGTGCGAGCGGCCGGCGTGCCGCTGCGCCTGGCGGACGGTGGGCTGATGGCGCTGACCTGTGGGGCGCCGTCGTTCCAGCTCAGCGAAGAGACGCTGCGTGGGTCGCTGGCCCACGAGCTGGAGATGCTGGCGCGGGATATCGAGAGCCTCGGGGCCTGATATTCCCTAACGGGGAGAACCGATTTCGTAGGAGCGGACTCCGTCCGCGATGCTCTTGCACTTCGTAGGGTGAATAACGCCTAAGGCGTTATCCGCCGTTTTGGGGTTAGGTGTTTCTGCGCCGCTTCGGCGTGTGCTGAGAGGTTTTGTTTCGCCCCCTCGGGCGAGTTACTTTCTCAAACTGCGGATGGCCGCCCCACAGAAAGTAACCAAAGGTCTTGCCCCTGCATCCGGGTCCCGCTTCGCGGGACTGATTCGCTTCGCTCACCCTGCGGGCCAGCCTTCGGCTGTTACTACGCTGCGCTCCGTTTCCCTCGCTCCATCGAAGTTTCAGGGGCTCGCGTCGACGGGCCATCCCTGGCCCGACGACGCTCTCGCGACATCCATGTCGCTCAACCCCTGAAACTCCGATTCCACTCGGCCTCCTGAAGGGGCGGTTCGGAGTGCGCGGATGTTTCTCTGGAAGACCTCAAAGGCTAGAGCTAGAGCAACAGGCACTTGCGCGGCTCACGCCACCTCCATCAACCCCGCATACACCTTCAGGTGATGATCATCGTCACCCAACTGGTGGCTGAGCATCACCAGGCGCTTGGCGTGGTGCGCCAGCACGTATTCCCAGGTCATGCCGATGCCGCCGTGCAGCTGGATCGCCTGCTCGGCCACGTAGCGCGCCGCGCGGGTGACGATGAACTTGGCGGCGGCCAGGGTGCGGCTGCGCTCGGCGCTGTCGGGTTGGTCGGCGACGCAGGCGGCAAGGATCGCCATGCTGGTGGCCTGCTCCAGCTCGCTGCGCATGTCCACCATTCGGTGCTGCAGCACCTGGAACTTGCCGATCGGGATGCCGAATTGCTTACGCGTCTTCAGGTAGTCCAGGGTCAGCGCGCAGGCTTCCTGCAGGCTGCCAAGCGCCTCGGCGCACTGCGCGGCGATGGCGCGGCCGTGTTGGTAACGCAGCGCCGGCAGCGCCTCGCCCGGCGTGCCAATGGCTTCGCCAAGGGCACCGTCGAGGAACAGCTCGCAGGCGCGCTGGCCGTCCACCGTCGGGTAGTCGCGGTGGCTCACGCCGGCCCGTTGCGGGTCGATGAGGAACAGGCCGATGCCCGTCTCGTCCCGCGCATTGCCGGACACCCGCGCCGAGACCAGGATCGCCGTGGCGCTCTGCCCGCCGATAACCACCGCCTTGCGCCCGCTCAGCTTCCAGCCGTTGCCGATTTGCTCCGCGCGGGTCTGCACGTCGTGCAGCTGGTAGTGGCTCTGTGGTTCTTCCAGCGCGACCGCCAGTTGCGCTTCGCCACTGGCGATACGGGGCAGCCAATGGTCCTTCTGCGCGTCGCTGCCCAGCTGGGCGATC
This sequence comes from Pseudomonas sp. SCB32, assembly GCF_009189165.1. Classification (NCBI taxonomy): domain Bacteria; kingdom Pseudomonadati; phylum Pseudomonadota; class Gammaproteobacteria; order Pseudomonadales; family Pseudomonadaceae; genus Pseudomonas; species Pseudomonas sp. SCB32. The sequence goes on from NZ_CP045118.1 coordinate 48,536, forward strand.
AGCCCGCCGCCGTGCACCACTGATTGCAGGTAAGGCTCCAGGCACAGGCCGCGGCCCAGTTCGGTGAGCACCAGCATGCTTTCCACGCCGCCGCCGAAGCCGCCGTGGCTTTCCGGCAGCGACACTGAGGTCAACCCCAGCTCGCCGAGCTGGCGCCAGAAGTCGGCGCTGTAGCCCAACTCGCTCTTGCTGAAGCCCTCGCGCTTGTCGAACGGATAGGCGTCGCGCACCAGGCGCGCCGCGGTGTCCTGCAGCATCTGCTGCTCTTCGCTCAGTTTGAAGTCCATGGCCCTGGCCTCACAGTTCGAGAATCATCTTGGAGACGATGTTCTTCTGGATTTCGTTGGAGCCGCCGAAGATCGACAGCTTGCGCAGGTTGAAGTACTGGCTGGCCGGCGCCGCCGCGTAATCCGCATGCAGCGCCTCGCTGCCCAGCTCGAACTCGTCCTCGATGAAGGGCAGCGCATAGGGGCCGAGCACCTTGCGCAGCAGGTGGCTGATGGCCTGGCGAATCTCCGTGCCCTTTACTTTCAGGATCGAGCTTTCCGCGCCCGGCACGCCGCCTTCGCGGGCGGCGGCGAGGATGCGCAGGGTGCTCATCTCGATGGCCATCAGCTGCATCTCCACCTCCGCCACCTGGGCGCGGAACAGCGGGTCTTCGAGCATCGGTTTTCCGTCGCACAGCTCGCGACTGGCGACCTGCTTCAGGTGCGCGAGCACCGCCTTGGACGCGCCGATGCCAGCGAGACCGGTGCGCTCGTAGGTCAGCAGGTACTTGGCGCAGGTCCAGCCCTCGTTCTCGCGGCCGACCAGGTTTTCCACCGGCACGCGCACGTTGTCGAAGAACACCTCGTTGACCTCGTGCTCGCCGTCGAGGGTGATAATCGGGCGTACGGTGATGCCGGGGGTGTTCATGTCGATCAGCAGGAAGCTGATGCCACGTTGCTGCTGTGCCTCCGGGTCGGTGCGCACCAGGCAGAAGATCCAGTCGGCGTGCTGGCCGAGGGTGGTCCAGGTCTTCTGGCCGTTCACCACGTAATGCTCGCCGTCGCGCACGGCGCGGGTTTTCAGACTGGCGAGGTCGGAGCCGGCGCCCGGCTCGGAGTAGCCCTGGCACCACCAGTCGGTGCCGTCGAGGATGCGCGGCAGGTAGTGCGCCTGCTGCTCGGGCGTGCCGAACTTGATGATCACCGGGGCGACCATGTTGACGCCGAAGGGGATGGTGCGCGGCGCGCCGAACGCGGCGCATTCCTCTTCGAAGATGTGCTTCTGCACGGCGTTCCAGCCGGTGCCGCCGAACTCTTCGGGCCAGTGGGTGGCGTACCAGCCCTGCTCGGCGAGGACGCGCTGCCAGCGCTGGTGGTCGCCCTTGTTCAGGTGTTTGCCCAGGCGCACCTTGGAGGCGATGTCCTTGGGCAGCCTGGTCTGCAGGAAGTGGCGCACGTCATCGCGGAATGCCAGTTCGTCGGGAGTGAAATGGATGTCCATGGCGGGTCCTCAGAGATCGGCAAAACGGCGGCCTTCGGCCACCAGGCGTTCGAGTAGCGGTGCGGGCTGCCACCAGGCGCCGAGGCGCCGGTGGAACTCGCGGATTCGTTCGAGCACATGGACAAGGCCGATGCTGTCGGCATGGAACAGCGGGCCGCCGCGCCAGGTGGGGAAGCCGTAGCCGTTGAGGAAGATCACATCGACGTCGCTGGCGCGCTGGGCGATGCCTTCGTCGAGGATGTTGGCGGCCTCGTTGATCAGCGCGTAGATGCAGCGCTCGACGATTTCCTCATCGCTGACCGGCGCGCGGATGATGCCGCGCTCGGCGGCCGCCTGTTCGAGCATGGCCGGCAGCGCCGGGTTGTCCTGCGCGGCGCGACCGCCTTCGCCGTACTGGTAGAAGCCGGTGCCGGTCTTCTGCCCGAGCATGCCGGCGGCGATCAGGTGATCGAGCACCGCCGGCAGGGTTTGGCCGGGCTTGAGGTTCGGCCGCTGGCGCGAGCGGATCGCGTGGCTGATGTCGAGGCCGGAGAGGTCGCGCACCGCCAGCGGTCCCATGGCCATGCCGAAGGCGCGTAGCGCGCGGTCCACCTGTGCGGGTGTGGCGCCCTCCTCCAGCAGGAACTCGGCCTGGCGGCCGTACTGGAAGATCATGCGATTGCCGACGAAGCCGTCGCACACGCCGACCATCACCGAGACCTTCTTCAGGCGCTTGCCCAGTTGCATGGAGGTGGCGAGCACAGTGTCCGAGGTGGCCTTGCCGCGCACCACTTCGAGCAGGCGCATGACGTTGGCCGGGCTGAAGAAGTGCAGGCCGACCACGTCCTGCGGACGCTGGGTGAAGGCGGCGATTTCATCGAGGTCCAGCGAGGATGTATTGCTGGCGAGGATCGCGCCGAGCTTGCAGGCGGCGTCCAGTTGCTGGAAGACATGGCGCTTCACTTCCAGGCTTTCGAACACCGCCTCGACCACCACGTCGGCATCGCCCAGCGCGGCGTAATCGAGCACGCCACTGATCAGACCCATGCGCCGCTCCATTTCCTCGGCGCTCAGGCTGCCGCGCGCCACGCTGGCGGCGTACAGGCTGCGGGCGCGGTCGAGCCCGCGCTGCAGGGCGTCTTCACTCACTTCCAGCACCTGCACCGGGATACCCGCGTTGGCGAAGCACAGCACGATGCCGACACCCATGGTGCCGCCACCGATAACAGCGGCGCGGCGGATTTCCCTGGCCTGCACATCGGCTGCAAGCCCTTCGACCCGCGCGGCCTCGCGCTCGGCAAAGAAGGCGTGGATCAGCGCGGCGCGCTGCGGCGATTCCATGCATTGCAGGAAGAGTTCGCGCTCGCGCACCAAGCCTTCGTGCATCGGCAACTGGGTCGCGGCTTCCACGGCGTCGATGCAACGTTGCGGGGAGAACTGGCCGGGCAGGCGTTTCTGTACTTCGCCGCGCTTGTGGGCGATCAGCTCGGCGAGGCCGCTTTCCTGTACGCGCTCGTTGCGTTCGCCGGTGCGCCGCGGGCCCTTGCCGTCCGCCAACAGGCGCTGGGCGAAGGCGAGGCCGGCTGCGATCAGGTCGCCGTCGAACAGCTCGTCGACGATGGTGTTGTCCAGGGCATCGGCCGCGCGGATCGGCGCGCCGGAGACGATCATGTCGAGGGCCTTTTCCACACCCGCCAGGCGCGGCAGGCGCTGGGTGCCGCCGGCGCCGGGCAGCAGCCCGAGCTTCACTTCCGGCAGGCCGACCTGGGCGTCGCGGCGGGCGATGCGGTAGTGGCAGGCCAGGGCAACTTCCAGGCCGCCGCCCAGGGCGGTGCCGTGGATGACGGCGACGCTGGGCTTGGATGACCTTTCGATGGCTTCGATCACGTCCGGCAGGGACGGCGCCTGCGCTGGCTTGCCGAACTCGCGGATATCGGCGCCGGCCATGAAGGTGCGCCCGGCGCAGACCAGCACCACCGCGCGCACCTGCGGATCGGCTTCGGCCTGCTGGAAGGCCTTGATCAGCCCGGCGCGGACGGCCTGTCCGAGGGCGTTCACCGGTGGGCTGTCGACCGTCACCAGGGCGATCTCGCCCCGACGTAAGAGCTGTACCGCTTCTGACATGCCGTGCTCCGTTTAGAGTTGTTTTAACGGAATTATGTTTCGCTGTGCAGAATACGGTGATGATTTTGGGTTGTCGAGTAAGGCTCACCGGGAAAGGCACCCTACGGCCCTGCGCGAGCAAGCTCGCGCCTGAAGCAGATGCATCGGCGTGGGGTGCTGGTGAGAGCGCTACATTCGCCCGATGAATACGATTCGGGCTGCGCTCCAGGCGCGGCATAGTTGAGTCTGGCACTCATGCAAGGTCGCGCCATGAACGAGTTCGAACACCAGCTGCTGGCCGTCAACGGTATCCAGCTCAGCCTCTACAGTTGCGGCCCGGCAGAAGGCAAACCGGTGTGGCTGCTGCACGGCTTTCCCGAGTGCTGGCATTCCTGGCAGCACCAGATGCGCGCCCTCTCCTCCGCCGGCTACCGCGTGTTTGCCCCGGAGATGCGTGGCTATGGCCAGACCAGTGCGCCGGAAGCGGTGGATGCCTACGACGTGCTGACGCTCTGCGCGGACATCCAGGGTGCCATGGAGGCCCTTGGGCACGAGCGCGTGGCGATGGTCGGCCACGACTGGGGCGCGCCGGTGGCTTGGCATCTGGCGCTGCTGGAGCCTCGGCGTGTCGAGGTGCTGGCGACCCTTTCGGTGCCGTTCGCGGGCCGCGCCAAACGTCCTGCGCTGGAGATCATGCGCGAGGTATTCGCCGGCAAGTTCTTCTACATCCTCTACTTCCAGCAGCCCGGCCGCGCCGAGGCCGAGCTGGATGCGGACATCGCCGTCAGCCTGCGTCACTTCCTCGGAGACAACGTGCGCCTGGCGCCGGAGCAAGCGCCCGACGGCCGGCTGTTCGACGGTCTGCCGACACCACCTGCGCAACCGGCCTGGTGCAGCGCCGAGGACTTCCAGTGGTATGTGCGCACGTTCGAAGACCGTGGCTTCCACGGCGCGCTGAACTGGTACCGCAACTTCGAGCGCAGCTGGCAGCGCACCGAGCCGCTGGCCGGGCGCAAGGTCGAGCAGCCGACGCTGTTCCTGATCGGTGACCGAGACCCGGTGGGCCGTTTCGAGGCCTACGCCCTGCAGCGTATGCCCGAGCATGTGCCGAATCTTACGCAGCATGTGCTGGAGAACTGCGGCCACTGGATCCAGAACCAGCAGCCGGAGCGGGTCAACGCGCTACTGGGCGACTTCCTCGCGCGTCACTACCCGGCCTGACGCTCAGGGCTGGCGACGCATGCCGATGTGCGGGATATCGTCTTCCAGGTAGACCTCGGTGACCGGCGTGAAGCCGTAGCGGCCGTAGTAGCCTTGCAGGTGCGCCTGTGCCGAGAGGTAGATCGGCAGGCCCGGCCAGCGCTGGGCGATGAATTGCAGCGCCTGTTCCATCAGTTGGTGCCCGAGGCCGGTGCCGCGGCCCTGTGGAGCGATCACCACGCGGCCGATGACCACGTCACCTTGGTGGCGCTGCGGGTCGAGCAGGCGCAGGTAGCCGAGCAGCTGGCCACCCTCTTCCACCATCAGGTGGCAGGTGTCGCCGATGAGGTCGAGGCCATCGACTTCCTGGTAGGGGCATTTCTGCTCGACCACGAAGACTTCGGTGCGCAGGCTGAGGATGGCGTACAGCTCTTCCTTGCTCAGGTCGCTGTGGTGCTTGCAGGTCCAGTTCCGGGCCATGGGGATGCTCCTGTCGATGAGGCGCCCATGTTAGCGCGCCTCTCAGACCGGCGCCTGGAAGCGCAGGTGGGATGAGCCGCCGAGGTGGCGCCGCAGTGCCTCGATGGCGACCTTGACCTTGGCCGGCTGGGCGTCGCGACGTGGCGTGACGGCGTAGATACCGAACGGAGGCAGCGTCCAGTCCGGCAGCAGGCGCTGCAAGCGGCCCTCCTCCAGCGCCTCGCGGACTTCCGGTTCGGGTTGCGCGGAAACGCCCAGGCCGTCGAGGGTGAACTGGCGCAGGGCGATCATGCTGTTGGCGGCGACGCGCGGCTCCAGGCGCAGCTTGCAGCCCTCCCCGCCAGGTCCGCTGAAGTTCAGGTAGCCCTGGTGCGCGACGGTATTCAGCGCCAGCCAGTCCACCCCTTGCAGTTGCTGTGGATGCTCGATGGGCGGCAGACGCCTCAGGTAGGACGGCGCGGCGCAGATGACGTTGTTCCACTCGGCCAGATGGCGCGCCACCAGGCTGGAGTCCGACAGGCTGCCGACGCGGATGGCAAGGTCGATGCGCTGCTCGATCAGGTCGATCTGCTCGTCGTGGAAGAACAGCTGCAGGCGCAGTTGGCGGTGATTTTCCAACAAGGGGCGCAGGGCCTCGGTGATCAGCTTGCCGGAGAAGCCCACCGGGGCGGCCAGGCGCAGCTCGCCGACCGGCGCCTCGCGCCATTCGCCCAGGCGCTGCTCGGCCTCTTCGGCGATCGCCAGCATCTGCGCGCAACTGCGGTAGAAGGCTTCGCCCGCTTCGGTCAGGGTGAGCTTGCGGGTGGTGCGGTGCAGCAGCGTCACCTGGGCGTGGGCTTCGAGCTTGCGGATCTGCTGGCTGACCGCCGAGGGGGTCATGCCCAGGCTCTCGGCGGCAGCGGCCATGGAGCCGCGGGCCACCACGGTGGCGAAGACCGCCATGCCCTTGAGGTTGTCCATTGTGAAGCTCCACTTAAGAGTGAAAGGCAAAATAGCGGGTTTTTCCCTGGATTTCCCACGCCTAGCATGACAACTCCCGAAAAAGGAGACGAGAACGATGCCGCTAAGCCGTGCCACTGTCGCTACACCTGATGCCGCGCGCTACCTCAAGCGCCTGTGCAACCACTTCGCGCACAAGCTCGCTGTCGAACTGACCGAGGATCGCGGCGTGCTGCGCTTCGATTTCGGCACCTGCCGTCTGCACGCGACCCCCGATGCCCTGCTGATGGACGCCGAAGCAGCCGATGCACAGGCGCTGGAGCGCCTGCAGAACGTGGTGGTCAGCCACCTCGACCGTTTCGCCTGGAAAGAAGGGCAGCTGCCGGTCGATTGGCAGGCTGTCTGACCCGCTTTCGAAAATAAGCTCGAAAAAACCAAAAACCCGGCCTAGGCCGGGTTTTTTGTTGCCTGGAAAAAGTCAGTCGTCGCTCAAGATGAATGACTGATCAGGCACAAGTTGTTTGTGTTCTGTTCAACAAAGACTCATATGAACCAAAGGTGACCATAAGCGCGATTTCAATTATTTGTACGCTTTTTAATCAAATTAAAAAGTCAATACTTTGAAATATTTTGTAACCGTGTGGCCACTTTTACCCCGAGTTATCCACACGATCGATGCGCAAAATCTGTACAGAACGCCCCTTTACCCGGTAGGCGGCGTGGTACGGCCAGCGCTCGACCGGCAATTCCCTGACGCCGGGCACTTCGCTGGGCACGCCGCTGCTGCTCTGGTCGAGGTTCGCCAGCGGGCGGACCTGCTCGACGATGTCCTGGATGGCGCGTAGCGCCTTCTCCGGGCCGATCAGCACGACGTAGTGGTCGTAGATGGCGTCCAGGTCGGTCGCGGCCTTGTGCGTCCACTGGAGGCTCATGCCAGCCCCCACTTGGCTTCGATGGCGGCGTGCTCCAGCAGGAGTCCGGCATCGGCATCGGCCACGCCTTCATCGATGGCTGCCACGTGCCAGCTCTGGCGTTCCAGGTATTGCGTCAGGGCCTGGCGCAGGTGGTACGGCCTGTCCCGGTGGGTGGCGCGGGCCAGCTGGTCCAGGGCCGCGACGAGGGCGTCATCGGCGCGGAAGGAGACAACGGTGGTCACTTTTTGAACAGCTCCGTTTACGCTGTATACAGTGTTTACAACGATAACATACGTATACGAATCAAGCACTTGGCGGGGGCAAAGTTTTTTCTCGAAAGGAGCGGGAAGAGGGGATCAAGCCCGACTGGCACGGGCCGAAGCGGCACTTTCGCGGTGGCGAAAGTTGGCTTCAGGCATTGGGGATTTGCTGGGAGAAGGTGGCGGATCAGGCTTTCGGGGCGCCGGCCTGAATCCCACACAACAACAACAGGAGCCTCCCGCAATGCTGCTCGATTACCTGATCATGCTGGTCTACGCCCTGGGCATGCTCGCCCTGGGCTGGTACGGAATGCGCAAGGCGCGCAACCAGAACGACTTCCTCGTGGCGGGGCGCCGTCTCGGCCCCGGCCTCTACCTGGGCACCATGGCCGCCGTGGTGCTGGGCGGCGCATCCACCATCGGCACGGTGAAGCTCGGCTACCTCTACGGGCTGTCCGGCCTATGGCTGGTGTTCATGCTGGGCCTGGGGATCATCGTCCTCAGCCTGGTGTTCTCGCGGCAGATCGCGAAGCTGAAGGTCTTCACCGTCACGCAGATCCTCGAGCAGCGCTACCAGGCGTCCTCGCGACTGATCGGCGGCATCGTGATGGTGGCCTACGACCTGATGGTGGCGGTCACCGCGACCATCGCCATCGGCTCGGTGACCGAAGTCGTCTTCGAGATCCCGCGCATCCCGGCGATTCTCTGCGGCGGCGGCATCGTCATCGTCTATTCGGTGATCGGCGGCATGTGGTCGCTGACCCTGACCGACATCATCCAGTTCGTGATCAAGACCCTCGGCATCTTTGCCGTGCTGCTGCCCTTGTCGATCCACCAGGCGGGCGGCCTGTCGCACATGCAGGAAGTGCTGCCGGCGGGCTTCTTCGACCTCGGTCACATCGGCCTGGACACCATCCTCACCTACTTCCTGCTGTACTTCTTCGGCGCGCTGATCGGCCAGGACATCTGGCAGCGCGTGTTCACCGCGCGCAGCGAGAAGGTGGTGCGCTACGCCGGTCTCGGCGCGGGCATCTACTGCATGCTCTATGGCCTGGCCTGCGCCTTGATCGGCGCCGCCGCCCACGTGCTGATCCCGAACCTTGCGGTACCGGAGAACGCCTACGCCGAGATCACTCGCCAGGTGCTCGAACCCGGACTGCGCGGGCTGGTGGTCGCGGCGGCGCTGTCGGCCATCATGTCCACCGCCTCCGGCTGCCTGCTGGCCGCTGCCACGGTGCTGCAGGAGGACGTCTACGCGCGCTTCCTGCGCCCCGGCGCGCCCAACGGCCTGCGTGAGAGCCGCCTGTTCACCCTGCTGATGGGGGTGGTGATGTTGGCCCTGGCGTGCCTGGTCAACGACGTTATCGGTGCCCTGAGCATCGCCTACAACCTGCTGGTGGGTGGCCTGCTGGTGCCGATCCTCGGTGCCTTGCTTTGGCGCCGCGCCTCCGCTCGCGGAGCCATGGCCAGCATCGTGGTCGGCTGCCTGGTGGTGGTCGTTTTCATGGTCATCGACGGCGTTCTCGCCAACACCCCCATCGCCTACGGCCTGCTTGCCAGCCTGGTCGCCTTCGTAGTGGTCAGCCTCGCCGGCGAGCCGGCCGCCAGCCTCCAGGCGCAGGCCGACTGACACCCTTCACTCATCAGGAGACACCCCATGTCCCATGAATTCCCGCAACCTCTGGACGCCGCTGAGATTCCCCGCTTCGCCGGCATCCCCAGCTTCATGCGCCTGCCGATCTTCGAGGACCCGGCGCAACTGGACATCGCACTGCTCGGCGTGCCGTGGGACGGCGGCACCACCAACCGTGCTGGCGCCCGCCACGGCCCGCGCGAGGTGCGCAACCAGTCGAGCCTGATGCGCAAGGTGCACCATGTCAGCCACATCGCCCCCTATGACCTGGTGCGCGTCGGCGACATCGGCGATGCGCCGGTGAACCCCATCGACCTGCTGGATTCGCTCAAGCGCATCGAGGGCTTCTACCGCCGTATCCATGCGGCGGGGGCGATCCCCCTGTCGGTGGGAGGCGACCATCTGGTGACCCTGCCAATCTTCCGCGCGCTGGCCGCCGAGCGGCCCGTCGGCATGGTGCACTTCGATGCCCATTCCGACACCAACGATCGCTACTTCGGCGACAACCCCTACACCCACGGCACGCCGTTCCGCCGCGCCATCGAGGAAGGTCTGCTGGACCCGAAACGTACGGTGCAGATCGGCATCCGCGGTTCGATCTACGACGCGGACGACGAAGCATTCGCCCACGAGCAAGGCATCCGTGTGATCCACATGGAAGAGTTCGCCGACCTGGGTGTAGAGGCCACGCTCGCCGAAGTGCGCCGCGTGGTGGGGCAGGAGCCGACCTACGTCACCTTCGATGTCGACGTGCTCGACCCGGCCTTCGCGCCCGGCACCGGCACGCCAGAGATCGGTGGCATGACCACCCTGCAGGCGCAGCACATGATCCGTGGCCTGCAGGGGCTGAACCTGATCGGCGCCGACGTGGTGGAAGTCTCGCCGCCATTCGACCAGGGCGGGGCGACCGCCCTGGTGGGCGCCACCATGATGTTCGAGCTGCTCTGCGTGCTGGCCGACTCGATCGCCGCGCGCCGCTGACCGCCATGGGGGTTCACGGGGCGGCGTCCTCGGCGCTATAACGAAAGGCCTGCGTCGCCGCCGCGAGAACTCCCATGCTGGGTAATCTTTCCGATATCGACCTGCGCCTGCTGCGCACCTTCTGCACCATCGTCGAGGCGGGTGGCTTCACCGCCGCCCAGGTGCGCCTGAACACCAGCCTGTCGCGATTGAGCGTACTGGTGCGCGACCTCGAACTGCGCCTGGGCTATTCACTGTGCCGGCGCGGCAGCAGCGGCTTCCAGCTGACCGAGGAGGGGGAGCAGCTCTACGAGGCAGCACTCGGATTGTTCGTTGACATCGAGCGCTTCCGCGAGCAGGTGACGGGACTGGGTGGCCGCGACCGCGAGGTCCTGCTCCTGGGCTGCGTCGACGGCGTGCTCGGCCAGCAGTGCTGGCCGCTGCCGCTGGCGATCCGGCTGTTCCGCGAGGGCAATCCGCGAGTGCGCCTGAACCTGCACACCCAACGCCCGGACGAGCTGGAAAACGCCGTGCTGGAAGAGCGCCTGCAGCTGGCCATCGGTGCCTTTCACCATCGACTGTCCGGGCTCCGCTACCAGTTGCTGTTCCGCGAAGAGCAGAACCTGTATTGCGCCCGCGAGCATCCGTTCTTCGACCGCGCGCAGGACGAACCGTCGCTGGAGCACATCTGCGCCGCCGAGTACGTCGGCCGCGGCTATATGGCCGAGAGCCGGCGTCCGCACGGCCTGGTGTTCAGCCGCTGCACCAATGCCTACAGCATGGAAGCCATCGCCAACCTGGTGTTCAGCGGGACCTACATCGGCTACCTGCCGACCCACTACGCCAGCGAGTGGGTGGCCGAGGGACGCCTGCGGGCGATTCGTCCGGCGCAGCTGGCCTACGTCTCCGAGTTCCACTGCGTGACCCGCCAGGGGGGCGGACTCGGGCGAGGCACTGGGGGCGTTCCTCGATGCGCTGGCGCGCGCCCAGTCCGAGCTGGGAAGCGGAGTGTGTGCACCATGAGCCCTTTGCAGGCCTTGCACGAGGATGGCTTCGTCCTGCTGCGCGGCCTGCTGGATGCCGCTCAGGTGGCCGAAGTACGTGGACTGATCGACGGCCTGCGGCCGTTCCACTGGGACTATGAAGGCCTGGTGGATCACTACAAGTGTGTGTTCAACCGCTCGCCGCGCTGGCTGCCGTATCTCGACCCGCCGGGGCTGATCGAGCTGGCGGAAGCGACGCTGGGTGCGGATTGCCATGTAATCGGCCAGACGGCCTGGCGCTGTCATCCCGGCTTCATTGGCGCCCAGATGCACCAGGACTACCTGCCCGTCGCGCTGCCGACGCCGGGGGGCGACCTGCCGATCTTCATCGCGACCGCGCAGATCTACCTCGACGACATCGACGAGGCGCTGTGCCCGACCTGGGTGATTCCCGGCAGCCATCGCGCCGGTCGCGCACCGGCACCCGATGAGCGCGAATGGCGGGGCAGGGTGGCCGAGCCAGTGTTCTGCCGCGCCGGAGATTGCCTGTTGTTTCGCAGCGACCTGTGGCACGCCGGCAGCCGCAACCTGAGCCAGCGCACGCGCTACCTGCTGCAGGTGCACTATGGCCGGCGCATGGTTGCGCAGAAGTTCTCGCCCTACCTGGACTGGACCTTCAACCCCGAGGTGCTGGCCGCCTGCACGCCGCGTCAGCGGAGGCTGCTGGGCGACCACGAGGCCGCCGAATACGACTGAGTCAGGAGATCCCCATGAGTGCTACACACGCCGGTGGCTGCCATTGCGGACAGGTGCGCTATGAATGCGACGCCGGGCTGGAAGACGTTGCCCACTGCCACTGTTCGATCTGCCGACGTACCACCGGCGGCATTGTCACCACCTGGGTCACGGTGCCGCTGGGCAGCGTCCGCTGGACCCTTGGCAGGCCCGCCGAGTACCGCTCCTCGGCGTCCTGTGTGCGCTACTTCTGCGCCCACTGCGGGGCGCACCTGGCGTTGTTCACCGACCTGGCGCCGGACACCCTGGATCTCACCATCGCGACGCTGGATGACGTGGCCGAGGTGGCGCCCAACCGGCACATCTGGGTGAACAGCCGGCTGCCATGGATTCATCTGGATGAGCAGTTGCCGGAGGAGTGGGAGGAGACGCTCTAGCTTTAAGTGCGAGCTTTGTTCGCGAGCAAGCTCGCTCCTACGTAGAGCCTGGCGGCGTGATGGCTACTGCTCGTGAATGGCGTTGTCTGATGCGCGCGGACTGCGCACGAACGTACGGCGTCTGACGTTCGACGTTATACGCCGTTTGACCTCGATCCCAGAGCGCTCCGAGCCCAGTCTCGGCACCCGCGACGGGTGCTGTGCACCGGCGTACAACCGTGAACGGTTGTACGCCCTACGATGATGCGTCTTGCGTAGGAGCGGGCCATGCCCGCGATCCGGCCGCAGGCCGGCCAGAAGAGCATCGCGGACGGAGTCCGCTCCTACGAGTCCTGATAGATCACAGTCAGGGCAGCTCGAACCCGCCCGCCGCCTTGTGCAGCGCCCGCAGGTGCGCACTGATCTGCTTGGTATTGGCCTCCAGCGCGGCAAGTTCCTCGCGTCGTTCCGGAGTGAGCAGCGCGCGCACTTCGCGGTCGAGGTTGTCGCTGAGCTGGCGCAGGCGCTTCTGTCGCTGCTGCGTCTGCTGTTCGAGGGTGGCGGTCTCCTTCGCCTGGGGCAGCCCGTAGCCGCCGTCGAGCAGCTCCGCCGGGCGGCTGAGGAAGCCGCTGTCGTCGAGGATCTGCTGCAGCGTCTTGCCGGCGGTGGCCAGGCGGGTGTCGGCGCTGAGGTCGTCGCGGTTGCTCAAGTAGAGCTGCTTGAGCTCGTCCTGGGCCAGCAGCAGCTGACGGCGCAGCGCGGCCTGTTCGAGCAGGAGCAGGGCGGCGCTGGCGCGCAGGTCGGCCTTGTCGAACCACGGGCGGCGTTCGGTGGCGGGCAACGCGAGCCAGTCCTCGACCTTGTCCTGGCGGATGTCCAGGTGCTTCTTCAGTACCTCGAACATGGCCTGGTAGCGGTCGCGGAACGAGTCGAAGCGATAACCCAGGCGCAGGGCTTCCTTGGGATTGTCCAGCACGCTTGGGTCGGCGATTCCGCGGTTTTCCAGCAGGCCGAGCACGCCGTAGGGGGTGATGCTGTCCATGCTCTGCAGGCTTTGCCGCTGGATGCCGCTGCGCAGCAGCTTCAGGGTTTCCACGGCGCAGTTGTTGGACAGGAAGTAGTAGTTGCCGTCGTAGCTCCAGTGGCTCTGCGCGGAGCGCTCCACCAGGCTTTTGATCTCGTCGCGGCTCAGGCGCAGCGGGATCGAGGCGAGGCTGCGCAGCTCGATCTTGGTGTACTCCTCGATCACCTGCGATAGCGGCAGCACGAACAGCCGCGATGGGTAGGCGCCGGTCAGGCCGTCCCAGCTCGAAAGCTGCAGGTCGCCGACGAAGGCGCGGTAGGACAGCACCAGGTGCTGGTCGAGGTCCAGGCGGCAGTCCGGCCCGCGCGGGCGGCCGGGAGCGCAGACCACCAGGCGCAGCATGGTGTGCCCCCAGCGACTGGCGATGTCGTTGTTGGCCTCGGCGATGAAGTAATCGACCTCGTAGATCCGCTCCGGATCGAGGTAGCCCAGCGGCTGCTGGCCGAAGTCGCGGCCGGCGTTGAGGTAGGCGTAGCTGCCGGCGCATGCGTCGTGCGGGCGCTCGCCGAAGCGCGAGGCGTAGTAGCGGTACAGCGCGGGGCGGCGGCAGGCGTAGCTCGGGTCGAGGAGGAAGTACTCCATGTTCACCGCGACGTACTCGCGCGGATTGGTCAGCTCGTAGCTGTCCGGGCTGCGCAGGACGAAGCGATTGTGCTGCTCGCGCTCGCCATGCTTGCCGGCGTACTGCGGCCAGCCGGCCAGGTCGAGCAGGCGCGGATCGTCGCTTAAGGTGAAGCGGCGGCCGGTCTGGCCGCGACATTCGTCCGGCGCGCCGACGTGGCCGAGGCTCTTGTCGCGCATTGTGCAGCGGCGGATGACGCGGGCTTCGTCGGCATCCCACAGCTGGGCGCGGTCGTAGAGGTGGGTGAGCTCGTGGAGCAGGGTCGCCAGCAGTTCGCGACGCAGCGTGCCGTGGGTGCGACCGGTCTGCTGCGTGGCGGCGCTGCCGTCGGTGAGCGCGGCGAGGTAGCGGGTACTGAGGGCGATGGCGTCGGGACGCAGGGCGCGACCCATGCCGTTCTCGGCAAGGTCATCGCGCCACTGCACCTCGACCTTGCGGTCCAGACGCTCGACGACGGTGGCCGGCAGCGTCTGCAGGGCTTCGTCCAGCAGTTGCTGGCTGGCCTGGCGCTGGGCGCCGGTCAGTCCGTCAGTGTCGAGCTCCAGGCGGAGCGAGGCGTGGCTGCTGGCGGTGACTATCAGTGCAAGGGCCGCCAGCCAGCGGCCAGCCCGGAGTTTCACAGAGCGAGGATGGCTTCGGCCAGGGCCTGGTCGGAGGCGTCACGCGCCTGCGGCACGTCTTCGCGCAGGACCTTGAAGGCGGCTTCCAGCTGGGCGCCACGGATCGCACCGTCGCTGCCGACGAAGCTGGCGGCGTCGTCGCGGGCTTCCTGCACGAGCTTCATGTCGCGAATGGAAGTGGTGGTGTCCGAGGTGAAGTCGATGCTGCGGGCGGAAGCGTTGGTGGTGATGTTGAACACGCGAATCACCGAGTGCGCTTGGGCGCCGGAAGCGCAGGCAGCGAGCAGCAGACCAAGGATCAGGGGGCTCTTGGGGATCGAGCAGAGGCGCATGGGTGTCTCCGAAAGGGCAGCGGGAGCTGCTCACGACTTATTGGGCAAGAATCGCTTCGGCCAGTTCCCGATCATTTGCCGCGAGCGCCGGATGGTGCTGGCGCAGCCAATGCAGTGCCGCTTCGAGGCGGGCGCCGCGCAGCTCGCCACCGGTGGCGATGAACCCTGCCGCGTCGTCACGGGCGCTGTGCAGCAGCTTGTTCTCGAACGGCGTGCTGGTCAGTTTGCTGGTGACATAGCTGGTCCCTACCGGGAACTGGGTCGTCTGGTCGAATGCCTGGGCGGGCAGGGCACAGAACGACATCGGTAGCAGGAGCAGTAGAGGGCGCATGGGCGGAGATGATCGGAAAAGCACGACCGCCAAGGCTAACGGAATGCGCGGGCAAGGGCCAGCGCGGCGCGCCGGGCGGAGTGCCCGGCGCGGGGAGGCATCAGATGGTCAGGATGGCCTGTGCCAGCTGCTGGTCGTTGGCGGCCAGCTCCGGCATCTTGGTGCGGATGTGACGCAGGGCGGCTTCCAGGTGGGCGCCACGGATATCGCCTTGGCTGGCGACGAAGGTGGCGGCGTCGTCCTTGGCTTCGAGAACGATCTTGTCGTCCTTGAAGGAGTCGCTGATGTTGGACGTGGCGTCGGAGGTGGCGCCAGTGGCACGCACCGACAGGTCGGTGGTGTAGACGAAGCTGGTGGCGAAGGCGCCGGTGGCGCAGCCGAGCAGCGCGGCTGCGGCGATCAGTTGAAGGCTTTTCTTCATGGAGTGGCTCCGGATAAGACAAAAACAGGTGGCCGGGCGGCCACTCTACCGGAACAGAGACTATCCAAGACTGATGGGTGTCACCATAGGTCAGCGCCAGAACGGCTTCGAAATTTCGCCCACGCGTTCGCTCGGGCTGACGCCGATATCGGCCAGTTCCCGGCTGTCCAGTTCGGCCAGTTGACGGCGGGTGCGAGCGTTCTGTAGCCATTGCCCGAGCAGGCGCCAGGCATTTATCGGGGCGGATAGGCGTGGGGCGGTAGGGGCGAGAAGGGTGCGTTCCATGGCGAGGTCCTCCAGCTCAGTGGGAAGCGAGTGGCATGGAGGTCATGATTTCGCACTGAGGGCCTGACTCTCCAGTCACAGCGGAGGACGATTGTTCTGGGTCAGTTTCAGGATGTTCGCAACTGTATCGCTCGGTTATCGCCCCATCTGTACTCAGGTTGGAATGGCTCTTGCCAGCTCGGCGAAGAACTGGTGCTATGCACCCCCTCTTCAGAAATTTCGCAGTAGCGGCACCGGCTGCATCGATAATAAGAACTGCGCAGGAGCGGGGCCTGCGGTTGCATCATGATGGATACGCTCATTCTCATTGGCTCGAAAATCAGCCAGGACACCATCCACAGCTCCCTGGGCAAGCCGGAGTACAGCTACTACTTCCTGATGAAGGAGTTCGTACCCGCGTTGCAGCGCCTGGGGAGTGTCATCGAGGTCAAGAGCCTCGATGAGGTCGATGCGCTCTACGACCAGCACAGCGCCCAGGGCCGGAAGGTGGTCTTCCTCAGTTTCAGTCCGCCGCAGCAGACGCCCCAGGGATTGCGCTGCCCGACCATCCCGGTGTTCGCCTGGGAGTTCGACAGCATTCCAACCGAAGCCTGGGGCGACGAGCTGTGCAACGACTGGCGACATGTCTTCGCCGAATCCGGCGCTGCGGTGACCCTCAGTCGCGAAGCGGCGGATGCGGTAACGGCGGTAATGGGCGATGGCTATCCCATCATCGCGCTGCCGGCGCCGGTGTGGGACCGCTTCCAGGACGAGGGTATGGCTGACGCGCGCCGCCTGAATCTCTCGGAAAGAATGCTGCGCTTCACCGGCCATGTGATCGACAGCCCGCAACTGGGCTTGTCGGCCGACTGCCTGGTGTTGCCGCCGCAGCCTGCGCCACTGCCGGCGCCGGTCGCACCCTTGTCGTCCCAAGTCCGCTGGCTGACCACCAGGGCTCTGTTCAAGGGCTGGTGGAGCGAGGCGGTGGCGCCCTTCCTGTCGACCCGGCGCAAGGCCGTAGAGGCCGAGCAGGCAGCGCCGCAGCCCGCGAAAGCGGAGCCTCGGCAGGTGGAGCTGCGCGGAGTGGTCTATACGACGGTGCTCAACCCCGGCGATCACCGCAAGAACTGGATCGACATGATCAGCGCCTTCTGCTGGGCATTCCACGACGTGGCCGACGCGACCCTGGTGGTGAAGATGACCCACCACGACCTGGAGAGCTACCGCGTGATGCTGATGACGCTGCTCTCGCGCCTGGCGCCGTTCCAGTGCCGGATCGTGGTGATCCATGGCTTCCTTGCGGACGAGGAGTATCGCGACCTGGTCCGCCATTCGACCTATTACGTGAACACTTCGGTGTGCGAGGGCCTGTGCCTGCCGCTGATGGAGTTCCTCAGCTGCGGCAAGCCCGCGATCGGCCCGCGCCATACCGCGATGCTCGACTACCTCGACGAGGACGTCGCGTTCATCGTCGGCAGCGCCCCGCAGCCCGCCAGCTGGCCCCATGACTCGCGCGCCCTGCTGCGTGCCTACCTGCACCGCCTGAACTGGGAATCGTTGGTCACCGCCTACCGCGAAAGCTATGCGACCGCCAAGCGTCCCGTGGACTATCGGCGGATGTCTGAGGCGGCGGAGCGCAGGATGCGTGAGTACTGTTCGGTGGCGCAGGTCAGTGGACGCCTGGGCGAGTTCCTTGACGATCAATTGGTGTCTGCCCCGGGCACCGCAAAGAGGAGCCTGGCGCTATGAGGTTCCTGATCTATTCGGAAGTCAACGCGTCGAACATCGCCACCAGCCTCGGCCGGCCGGAGTACAGCTACTACTTCGTGCTCAAGGAGTTCATGCCGGTACTCCGGCAGCTCGGCGAGATCATCGTGGTGCAGGACCCGCAACGCGAGGTCGATCCGCTGTTCCACCAGGCGCTGGCCGAAGGTGAGCGCTGCGTGTTCCTGTCGTTCTCACCTCCACACAAGACCGTTCGCGGGCTGGTCTGCCCGACGATTCCGGTGTTTGCCTGGGAGTTCGATACCATTCCCGATGAAACCTGGCATGGCCAGCCGGAGCAGGACTGGCGTTTTGTCCTCAAAGGGCTGGGACGTGCCGTGGTGCATTCAAACCAGACGGTACGCGCCATTCACCGCGCGGTGCGCGACGACTTTCCGGTGACATCCATTCCGGCACCGGTCTGGGATCGCCTGGAAGGCCTGCGGCAGATGCTTGCTCAACCGCGCCCGGCCAACGCCGAGCACCGTATCAAGGTGCCGCGCGGCGTGGTGGTGGATACCCGTACGCTGGACCTTGGGCCGTACCGTCCCGGACCCAATGCACTGGAAGAATTCATCGCCGCTGGCCAGCCCAAGCCTGTGGTCGGCCCGGCGGTGGCGCCGGAAGCGAGCCGCAGACCGGGCCCCCTGCAGGTGGCTCACACCACGGTTCGCTATCTGCTGGAGTGGTATCGCCTGGTCTGGCGCGACCTCATGCCCGCGCCGCTCAGTGGCGCACTGGCTACCGTCAAGCGCTGGGTCCGTCCGGCCAGACCGCTACCCGCCGGCCTGCCGGTGGAGTCGGTTCCAGCCGCCAGTCCTGATCCGGTGGAGACCGGTTGGTGGGTTCCCGCAAGCCATGAGCTAGTGCTCGACGGGGTGGTCTTCACCTCGATCCTGAATCCCTACGATGGCCGCAAGAACTGGACCGACATTCTCACGGCGTTCTGCACCGCGTTCCGCGATGAACCCGATGCGACCCTGCTGTTCAAGCTGACGCACCAGGAATACCGCTCCGCCGTCGAGGCCATGCTGACCACCCTGGCGCGCCTGCCGGAATTTCGCTGCCGCATCGTGCTGGTGCATGGCTTCCTCGAACAGAGCGACTTCAACGCCTTCATCGAAGCCAGCGACTTCGTGGTCAACGCTTCCCACGGCGAGGGTCAGTGCCTGCCGCTGATGGAAATGCTGTCCTGCGGGATTCCCGCGCTGGCCCCGCGCAACTCGGCGATGCTGGACTACATGGATACCGAAGTCGGCTTCGTGGTGAACAGTTGGGAGGATGGCACCGCCTGGCCGCACGACCCGCGCCTGGCCTACCGCACCTGCCGCCATCAGTTGGACTGGGCGTCGCTGCGCGATGGCTATCTCGCCGCATATCGCTGCTACCTCGATGCGCCGGAGCGTTATCGCCAACTGTCGGCCAATGCCATTGAGCGCATGCGTGGTCATTGCTCCCAGGCTGTGGCTCGGCAGCGACTGTGTCAATTGCTGGGGATCGAGGAGGAGGCGTGCGTTTGAGCCGCGCCTGCCCTGAAGCGTTTCTGGCCGCAGGCGTTGCCGCGGCATACACCCGTCATAGCTGGAGCTGACATGCTGGAGTTCATCAAGGGCCTGGGCCGCAAGCCGGCGCCGGCCGCCGAGCCCGAACGCACCCCCGATCTGGTGGTCGCACCGGCCGAAAACCTGTCGACGCTCAAAGATACCTACTTGAGTGGCTGGTTCCACCAGGAGACCGATGAGCTGTTCGAGGGTTTCCCGATCAGTGCAGACGACTCGGTGCTCGACATCGGCTGTGGCGACGGACCCTTCGTGCAGTTCTGCGCCCAGCGCGGTGCGGAAGTCATCTTCGCGGATATCGACGCCGACAAGGTCGCTGGCGTCGAGCGCGCGCTGCAGGGCTCCAATGCCCGCGCGATGCTGCCGCTGGTGACCGATGCCAACCCCATTCCTTTGCCGGATGCGCGCGTCAACAAGGTCGTGGCGATGGAGGTCCTGGAGCATGTGGAGGATCCCGCGCAGTTCATGAGCGAGCTGGTCCGGGTCGGCAAGCCTGGCGCGCTCTACTTGATCACGGTGCCCGACCCGCTGGGCGAGAGCGTGCAAAAGGACCTGGCTCCGGACTCCTATTTCCAGCGCCCGAACCACATTCGCGTGTTCGAGCGCGAAGCCTTCGAACAACTGATCCGCGACGCCGGCCTGGTCATCGAGCGCCAGGCGCACTACGGCTTCTACTGGTCGGTGTGGTGGTTCTTCTTCTGGGCCTGCAAGCAGGACCTGTCGCCGCCGTGGCATCCGCTGCTGGATAGCTGGACGCGCACCTGGAACATGATGCTGGAGACCGAAGACGGGCCGCGCATCAAGAAGGCGCTGGACCGGGCGATGCCCAAGAGCCAGGCCATCATTGCGCGCAAGCCTGCTTGAGCCGGGAGCCAATTGGTGTGTCGCGGCTGATTCGTGCCCAATGGACGTCCGTGCATGCGGGCCGTGGACTGCCCGGAGCTGAGGCATGAGCAAGGGCCGGATCGCCGACATCGAGATTCTGCGGGGCTTTGCCGTGCTCTTCGTGGTGTTGCACCACGCCCACGGCAACCTGATTACCTGGGTCTCGCCGCGCTTCGACTACCTGACCGCGCACTTTTCCGGCGGTTTTGGCGTCGACCTGTTCCTGACGATTTCCGGTTTCGTCATTGCCCGTGACCTGCTGCCGCGCCTGGGCGCCGCAGCCGAACGGGGCGGGGCCTGGCGCTGCATCCTGGCGTTCTGGGTGCGACGCGCCTGGCGCTTGTTGCCCTCTGCCTGGCTTTGGCTGATGGTGGTGCTGGCAGCAGTGCTCTGGTTCAACGACTCCGGCGTGTTCGGCACCTGGCATGCCAACCTGGATGCGACCTACGCCGCACTGCTGCAGATCGCCAACTGGCGCTTTGTGGAAACCTTCATGCGCAGTGAATACGGGGCCAGTTTCGTGTACTGGAGCCTGTCGCTGGAGGAACAGTTCTATGTGCTGCTGCCCCTGTTGGCCCTGCTGTCGCGACGCTGGCTTCCTCATGTACTGGTCGCGCTGGTCCTGTACCAGCTCTTCGCTTCCCGCGGCCTGCTGATGGTGATGTTCCGCAGCGATGCGCTGATGCTTGGGGTGCTGCTGGCCATCTGGAGCCGGACGCCACTCTACGCCCGCCTGCGCGTTGCCTTGCCGACCCGGCTGAGGGTCGGCCCCCTGCTGTTGGCGGGGCTGAGCCTGCTGATGGGCGCATTTTGGGCGGACCTCATCAATGTTGGCGTCTACAAGTTCAGCCTGGTGGCACTGGGGGCCAGCGCACTGGTGTGGGTCGCGTCCTATGACGCCGACGTGTTGCTCCCCAAGGGCGTGGTGCGGCGCCTGATGATCTGGGTCGGATCACGTTCCTACGCCATCTACCTGATCCACGTCCCGGCTTTCTTCGCAGTCCGGGAGGCGTTTGCGCGCCTGTACCCGTCGGTGACTGCCGATGAGCGTTATTTCTACCCCTTTGTGCTGTGCGCAACGGCGTTGATCGTGCTCCTCAGTGAGTTGAATTTCCGCCTGGTGGAAACGCCTCTGCGGCGCAAGGGTGTGCTCGTGTCCCGGCGCCTGGCCGGGGAGCCGGCATTGCCGGTAATGGTCGATTCCCGGGTTGGCGGCTGAGGAACGGAGAGTGATGCGAATGATGTTTGTCCACGCGGCGACCCGAATGTCGCCTCCAAGGGCCGGAGAGGGAAGCGCATGAGTCAGGGCAAGAACCTGGAGATCGAGTATCTGCGGGGAGCCGCCATCGGCCTGACCCTGCTCTGCCATGTACCGGTGCTGCTGCCGTACTACGAGGCGTTCTTCCTCAAGTTCTTTGGCGTTTACATGCCCTGGACCGGTGTGGATCTGTTCTTCTGCATCTCCGGCTATGTGGTGAGCAAGAGTTACCTGGATTACTTCGACCGGCATCGTCAGCAGGGCCATTTTGCCATCGCCGCGCAGAGCTTCTGGTTGCGCCGGGTCTATCGTCTGCTGCCGACGGCCTGGCTGTGGGTGCTGATCCCGTTGGGCCTGTCAGTGGTGTTCAACCAGAGCGGTGCCTTCGGCTCCTGGTTCGATAACCTGCGCAGCTTCACCGCAGTGGCGACCTTCAGCGCCAACCTGGCCAACCAGTATGGGAATCTGTTGGGCCCCAACAGCGTGTACTGGAGTCTGGCCCTGGAGGAACAGTTCTACTTCATCTTCCCGTTGTTCCTGCTGTGCGTGACGGCCTACCGCTGGCGGGTGGGCCTCCTGCTGGGGCTGATCGCCCTGCAGTTCGGTCTGGATCGCAACATGTTCGGCACGCCCACCAGCGCGCTCCTCAACTCCTTCCGCCTGGACGCCATGATGTGGGGTGTGCTGCTCTGCCTGGCCGGCCGCACCCCGCTGCTGCGCCAGTTCGAACCGACCTTCCTGGGCGATAGCGTCTGGCTTCGGCTGGCCTTGCCGCTGATGCTGTTCTACCTGCTGGGAGCGATCCCCGCACAGTTGATCGCGATGCCGGTGGCGGTGGGCCTGGTGGCCATCGTCTCGCTGGTACTGGTGTGGATCGCCAGCTACCAGAAGGGCTATCTGTATTGCCCGGCACCGCTCTCCAGGCTGCTGCTTTGGCTGGGGTCGCGCTCCTATGCGCTTTATGTGATCCATGTGTGCGCCTACCACTTCAGTCGCGAGCTGTGGCATCGCTATGCCGCGGCGCAGGGTGTGACGCTGGACGCATCCTTCACTGTGGAACTGGTGGTGACCGCGCTGCTGTTCGCTGTAATCGCCGCCGAATTGAATTACCGTTTCATCGAGCAGCCTCTGCGTCGAAAAGGCGCCGAGATCGCTCGCCGACGTCTGCAGCGCTTCACTTCGGAGTCTCCGGCTGCCGTTTCCGGCGCTGCTCCGGCAGTGGATTCGGCGTTGGCGGCGGGCTATCGGCAGGCCGAGTAGGTAGCGCTCTGTCCGGCTGACTAACCGGTCAGCCGTTACCGGTTTCTTTGCTGCAGAACAATTGGAGACACTGGTTGCCGGATGGACGGCTTCCCACTCTGGTGGCACCGCGGTGATGTTGCGTCAGCAGTGGAGCTTCACCTGGTCGTGGCGCATGATGGCGCCACGCCCGTTCAACCCCGTGACTGTGGGCCGCATGGCAACGGGTGCGTGTCCGGCAATGCATTCATACCCCCCGTATCGAGGTGGGGGCTATTGAGATTTCCCGTGATTTCCTCAATGTCCGGGATCTGCCGGTAGCCCTGGCGTTTGGGCGTGTGGAAAAGCGAGGTTTCCGTGGCCAGCCATGCCGGGCTGCCACGGGAAACAGGATGGTAGCCAGCGATCAGCCAGGACCCTGTACCCAGGGATATTCTGGCGGACCGGGATGTCAGGGTAATGCAGGAGTAAATCTGTGGGTTTGCGGCGAGGGTTTGGATATCCCTGCCCGGCGACTGCCAATCGCCAGAGAGTTCGGACGCTGCAACGTCACGAGCCTGCGCCGACCCGACTGTAATGTCGCTTTACCCGGAGACTGTGGATGGCTTGACCTGCCGGCATCGGCAAAATCCGGAAGAACTAGAATTAGCTCGTAGGCCACGTGACCACGAGACATCACGGATGCTAGAAGAATGACAAAAAGTGCATTGATCACCGGTATTACGGGTCAGGACGGTGCTTATCTCGCCAGGCTCTTGCTGGATAAGGGCTATCGGGTACACGGGCTCGTCGCCCGCCGCAGTTCCGATACGCGGTGGCGTTTGCGCGAGCTGGGTATCGAGTCTGACGTGGTCTATCTCGAAGGCGACCTGGCGGATGCCTGTTCCGTTCAGCGCGCGGTCATCAGGGCCATGCCCGACGAGCTGTACAACCTGGGTGCGCAAAGCTTTGTCGGCAGCTCCTGGGATCAGCCCGTCACCACCGGTGTCGTCGATGGCCTGGGGGTGACCCATCTGCTGGAAGCCGTTCGCCAATTCAGCCCGCAAACACGCTTCTACCAAGCCTCCACCAGTGAAATGTTCGGCCTGATCCAGGCCGAGCGGCAGGACGAAGATACCCCCTTCTATCCGCGCAGCCCCTACGGCGTGGCTAAGCTCTACGGTCACTGGATGACGGTGAACTACCGCGAGAGTTTCAAGCTGCACGCCTCCAGCGGCATCCTTTTCAACCACGAGTCCCCGCTGCGCGGTATCGAGTTCGTGACGCGCAAGGTCACCGATGCGGTAGCTCGTATCAAGCTCGGCAAGCAGAGCGAGCTGCGCCTGGGCAACATTGACGCCAGGCGCGACTGGGGCTTCGCCGGTGATTATGTGGAAGCCATGTGGCTGATGCTGCAGCAGGACCGACCGGACGATTATGTGGTAGCCACTGGCGTGACCACCACCGTACGCGAGATGTGCCGAATCGCCTTCGATCGTGTCGGCCTGCAATACCAGGACTACGTGGTGATCGATCCCGCCTTCTTCCGCCCCGCGGAAGTGGATGTACTGCTGGGCAATCCGGCGAAGGCCGGGCGCGTCTTGGGCTGGCGCCCGAAGACCAGCCTGGAATCGCTTATTCACATGATGGTCGATGCCGATTTGCGTCGTGTCGACAAGGAGTAAGCCATGCTCATTCCAGTCATTCTTTCAGGTGGTGCCGGTACGCGGTTGTGGCCGGTTTCCCGCGAAGGTCAACCCAAGCCCTTCATGACCATGCCTGATGGGCAGTCCCTGCTGAACAAGACCTATCGGCGCGCGGCCGGCCTGCTGGCGGACGATGGCAGCATCGTCACGGTGACCAACCGTGACTACTACTTCCAGAGCAAGGACCATTTCCAGGCGGCCAAGCTGCGCCAGCGCGGCCACTTCATCCTCGAGCCCACCGGGCGCAACACGGCGCCGGCGATCGCCGTCGCCGCGCTGGCGCTGCGTGCGCTGCACGGCGATGACGTGACCATGGTGGTGATGCCCGCGGACCATCTGATCCGCGATGTCGAGTCGTTTACCCGCGCGGTGGGGCATGCCGCCGAACTGGCTGCCCAGGGGCGCCTGGTGACCTTCGGCGTGGTGCCTGCCACGCCGGAAACCGGCTTCGGCTACATTGAGACCGGGGATGTGCTGGACACCAGCGGCGGCAGTACGGTGAAGCGCTTCGTTGAGAAGCCCGATCTGGATACCGCCAAGCAGTTCCTCAAGGCTGGCACCTTCCTGTGGAATTCGGGGATGTTCTGCTTCACCGTCGGCACCCTCATCCGCGAGCTGGAAAAACATGCGCCGCAGCTGCTGGCGCAGGCCGCTGACTGCCAACAGGCGAGCCAGCCGCAGGAGCTGGGCAATGTGCTCCAACAGGAGTTGCCGCACGAGCACTTCTGTGGCCTGGAGGACATCTCCATCGACTACGCGCTGATGGAGCGCTCCGACTGCGTCGCCGTCGTGCCGGCGGCCTTCGACTGGAGCGATATCGGCTCCTGGAGCGCCATGAGCGCCCTGGTCGAAGCCGACGGGGACAACAACCGATCCGCCGGCAACGCGATCTTTGTCGACAGCCGGGACAACTACGTGCAGAGCGAGGGCCGCCTCGTTGCCACCCTGGGCATCGAGGGCCTGATCGTGGTCGAGACCGCCGACGCCGTCCTGGTGGCGCGGGCCGATCGGGCCCAGGACGTGCGCATGGTGGTCAAGCAGCTCAAGGAAAGCGAGAACGAGGCCTATCGACTGCATCGGACCGTCAGCCGGCCCTGGGGTACCTACACGGTGCTGGAAGAGGGAGAGCGCTTCAAGATCAAGCGCATTGTGGTCAAGGCTGGGGCCGCCCTGTCGCTGCAGATGCATCATCATCGCAGCGAGCATTGGGTCGTCGTACAGGGCATGGCCAAAGTCACCAACGGCGAGATCGTTCGCCTGGTGAACAGTAACGAGTCCACCTACATTCCCGCGGGGCACCGTCATCGTCTGGAGAACCCCGGCGTGATCGATCTGGTGATGATCGAGGTGCAGAGCGGCGAGTATCTGGGGGAGGACGATATCGTCCGTTTCGAGGATATCTACGGCAGGGTTGTTTGATGTCGCTGAGCAGTTTGAGAAGTACCTGGCAGTATCGTGGTTTTATCGTGGGCAGTGTGCGTCGGGAGTTCGAGTCGCGTTATCGCGGGTCGTTGCTGGGTGCGGCGTGGACCATCCTCAATCCGCTGGCGATGATCCTGGTGTACACGGTGATCTTCTCCGAAGTGATGCGGGCACGTCTGCCTGGCGTGGACGACAAGATGGCGTACAGCGTGTTCCTGTGCGCAGGCCTGCTGACCTGGGGCTTGTTCTCCGAAGTGGTCAGCCGTTGCCTGAACATGTTCCTGGAAAACGCCAACCTGATGAAGAAACTGAGCTTCCCGCGCCTCTGCCTGCCGGTGGTGAGCGTGTGCAATGCCCTGCTCAATTTCGCCATCATCTTTGCCCTGTTCATTGGCTTCCTGCTCATCACCGGCCGCCTGCCCGGCGTGGCGTTGCTGGTGTTCCCCCTGCTGTTGGCGCTGCAACTGCTGTTCGCCGTCGGCCTGGGCATGCTGGTGGGTGTGCTGAACGTGTTCTTCCGCGACGTCGGGCAGCTGTTCGGGATCCTCCTGCAGTTCTGGTTCTGGTTTACCCCCATCGTCTATCCCCTGAGTCTGCTGCCGCCGCCCTTTGGCCGGTTGGTGCAGCTCAATCCGATGACTGGCCTGATGCAGGCCTACCAGAACCTGTTCCTTCAGGGCCAGCTGCCGCAGTTGACTCAACTGCTGCCGATCCTGGTTTGCGGCGTGCTGCTGTGCATGTTGGCGATGGCGTTGTACCGCGCGCGCGCGGGTGAAATGGTGGACGAACTCTGATGGGCCATATCCGAATCCAACAACTGGGCAAGGCCTATCGTCAGTACCCCAAGCGCTGGTCGCGTCTGCTCGAATGGACCACACCCGGCGGCAAGTCACGTCATCGACAACACTGGGTCCTGCAGAACATTTCCCTGGAGATCGAGCCGGGCGAGGCGGTGGGCATCGTTGGCTCCAATGGAGCGGGCAAGAGCACGCTGTTGAAGATCATCACCGGCACCACCCAACCCACCACGGGCACCTGCGAGGTGGGCGGCAAGGTCTCCGCACTGCTCGAGTTGGGCATGGGCTTCCACCCGGAGTTCACCGGCCGCCAGAACGTCTATATGGCCGCGCAACTCCTGGGCTTGCAGCGGGAGGAGATTGACGAACTGCTGCCGGAAATCGAAGCCTTTGCCGAAATTGGCGACGCCATCGACCAGCCGGTGCGTACCTACTCCAGTGGCATGCAGATGCGCCTGGCCTTCAGCGTCGCCACCGCCCGCCGCCCGGATGTGCTGATCATCGATGAAGCACTGTCGGTGGGTGACTCGTATTTCCAGCACAAGAGCTTCGAGCGCATTCGCAGCTTCCGCCGCGCCGGCACCACGCTGCTGATCGTCTCCCACGACCGTTTCTCCATCCAGTCCATCTGCGATCGCGCAGTGCTGCTGGAGTTCGGGCAAGTGGCGATGCAGGGTGACCCGGAGATGGTCATGGACTATTACCACGCGCGGATGGGGGAAGGGCTCAATCAGATCGTGCGCCAGGAAATGCTGGCCAATGGCAAGGCGCGGACCATATCCGGTACCGGCGAGGCTGAGATTGAATCGGTACGGCTGCTGGACAGCGGCGGCCGGGAGATCGATCTGGTCGAGGTTGGCCACGAGGTGGTGCTGGAGGTGGGCGTCCGGGTTTGCCGGGACCTCGAGCGGTTGGTGCTCGGCTTCATGCTCAAGGACCGCCTGGGACAGGCCATGTATGGCATCAATTCGCATCGCCTCAAGCAGGTTGAGACAGGGCTGAAGGCGGGGGATCGGCTGACGTTCCGCTATGCCTTCGCCATGCGCCTGGGCCCGGGAAACTATTCGGTATCCCTGAGCCTGTCGCGGCAGGACTCCCACCTGGACGGAAACTACGAATGGCGCGACTGCGCGATGATCTTCCATGTGGTCAACAGCACGCGGGAGAACTTCATCGGCTACTCATGGCTGGATGCGCGCGCGACTATCGAGCGCCAGACCAGTGATTCACGGACCGAAAGCAGTGGAGAGCCTCGTTGATGCGCTTGCTCGTCGAATGTACCTATGTCTTCGAACATCCCCATATGAACTCCGGCATCCAGCGCGTGGTGCGCAATGTCATCGGTCATCTGGAAAGCGTGAACAGCGATGCGGAATGCATTCCCGTGGTCTTCTTCCGCGGGCGCATGTACCGGGTGTTGCACCTGGCGCCGCCCCACGGCACGAAGGAGCCGTGGCATAGCCGCATGAAGACCGTCCTGGAGCGGATGCGCAATTACTACTGGCTGAAGCACTCGCGGCTGGAGCGGCGCTGGCCGATGAGCCACTCGCACAATGCCCGGCGCGCACTCTATGTGCTTGCCAAGCTGGCGGGCCTGGCAATCAGTGTGCCACTGCGGGCGGTCATGTACGCCTCGCGCAACTACGTAGTTCCCGATCGCATGGAACCGCTGGACGTATTGCCGGGCGACCAGCTGCTGTTGCTCGACTCTTCCTGGCACGCGGACTTCTTCCCGGTGGCGGAGCGTCTCAAGGCGCAAGGGGTGGGGTTGATCTCGGTGATCTACGACCTGATTCCCTGCACCCACCCGCAATTTTGCGATGCCAGCCTGGTGAAGGTATTCGACGTCTGGTTCGACTGGATCGCCGAAAAGGCCGATGGATTCATCTGCATCTCCACCACCATTCGTGACCAGGTGCGCGCCGAGATCGTGCGACGCCGGGGCGAGCATGCTGCCCGCCAACTGTGGTTCGAGCACTTCTATCTCGGCTCCGAATTGGATCTGGTGCACGACCGCTCCGCGCTGGACGGCGCACTGGTGCGGATGTTCGACGAGGGTGATCCGGTCTACCTGATGGTCAGCACCATCGAACCGCGGAAGAATCACGCCTACCTGCTGGATGCTTTCGAGCGGCTCTGGGCCCAGGGCTCCCAGGCCAGGCTGTGCATCATCGGCCGGATCGGATGGAAGTGCGATGCGCTGATCGAGCGGATTCAAAGCCACCCGCAGCTCAACCAGCGACTGTTCATGTTCAACAAGCTCAATGATCGGGGGCTGGAGTACGCCTACGCGCATGCCCGTGCGCTGGTCTTCCCGTCATTCGTCGAAGGCTTCGGCCTGCCCCTGGTCGAAGCTATGCAGCGTCAGTTGCCGGTCATGGCCAGCGACATTCCGGTGTTCCGCGAGGTAGGCGGCGACTTCGTCGCGTACTTTGACCTCAAGCGCCCGGAAACCCTTGCTGCCCTGGTACAGGAATACGAGTCTACTGGCCGCTTCCCGGCGGCTCGCAGCGTGGCTGACTGGCGCTGGCTCGGCTGGCGCGATGCCAGCCAGCAGTTGGTGAGCCGGGTGCTGCATGCCCTGAAACGGCGCCGCGAGGTGTCGCGCGAAGTGGAAATGAGCTGACGTCAACGCGGCGCGCCGAATCGCTATTGGGTAGGACGCGGGCATTGCCTGTTGGGTGACTGCTGGTTGCCTGTTCGGCAGAGTGCGTGAGCGTGTCCGGAGAGTTCCGAGGCTGCAGGCGGAGGCTCGCTATCGCGAACTGTTCACCGCGGATGCAATGGGGCGTGTCTGGGCAGATCTGTATCGCAATCTGCTGGACGAAAAAGCGGAGAGGGAGATTCTGCTGCCCGAAGGCCGCTCTGGCTGAGCGGCCGGGGCAACAAACTTACAAACTACCAGTACAGTTACGGCGAGCCTGGAGAGAGTGGCTCAGTTGTACTGTTGAATCAGCGCCAGAACGGCTTGTTCAGCTCGGCGTAACGCTGGGCTTCGCTGATGCCGGCGTCGGCCAGCAGGCGGGAGTCCAGGCGGGCCAGCTGACGGCGGCTTTCCATGCGGCGCTGCCACAGGCGAACGGTGCCGACGAGGCCACGATGGGCGCTGGAGGTGCTACGGGTGGTGCTCAGGGCTGCGGAACCGAGGGTACGTTCCATGGTGGTCATCCTTCTCGCTTGTGACGAGAGTCAGTTGCTGAATTGATTGAGCATATGATCTGACTTTTTAGTCAGGGATGACAGGTACAGTTGCACAGTATTGCTGGTGGTCAGGCGATTGTTATTTTGAACTGTAATGGTGTTTTTCGGGGCAAACTGTACCGTTGCGCTCCATTCTGGTGCGCAATTGGTAGGCATCTGAGGTATTTCGAGGTTGCCGGCCGGGGAGGCGGCGGGGGGAGCTGAACAGTTGAGGCGGGATAAAAATCTGTTCAGGAGTGTTTTTACGTGGTTTTTTTTCGGCTGTAAACCCTCGCGGGCCATTCATTGCTGAATGGCCCGCAAAAGGCTCCGGATCAGCTCGCCGCCAGCATGTGGCCGCGCTCTTCCAGATTGATGTGCCACTCCAGGGCCTCGCGCAGGATGTGCGGGGTGTGGCCGCCGCGCTCGCAGGCGGCATCGAAGTAACTGTTCAGGGCGTCGCGGTAGGACGGGTGCACACAGTTGTCGATGATCACCCGGGCGCGCTCGCGCGGCGCCAGGCCACGCAGGTCGGCCAGTCCGACTTCGGTGACGAGGATGTCCACGTCGTGCTCAGTGTGGTCGACGTGGCTGACCATCGGCACCACGCTGGAGATGTTGCCGCCCTTGGCGATGGACTTGGTGACGAAGATGGCCAGGTGCGCGTTGCGGGCGAAGTCGCCCGAGCCGCCGATGCCGTTCATCATCTTGGTGCCGCCGACGTGGGTGGAGTTCACGTTGCCGTAGATGTCGAACTCCAGCGCGGTGTTGATGCCGATGATGCCGAGGCGACGGACCACTTCAGGGTGGTTGGAGATCTCCTGCGGACGCAGCACCAGCTTGTCCTTGTAGCGCTCCAGGTTGCCGAACACATCGGCGTTGCGGCGGGTCGACAGGGTGATGGAGCTGCCCGAGGCGAAGCGCAGTTTGCCGGCGTCGATCAGGTCGAAGGTCGAGTCCTGCAGTACTTCGGAGTACATGGTCAGGTTCTCGAAGGGCGACTCGATCAGGCCGCACATCACCGCGTTGGCGATGCTGCCGATGCCGGCCTGCAGCGGGCCGAGGCTGTTGCTCATGCGCCCGGCGTCCACTTCACGCTTGAAGAAGTCGATCAGGTGGTTGGCGATGCCCTGGGTCTCGTCGTCCGGCGGCAGCACGGTGGACGGGGAGTCTGCCTGGTCGTTGACGACGATGGCGACGATCTTTTCCGCCGGGATCGGGATGGCGGTGCTGCCGATGCGGTCGTCGACCTTGGTCAGCGGGATCGGCGTGCGGGTCGGGCGGTAGGTCGGGATATAGATGTCGTGCAGGCCTTCCAGGTTGGTGTTGTGCGCGACGTTGATCTCGACGATCACCTGCTTGGCGAAGATTGCGAAGCTGGCCGAGTTGCCCACCGAGGTAGTCGGCACGATGTGGCCTTCCTCGGTGATGGCCACGGCTTCGATGACGGCAATGTCCGGCAGCTTGAGCTGGTGGTTGCGCAGCTGTTCGACGGTCTCGGAGAGGTGCTGGTCGATGAACATCACTTCGCCGGCGTTGATCGCCTTGCGCAGGGTGCTGTCGACCTGGAAGGGCATGCGGCGGGCCAGCACACCGGCTTCGGTGAGCTGCTTGTCGAGGTCATTGCCCAGGCTGGCGCCGGTCATCAGGCTGATGCGCAGCGGCTCCTGCTTGGCGCGCTCGGCGAGGGCCTTGGGTACGGCCTTGGCTTCGCCGGCGCGGGTGAAGCCGCTCATGCCGACGGTCATGCCGTCCTGAATCAGGGCCGCGGCCTGGTCGGCAGTCATCACCTTGTCCAGCAGGGAGGACATACGCACGCGATCACGGAACATGGGGGAAACCTCGGGCAGTAGGGAGTGCAAGGCCGCCAGTCTAGGGACTCGGCGATTTTTGGCTCTTATACCAAGGTCGAAAAATCGCCCGGCCGGTCGCCTTCTTACTACCAAAGTCCAGAGGATTTCCCATTGCCGGAAAGCAAGACACCGGCGCGAG
Source organism: Pseudomonas sp. SCB32 (assembly GCF_009189165.1). NCBI lineage: Bacteria > Pseudomonadati > Pseudomonadota > Gammaproteobacteria > Pseudomonadales > Pseudomonadaceae > Pseudomonas > Pseudomonas sp. SCB32. The sequence continues at coordinate 80,081 of NZ_CP045118.1, forward strand.
GCCGGTGTCTTGTGGATCGACGGTCGTCTTAGTCGACGGCCTTGACCATGTCTTCGATGACTTTCTTGGCGTCGCCGAAGACCATCATGGTCTTGTCCAGGTAGAACAGTTCGTTGTCCAGGCCGGCGTAGCCGCTGGCCATCGAGCGCTTGTTGACGATCACGGTCTTGGCTTTGTAGGCCTCGAGGATCGGCATGCCGGCGATCGGCGACTTCGGATCGTTCTTCGCGGCCGGGTTCACCACGTCGTTGGCGCCCAGTACCAGCACCACGTCGGTCTGGCCGAACTCGGAGTTGATGTCTTCCATCTCGAACACCTGCTCGTAAGGCACTTCGGCCTCGGCCAGCAGGACGTTCATATGACCCGGCATACGGCCGGCAACCGGGTGGATGGCGAACTTCACGGTGACGCCGCGATGGGTCAGCTTCTCAGCCAGTTCCATCAGCGCGTGCTGGGCACGGGCCACCGCCAGGCCGTAGCCGGGGACGATGATCACGCTGTCGGCGTTGGTCAGCAGGAACGAGGCATCGTCGGACGAGCCGGACTTCACCGGGCGGGCTTCCTTGGCACCAGCCGGGCCGCCAGCGTCCGCTTCGGCGCCGAAGCCACCGAGGATGACGTTGAAGAACGAGCGGTTCATCGCCTTGCACATGATGTAGGAGAGGATCGCGCCCGAAGAGCCCACCAGCGAACCGGCGATGATCAGCATCGAGTTGTTCAGCGAAAAGCCGATACCTGCCGCGGCCCAGCCGGAGTAGGAGTTCAGCATCGAGACAACCACCGGCATGTCCGCGCCACCGATCGGGATGATGATCAGCACGCCGAGGATGAAGGCCAGGGCCAGCATCACGACGAAGGCGGTCAGGTTGCCGGTGAACATGAACAGCAGGCCCAGGCCCAGGGTGGTCAGGCCCAGCACCAGGTTCAGCATGTGCTGGCCGGTGAACTGTACCGGGGCGCCCTGGAACAGGCGGAACTTGTACTTGCCCGACAGCTTGCCGAAGGCGATCACCGAGCCGGAGAAGGTGATGGCACCGATGGCGGCGCCGAGGAACAGCTCCAGACGATTACCGGCCGGGATGGTGTCGCCCAGGTTTTGCACGATGCCCAGGGACTGCGGCTCGACCACGGCGGCGATGGCGATGAATACGGCAGCCAAGCCGATCATGCTGTGCATGAAGGCGACCAGCTCCGGCATCTTGGTCATCTCGACGCGCTTGGCCATGATCGAACCGGCGGTGCCGCCGATCAGCAGGCCGACGACCACATAGACGATACCGGTGGTGGCAATTTCGCTGCTGATCTTGAACACCAGGGCCACGGTGGTCAGCGCGGCGATGGCCATGCCGACCATGCCGAACAGGTTGCCGCGACGCGACGAGGTCGGGTGCGACAGGCCTTTCAGGGCCTGGATGAAGCAGACCGAGGCGATGAGGTAGAGGAGGGTGACGAGGTTCATGCTCATGTCAGTGCTTCTCCGCCTTCGGCGCTTTCTTCTTGAACATTTCCAGCATGCGGCGGGTGACCAGGAAGCCACCGAACACATTCACTGCAGCCAGGGCCACGGCCAGGGTGCCCATGGCCTTGCCCAGCGGGGTGACGGTCAGGGCGGCGGCCAGCATGGCGCCGACGATCACGATTGCCGAAATGGCGTTGGTCACCGCCATCAGCGGGGTGTGCAGGGCAGGGGTTACGTTCCATACCACGTGGTAGCCGACGTAGATGGCCAGCACGAAGATGATCAGGTTGTAGATGCCGTGGGAGATCAGCATGTCTTCCATAGTTTCTCACCGGTCTTCAGGGCCGGGCATACACCCGGCGCGTTCTTATATAAGAAGGGCGATCGCTCTTAGCCGTTCTTGCGCACGATCTGGCCGTCACGGCACATCAGGCACGCGGCGACGATGTCGTCTTCCAGGTTCACCGTGAAGCCTTCGGCGGTCAGGGTGAGCTTGAGGAAGTCGAGCAGGTTGCGTGCGTAGAGTGCGGAGGCGTCCGCCGGTACCAGCGCGGCCAGGTTGCTCAGGCCGACGATGGTCACGCCGTGCTTGATCACGACCTGGTCGGCTTCGGTCAGCGGGCAGTTGCCGCCTTGCGATGCCGCGAGGTCGATGACCACCGAGCCCGGCTTCATTTCGGCGACGGTCGCCTCGTGCAGCAGGGTCGGCGCCTTGCGGCCCGGAATCAGCGCGGTGGTGATGACGATGTCCGACTGCTTGGCGCGTTCGTGCACGGCCTTGGCCTGACGCTCCATCCACGAGGCCGGCATCGGGCGGGCGTAACCGCCGACGCCTTCGGCGCACTCGCGCTCTTCGTCGGTCTCGTAGGGCACGTCGACGAACTTGGCGCCCAGGGACTCGATCTGTTCCTTCACCGCCGGGCGCACGTCCGACGCCTCGATCACCGCACCCAGGCGCTTGGCGGTGGCGATGGCCTGCAGGCCGGCAACGCCAGCGCCGAGGATCAGCACGCGGGCGGCCTTAACGGTGCCGGCGGCGGTCATCAGCATGGGCATGAAGCGCGGGTAGTGGTTGGCGGCGAGCATCACGGCCTTGTAGCCGGCGATGTTGGCCTGGGAGGAGAGCACGTCCAGGCTCTGCGCGCGGGAAGTACGCGGCGCGGCCTCGAGGGCGAAGGCGGTGACGCCGCGTTCGGCCATGCGGGCGATGTTCTCGTTGTTGAACGGGTTGAGCATGCCGATCAGCACGGTACCTGGCTTCATCTGCGCCAGTTCGCTTTCGCTGGGCGCGACGACCTTGAGGACCAATTCGGCGCCCAAGGCATCGGCGGCAGTGCCGATCTTCGCACCAACGGCTTCGTAAGCGGCATCCGGCTGGCTGGCGCTGACGCCCGCACCGCTCTGAATGACGACCTGATGGCCTTGCCCGATCAGTTTCTTGACCGTCTCCGGCGTTGCTGCGACCCGCGTCTCACCGGCTTGGGTCTCGAGGGGTACACCGATCTGCACTCGCAAATCTCCTGCGTGATCCTGGGATTGTCCGGGCTACTACGTTGGCGACCCGGGTTATCGAACTGGCAACGGTCTTGTTGTTCTAGTGGCCGGGTTGGTGACCCGGTGGCCGCGGCATTCTGCAATCGAACCTGGAAGGCTACAAGGAGTTCTGGAGTGGTACTAAGCGATAACTACAAGTCACGTTTCGACCCGTAGTTTTCCGGTTTCCACCGAAGCCGCGCGGGCCTTGGTGTCTAGCCTAATTGCCTATTGTGACCGGACGGAAATGTCATCCTCGCCGTGAATGACCACCCATCAGAGGCTCCCCTACCCGCCGAAAGGCCCATTAATCCTGCAACAGGCTCAGGCATAGGTGTTAATTAATGTTTCTAATATGGAGTATGAGTCATTACTGATATCTGACTTTCTGTAGCAGATATTTTACATTGACTACGAGGTCAGGAAATACCTTGGAAGGCTTCAAGTCCGCGCATTGCACCGGATCAGAGCCTAAGGATGAGGTTTAGCAGAAAGTTCGCGGTTGTCTTGCCGGGGTGGGAATGACACGGAAAAAACAACGGCCACCGTTATCGGGTGGCCGTCGGGGGTGAGGCGTAGTGTCGCGGGGATCAGTTGTTCGCGCTGATCACGCTGGGCAACTGGGCTGCCAGCTTGTCGTTGTGCAGCGGGGCGCGGATGAATCCGTGCTGGGTGCCGTCCGGGCCGATGATGACCAGGTTGCCGCTGTGGTCGACGGTGTAGTTGGGCTTGCTGGTGTCCGCCGGGATGTAGGGGATGCTCATGGCGTTGGCCAGCTTCTGCACGTTCTCTTCCGAGCCGGTGATGCCCTTGAAGCCGGCGTTGAAGAAGCCGAGGTATTCCTTGAGGCGCGGTGCGGTGTCGCGGTGCGGGTCGACGCTGACGAACACCACCTGCAGATTCTTCTGTGCTTCCGGTGGCAGCTTGGTTTGCAGCTCGCGCAGCTGCGCCAGGGTGGTGGGGCAGACGTCCGGGCAGAAGGTGTAGCCGAAGAACAGCAGGGACCATTTGCCCTTCAGGCTGGAGGTCTGGAACGGCTGGCTGTCCTGATCCTGGAAGCTAAGGTCGGGTACGTTGCGGGTCTGCGGCAGGATCACGATGCCGGCGTCGAGCAGCACGGTCGGGTCGAGCTGGTGGCGCTGGGTGATCACCTTGTGGATGGTGAGGCCGAGGATCAGGGCGACGATGGCGACGAGGATGAAGACGGTCTTGTTGACTCGGGACATGGGGTTCTCGTGGGTCAGAGGAGCGCTCAGCGTAGGATGGGTAGAGCGAAGCGAAACCCATGCTGTCGGTGCATGGAGTCGATGGGTTTCGCTGCGCTCTACGCCATCCTACGAAGCCTCAGTAGTTCACGTGCAGCGGCAGGTAATGGTCCACCAGCAGCGCGATGAACAGCAGGAACAGGTAGGCGATAGAGTACTTGAAGGTCTTGATCGCCGCATGGGGCCGGCTGCCGCAGTAGAGCGCCCAGGCCCAGTCGAGGAAGCGCGCGCCGAGGGCCAGCGCGGCGAGCAGGTAGACCAGCCCGGCCATGTGGATGGCGAAGGGCATCAGGGTCACGGCGAACAGCACCAGGGTGTAGAGCAGGATGTGCAGCTTGGTGTAGTGCTCGCCGTGGGTCACCGGCAGCATCGGGATGTCCGCCTTGGCGTACTCGTCCTTGCGGTGCAGGCACAGCGCCCAGAAGTGCGGCGGGGTCCAGGCGAAGATGATCAGCACCAGCAGCAGGGGCTCGGCGGACACCTGCCCGGTTACCGCCACCCAGCCCAGCAGCGGCGGGGCGGCGCCGGCGAGGCCGCCGATGACGATGTTCTGCGGCGTGGCGCGCTTGAGGAAGCCGGTGTAGAGGGCCGCGTAGCCCAGCAGCGAGGCCAGCGTCAGCCAGGCCGTCAGCTCGTTGGTGAACACCAGCAGCACCGCCATCCCGGCCACCGACAGCAGCATGGCGAAGCCCAGCGCGATGGGCGGGGAGACGCGGCCCTCGGCCAGCGGGCGCTTGTGGGTACGCGCCATGATCGAGTCGATGCGCCTGTCCACCACGTGGTTCACCGCGGCCGCGCCGCCGGCGCACAGGCCGATGCCGAGGTTGCCGAACACCAGCACCTGCCAGGGCACGCCGGCCTTGGTGGCGAGCAGCATGCCGATCAGCGAGGTGATCAGCATGAGCAGGACCACCTTGGGTTTGGTCAGTTCGAGCAGGTCGCGCCAGCTGGCTTGGCTGGAAGTGCTGATGACGCTGGCCATGGTCATTTCTCCGTGTTCGTGCTGACTGGGTGAATGGGGCCGGCACACCTCGGTGCCGGCCGTCGTGCTCAACCTTGAGAGGGATAGGCCACCGGGCGCTCCAGGGCGTCCAGGGTGATCGGGCTGATGGCGGGCAGCTCGACGCGCCGGGTCGCCGGTGCGCGCACCCGGTAGTTCACCAGTACCAGCATCAGCAGCAGGAAGGCGCCGCCGCCATTGTGGGTCACCGCCACCGGCAGCGGCAGGTGCAGCAGGACGTTGCTGATGCCCAGGCCGATCTGTATCGACAGCCCCAGCAGCATCAGCGCGGTGATGCCGATAAGGCCGTGGCGCTGGAGGTTCCAGGCCAGCAGCAGGATCACCGCGGTCACGCACAATGCGCCCATGCGGTGGGTCATGTGGATCGCCGTGCGGGCGTCGCTGTCGAGCTGGCCACCGAGGTAGTTCGGGCCGATGTGCTGGGTGAGGTGGAAGCCGTTGGCGAAGTCCATGTCCGGCCACCACTGGCCGTGGCACATCGGCAGGTCGACGCAGGCCACCGCCGCATAGTTGCTGCTGACCCAGCCGCCGAGGGCGATCTGCCCGATCACCAGCAGCAGGGCGAAGGCGGCGAGGGCGCGCAGGCGCGAGGGCAGTTGCAGCGGGGCGAAGGCACCGGACAGGCGCAGGCTGAGCAGGAACAGCAGCGACAGCGTGGTAAAGCCGCCCAGCAGGTGCGCGGTGACCACCTGCGGCCAGAGCTTGAGGGTGACGGTCCACATGCCGAACGCCGCTTGGGCGATCACCACGCCGAGCAGCAGCAGCGGCAGGCGCAGCGGCTGGCCGTCACGCCCGCGACGGACCAGCGCATGGATCGCCAGGCCGAGGATCAGCAGGCCGAGGCTGCCAGCGAAGTAGCGGTGGATCATCTCGTTCCAGCCCTTCTGCGCTTCCACTGGCGCGTCGGGGAAACGCATCTCGGCGTGGGCCAGCTGTGCCTCGCTGGTCGGCACATGGACGAAGCCGTAGCAGCCGGGCCAGTCCGGGCAGCCGAGGCCGGCGTGGGTCAGGCGGGTATAGGCGCCCAGCAGGATCACCACGAAGGCCAGTGCTGTCGCCAGGACAGCCACGTAGAAGGCGGGTTTGCGTGTTGCCTGGATCATGCGTCGCTCCCGATCTTGTTGTTATGGGGGCTGGCGATGGTTCGGCCGGCTATGTTTCAACCGGCAATGTCTCAACCGATATTGGAAATCTTCAGCAGCAGCTGCAGGTCCTTGAGGATCGACTTGCCGTCGGTCCCGGCGTCGTAGCGCAGCACCAGGTTGCCGTGGGGATCGACAATCCACAGCTGCGGCTTGGCGCCAGTGTGCTGGGTCGGTGTTAGGCCCAGGCGTTGCAGGCGCGGGTAATCCTTGTCGAGCAGGCCGGTGAAGTCGGCCGGCAGCGGCTTGGCGAAGGCGAACACATGTTCGGCGCGGCTGGCCTCGCGGCCCAGGCCGATGTTGATCTGGCGGGCAAGGTAGACCAGTTGCTGGCAGTCGCTGGCGCAGGTCTCCGGGGCGGTGACCAGCAGTTGCCAGCGCTCGCTCGCCTTGTCGGCCTGCACACCGAGGTCGGCCGGGGTCTGTCCGGTGGCGATCAGGTCGCCGTGGTAGCTGCGGCCTTGCGGCACCCAGAACTGCAGCTTGTACATGGCGGTGGCGAGGATCATCGGGCCGAGGGTCACGCAGAGGATCAGGATCAGCTGCAGACGGCCACGGCGGCGGGCTGGCTGCTCATTCAGAGTCATGCTGGCGGTCATTATCGAGGGTCTCCCGTGCGCGACGGATGCCGAGGTAGAGGTAGAGGCCGGTCAATGCGAAAGCCAGGGCGAACCACTGCACGGCGTAGCCGACGTGGCGCTCCGGGGGCATGGCGACGATCGGCCAGTCAGTGTCGAAAGCGGCGTCGCCCGGTTCCAGGCGGACCTCCTGCGGCAGCCCTTCGCGGCCGAGTTGGTCCCACAGGGCGGGGGCGTCCACCTGGGTGACCAGGCGTGGCCAGCCGGCGACTGCCGCGGTGTTTTTCGGGGCGGCCAGGGGAACGTACGTCCAGGCATCCAGCAGCAGGTCGTGGCTGGGGGTGTCGATCTGCGGCGACGTGCGACGATCCGTCCAGAACACCCAGCCGCGATTGACCAGCAGCCACTGGTGGCCCACGCGGTCATAGAAGGGTTGCAGCACCTCGACGCCGGCGTGGCCGTCGCGGGTGCGGTTATCCAGCAGCACGGTGTGTTCGGCGTCGAGCTGGCCCTGCAGGCGTACACGCACATAGCTGCGCGGCGGCTGGCGTGCGAGGTCGGCGACGGAGACCGGGTCCTGCTGGCGCTGGGTGTCGGCTGCGGCGAGCAGGAGGCGTTTTTCGGTGGCGCGGGAGAGTTGCCAGCAGCCCAGGCCGATCAGCACCGGCAGCAGCGCGAGCACCACCAGGGTCGGCGCAATGCCGGGCCGGAAGGCGCGCGTGGCGCGACCCGGTCGGTGCTGGGTAGCGTGCTGGCTATAATGCAAGACATCCCCCTTAACCCCAGTCCCCCTGCGGACAGGAGGCCGGTAATGCTCAAAGCTGCGATCGTCCTGTTGTTGCTGGCGACCGTCGTCAGTCTGTTCAGCGGTCTGTTCTTTCTGGTCAAGGACGAGGGACATGGTTCGCGAGTGGTCAATGCCCTGACCGTTCGTGTCGTCCTTGCTGCCCTGACCATCGCCCTCATCGCCTGGGGCTTCTTCAGCGGTCAACTGACCAGCCCCGCTCCCTGGCATTTCTGATACCGCTTTTTTGTAGGAGCGAGCTTGCTCGCGAATCTTTCTCCCTGAAGCAGAAGCATCAGGCGGTTCGCGAGCAAGCTCGCTCCTACAGGGTGTGCGCGCTCAAAGCACGTAAACGAAGGTGAACAGCCCGACCCACACCACGTCGACGAAGTGCCAGTACCAGCTGGCCGCCTCGAAGCCGAAGTGTTTGTCGGCGTCGAAGTGCCCGCGCAGGATGCGGATCAGCATGATGCTCAGCATGATCGCGCCGATGGTCACGTGGGCGCCGTGGAAGCCGGTGAGCATGAAGAATGTCGCGCCGTAGATGCCCGAGCCCAGGGTCAGGCCCAGTTCGGTGTAGGCCTCGTGGTACTCGTAGGCCTGCAGGACCAGGAAGCAGGCACCCAGCGCCACGGTCAGCGCCAGCCACATCTTCAGCGGGCCGCGATGGTTCTTCTTCAGCGCATGGTGGGCGAAGGTCACGGTGAAGCTGGAGCTGACCAGCAGCAGGGTGTTGATCAGCGGCAGCTTCCACGGATCGATCACTTCCTTGGGCGGCGGGAACAGCTTGTTGTCCGGGTTGTTCAACTGCGGCCAGCCGGTCTCGAACTGCGGCCAGAGCATGTGCGAGATGCCGTGGTGGCCCTCGCCGCCCAGCCACGGGTTGACGAAGTGGCGCACGTAGAACAGCGCGCCGAAGAAGGCGGCGAAGAACATCACCTCGGAGAAGATGAACCAGCTCATGCCCCAGCGGAACGAGCGGTCCATCTGCGGGCTGTACAGGCCGCCGCGGCTTTCCCGGATGACGTTGCCGAACCAGCCGAACAGCATGTACGCCAGGATCAGGCCGCCAGCGAAGAAGATCCACGGGCCGTGGGACTGCGCCTTGCCGGCGCTCATGTCGTTCATCCAGGTGCCGACGCCGGACATCGTCACCAGCATGCCGATGGTGGCGATGATCGGCCACTTGCTCTGCGCGGGGACGTAATAGGGATCGTGGGTTGCCATCTCTCTTGTTCTCCTTTGCCCTTCAGCGCGTGTTGCTGGCCACAGGTGGCTTGCGGGCAGTGATGTCGAACAGCGTGTAAGCAAGGGTCAGGTGACGCACATCCTTGGGCAGGTCGCGGTCGACGATGAAGCGCACCGGCATCTCGATGCGCTCACCCGGCTGCAGCACCTGCTGGGTGAAGCAGAAGCATTCGGTCTTGTGGAAGTAGGTGGCCGCCACTGACGGCGCGATGCTCGGGATCGCCTGGGCGGTCATCGGCTTGTCGGTGGGGTTGTGGGCGACGAACAGCATCTGGTTCACCGCGCCCGGATGCACCACCAGTTGCTCGGCCTCGGGGTGGAACTCCCAGACCATGTCGATGTTGTTGTTGGCGACGAACTGGATCTTCACTTCGCGCGACTGATCGACCACCTGGCTGTCGCCCTGGTAGGCGCTGCCGGATGTCTTGCCGTTGATGCCCAGTGCCTTGCACATCACGTCGTACAGCGGCACCAGGGCGAAGCCGAAGGCGAACATGGCGACCACGGCGATGATCAGCCGGGTCACCAGCTTGCGCGTTTCGATATTGCCGTCGCTCATCTCGTCATCCTCCTTTCGCAGGGGCGGGCTCCGTGCATGGCGGGAGCCGATCGCGGACGGAGTCCGCTCCTACGCAAGACTCGTCATTTCACCTCGGGCGGCGTGGCGAAGGTGTGGTACGGCGCTGGCGACGGGATGGTCCACTCCAGCCCTTCGGCGCCGTCCCACGGCTTGGCCGGAGCCGGCTTGCCGCCGCGGATGCACTTGATGACGATGAACAGGAACAGCAGCTGCGTGGTGCCGAACATGAAGGCGCCGATGGACGAAACCATGTTGAAGTCGGCGAACTGCAGGTTGTAGTCCGGGATACGCCGCGGCATGCCGGCCAGGCCCACGAAGTGCATCGGGAAGAAGGCCATGTTCATGCCGATGAAGCTCATCCAGAAGTGCAGCTTGGCCAGCGTCTCGTCGTACATGTGCCCGGTCCACTTGGGGATCCAGTAGTACACCGAGGCGAAGATGCCGAAGATCGCGCCGGGCACCAGCACGTAGTGGAAGTGCGCCACCACGAAGTAGGTGTCCTGGTACTGGAAGTCCGCCGGGGCGATGGCCAGCATCAGGCCGGAGAAGCCACCGATGGTGAACAGGATGACGAAGGCCACGGCGAACAGCATCGGCGCCTCGAAGGTCAGCGAACCCTGCCACATGGTCGACGCCCAGTTGAACACCTTCACCCCGGTGGGCACGGCGATCAGCATGGTCGCGTACATGAAGAACAGCTCGCCCACCAGCGGGATGCCGACCACGAACATGTGGTGCGCCCAGACGATGAAGGAGAGGAAGGCAATCGATGCGGTGGCGTAGACCATCGAGGTGTAGCCGAACAGCGGCTTGCGACTGAAGGCCGGGATGATCGAGCTGACGGCGCCGAAGGCCGGCAGAATCATGATGTACACCTCGGGGTGGCCGAAGAACCAGAACACGTGCTGGAACAGCACCGGGTCGCCGCCGCCGGCCGCGCTGAAGAAGCTGGTGCCGAAGTGGATGTCCATCAGCATCATCGTCACGCAGCCCGCCAGCACCGGCATCACGGCGATCAGCAGGAACGCGGTGATCAGCCAGGTCCAGACGAACAGCGGCATCTTCATCAGGGTCATGCCCGGTGCGCGCAGGTTGAGGATGGTGGCGATCACGTTGATCGCGCCCATGATCGAACTCATGCCCATCAGGTGGATGGCGAAGATGAAGAAGGTCACGCTGTGCGGCGCGAAGGTGGTGGAGAGCGGCGCGTAGAAGGTCCAGCCGAAGTTCGGGCCGCCGCCGGGCATGAACAGGGTGCTCACCAGCAGGCCGAAGGCCGCCGGCAGCAGCCAGAAGCTGAAGTTGTTCATGCGCGGCAGGGCCATGTCCGGCGCGCCGATCATCAGCGGCACCATCCAGTTGGCCAGGCCCACGAACGCCGGCATCACCGCACCGAAGACCATCACCAGGCCATGCATGGTGGTCATCTGGTTGAAGAACGCCGGCTCGACGATCTGCAGGCCCGGCTGGAACAGTTCGGCGCGGATCACCATGGCGAACGAGCCGCCGAGCAGGAAGGCGCAGAAGGCGAACCACAGGTACAGGGTGCCGATGTCCTTGTGGTTGGTGGTCAGGACCCAGCGCATCAGGCCCTTGGCGGGGCCGTGGTGGTGGTCGCCGGCGTGAGAATGGTCGGGGTGATCGATCACAGCACTCATCGCGGCCTCCTTATTTTTGCTTCTGCTTGTAGGCGACCACTTCTTGCGGGGTCACCATGTCGCCGTCGTTGTTGCCCCAGCTGTTGCGCTCGTAGGTGATCACCGCAGCGATGTCCACTTCCGAGAGCTGCTTGCCGAAGGCCGCCATGGCCGTGCCCTGGACGCCGTTGAACACGGTCTCCAGGTGGTGCTCCTTGGGCCCGGTGACGATCTTCGAACCCTTGAGCGCCGGGAACATCGGAGGCATGCCCTGGCCTTCGGGCTGGTGACAGGCCGCGCAAATGGTGTGGTAGACCTTGTCGCCACGGGCGATCAGCTCGTCCTTGGTCCACTCCTTGCTGGTCAGCTCCTTGGCCTTGGCGGCTTCTTCCTTGCGCTCGGCCAGCCACTTGTCGAAGTCGGGCTTGGATTTCACGTCGACCACGATGGGCATGAAGCCGTGGTCCTTGCCGCACAGCTCGGCGCACTGGCCGCGGTAGATGCCGGGCTTGTCGACCTTGGTCCAGGCCTCGTTGACGAAGCCGGGAATGGCGTCGCGCTTGACCGCGAAGGCCGGTACCCACCAGGAGTGGATCACGTCGCTGGAGGTCACCAGGAAGCGCACCTTGACCCCCGCCGGCAGCACCAGCGGATTGTCCACCTCGAGCAGGTAGTGCTCGTCCTTGTCGGCCTTGTTGTGGATCTGGTCCTGGCTGGTGGCCAGGTTGGAGAAGAACTCCACGTCCTGGCCCAGGTACTTGTACTGCCACTTCCACTGGTAGCCCGTGACCTGCACGTCCAGCTCGGGCTCCGAGGTGTCGTACATGTGGATCAGGGTCTTGGTGGCCGGAACGGCCATCACCACCAGGATCAGGAAGGGAATGATGGTCCAGAGGATTTCCACCGTAGTGCTTTCGTGGAAATGCGCGGGCTGCTGCCCGGTGGACCGGCGGTGGACGATCATCGACCAGAACATCGCACCGAAGACGATGATGCCGATGACCACGCAGATCCAGAAGATGGTCATGTGCAAGTCGAAGACATTACGGCTGACTTCCGTCGCACCGGGGGCCATGTTGACCGTCCAGGCGGCGTTTGCCTGACTAAAAGCCAAGAGCAAAAGGAAGCCCATCCAGACTCGTGGATGTCGCAGCATTCGGGTTCCCCTTATCGTTGTTTTTATCCCGCCGGCATTGCGCTCTTGCGGCTAACCCCCATTCCAGAGGGATTGCGCGCCTGAACTCGCCAACGGCCAAGGGAGGGACCGCCAAGACAACTTACTTTGACCGTCTTACCTCGGCAGCACGCAGGGCAGGCCGGGTCCATCAGGTTCTTTCGTGTGTCGAGTCGGAGTATAGACAGGGGGCGCGACATAACAATGCAGAGTAAAAAACCTTCTCTAAAGACCGAAGAGTGATCTCAAAGCCACGGCCTGCGCGGCTTTGGAGTACCATGATGGCGGGGTGATATACCAGGACGGCATAAACACTTCACGATTATGACAATCGCGTCTTAGCTGCAGCCGGACGCCGGCTAAGGTCTTTCTTCATTTTCCAAACCCCGTTGTCTTGGAGTTGTCATGAATACCGCTGCGCTGCGTGAGCTGATCCAGAACGCCCATCTTCTCGAGTCCCGCCACGGTCATCTGGCCCGCCTGATCCAGTCCCAGCTCGAAGGCCTGCACCCGAGCATCGCCCTGGCCGGAGAAGACCCCAGCGGCACCCTCACCCGTTTCGTGCATGCCTATATCGAGCAGGTGCCGGACTTCCTCGATGCTGCCGCCAGCGTGGCGCGCGAGGCCGGCATCGAGGAGCGGATCAAGCCGGTCCTGAAGCTGGCCGAACAGTTCTTCCTCACCCCGCCGGCGCTGCTCAACGGCCACGACGGCCTCGACGCCCTGCTGGACGAGGCGTACCTCGCCCACCGCCTGGTGGAAGAGGTGAACGATCGCTACATCGCCCACTTCAACCAGCCGCTGATCCCGCTGGATACCACGGTGGCCAACCTGGTGGCACACCAGCTGATCGGCGAACCCTTTGCCAACCAGCTGGACGAGGCCGTACACCACGCGGTCGACGGCATGCTCGATGAAGGCACCTTCAGCTCGGATGCGGCACGGGGTTACCGCGCGCGTCTGAACGACCCGCAGGTGGTGATGGCCTGGCAGCAGTGGCCGTGCCTGTCCCGGCAGTTCGGCGTGGAACTGCGCCTGCGCTAGAGCGGCGACTGCGGAAAACAGGGAAGCAACTCCGGCATTACCGGAGTCGGGGCGGGTGAGCGGAGCGCCTTGTAGGGCTGCACGCCACCGCAATGCCTGAGCCGGGGCGACCGCTCATGCGCAGCCGGCCGCCCCGCAAGGGCCGTCAGCGCGGCAGGTAGCGCGGGCGCGGCGTGGCCATGGGGATCGGGCCTTCGCCATCGATCGGGCGGAAACGACCCTGCTCGGCGTCGTAGCCTTTGATCTCGCTGGTCTCGATGTCGTACACCCAGCCGTGGATGAACAGCTGGCCGCTGGCCAGGCGAGCGGCTACGGACGGGTGGGTCTTCAGGTGGTCGAGCTGGGCCACCACGTTCTCTTCGGTGAGTATGCCCAGGTGCTCATGGGTCGCGCAGCCGCAGGTTTGCGCCACCACGGTGCGGGCGACTTCCGCATGGCGCAGCCAGGCCTTCACCGTCGGCATGCTTTCCAGGGTCTGCGGGTCCAGCACCGCCTTCATCGCGCCGCAGTCGGAATGGCCGCAGACGATGATGTGCTGCACGCCCAGCGCCATGACCGCGAACTCGATGGCCGTCGACACGCCGCCGTTCATCTGGCCGTAGGGCGGTACCACGTTGCCCACGTTGCGGGTGACGAACAGGTCGCCCGGCGAGCTCTGGGTGATCAGCTCCGGGACGATGCGCGAGTCGGCACAGGTAATGAACATCGCGCGAGGATTCTGTGCGTGGGCCAGCTTCTTGAACAACGCTTCCTGTTGCGGGAACACTTCCTGGCGGAAGTGCTGGAAGCCATCGACGATTCGCTGCAGCGCCTCGTCCGCGCTCTCGTGGGCCTGCCCTTCACCGTGCGTTTTATCGTTCATGTATGAGCCTCGAAGAGTGACGACGAATTTTTTCCCATGCTTGCCGACGATCTCCCATAGGCGAAAAGGCACAACCTGACGGAAAAATCCTCTGGAGTTGCCTCCCGGAAGTCTGTCGGAATCCCATGGGACAAAGCGTAAAGCAAAACCCTGCCAGCGCTTCGTGACGGTTTTTTGCACGATGCTTCATCCGGGCTCATGCACGGGGAGTCAGAACAGGCTCATCTGGCTGCGCGGAGGCGCGAAGGCCGTGCAATCCAGGCTCAGGCTGCTGCGCTGTTCCAGCCCCAGGCGGCGCAGGGCGACATCGAAGCGCTTGGCCAGCAGCTGGGCGAATGGCCCCTCACCACGGAAGCGATGGCCGAAGCGGCTGTCGTAGATGTCCCCGCCGCGCACCTGGCGGATCAGGCTCATCACATGATTGGCGCGCTGCGGGTAGTGTGCCGCCAGCCATTCCTCGAACAACGGCCCGACCTCGCGCGGCAGGCGCAGCAGAATGTAGTTGGCGCTCTGCGCGCCGGCATCGTGCGCCGCTTCCAGCAAGGCTTCCAGCTCGTGGTCGTTGATCATCGGGATCATCGGCGCGCACAGCACTCCCACCGGAATGCCCTGTTCGCGCAGCACGCGGATCGCCCGCAGGCGCGCGGACGGCGCGGCGGCGCGGGGTTCGAGGATGCGTTTGAGTTCATCGTCCAGGGTGGTGAGGCTGATCAACACCCGGACCAGGTTCTGCTTCGCCAGCTCGCTGAGCAGATCGAGGTCGCGCAGGATCAGCGAACCCTTGGTGACGATGGTCAGCGGATGGCGGAAGCGCAGCAGCACTTCGAGGATCTGCCGGGTCAGCCGCTGCTGGCGCTCGATGGGCTGGTACGGGTCGGTGTTGGCGCCCAGGTTGATCGGCGCGCAGACGTAACCCTTCTTGTTGAGCTCTTCTTCCAGCACCTCGGCAGCGTTGGTCTTGGCGATCAGCTTCGTCTCGAAATCCAGCCCCGGCGACAGGTCCCAGTAGGCATGGCTGGGTCGCGCGTAGCAGTAGATGCAGCCGTGCTCGCAGCCGCGATAGGGGTTGATCGAGCGGTCGAAGGGCAGGTCCGGCGACTGGTTGCGGGAGATCACCGACTTCGCCAGTTCGGTGCGGATCTCGGTCACCTGGGGCTTGGGGACCTCATCGAACCAATCGTTATCCACAGGCACCGAAGTGGTCGGCGCGAAGCGGTTGTGCGGATTGCTGGCAGTGCCACGGCCGCGGGGTGGGAGCGTGGAGGTCATGTGGGATAGCTCCGAAGGAATGCTGTATATAAATACAGTAATCCACGGAGTTTTCCACAGCCAGCGCGAACTGCCGGATGGTTGGGGCCCGCCGCAGGATAAATTCGTGCCTGTGCCCTCACCCTCTCCCTAAGGGAGAGGGTGAGGGCAGAGCTTCATGTAGGAGCAACTGTCTTTTGGGCTATTCGCTACGCTCACCCTTCGGGCCGCACTGAAGTGCGTTCAGCGCAAGCGCTGTCCCGCGTTCGCGGGAGTGACGATGTCATGCACCGCGCTCCGCAATCGTCTTCCCCGCGAACGCGGGGATCCAAAATCAATGTAGAGGCAGACTCCGTCTGCATGTGGCTCACAGCACCCGCGCGAACACCCAGTACAGCCCCGCCGCCAGCCCGATGGCCGCCGGCAGGGTGAGCACCCAGGCCAGCAGCATGTTGCGGATGGTCGGCCACTGCAGGCCGCTGCCATTGGCGGACATGGTGCCCGCCACACCGGAAGACAGCACGTGGGTGGTCGACACCGGCAGGCCGAAGCCGTCCGCCGCGCCGATGGTGAGCATCGCCACTAGTTGCGCAGCGGCGCCCTGGGCGTAGGTCAGCGGCGTCTTGCCGATGCCTTCGCCCACGGTGGTGACGATACGCCGCCAGCCCACCAGGGTGCCCAGGCCCAGCGCCAGGGCGACGGCCACTTTCACCCACACGGGGATGAAGCGAATCGTCTGCTCGCCCTCGGTACGCAGGGCTTGCAGCGTGCTCCAGGTTTCCAGCTCGATCTGTTGTTCGCTGTCGTCGAGCAGGCGGATGGTCTCCAGGCTCAGGTACAGGTCGTTGCGCAGGTCCTGCACCTCGTCGCCGGGGATCTTCGCCATCTCGCCATAGCGTTCCAGGCGCGTGGCGACATCGCCGATGACGATGCCCAGCGACGGCAGCAGGTCCGGCCCGACGCGTGGGTCCTGCTGGTAGGCCAGCAGCACCTGGCGCGGATCGCCGCTGACCGCGCTGCCGGCATGCTGCAGCTGCGCCTGGCTGGCCTGGGCCAGGCTCAGCAGCTGGCGGGTCTGTTCGGGGCTGTGGGCGCGATCCACCGCGAAGGCCAGGGGAACGGTGGCGATCAGGATCAGCATGATCAGGCCGATGCCCTTCTGCCCGTCGTTCGATCCGTGGGCGAAGGAAACCCCGGTGCAGGTGACGATGAGTAATCCGCGAATCCACCAGGGCGGCGGCGTGCGCCCTTCGGGTGAGTGGAACAGCGCGCGATTGCGGATACTCGCGCTCATCGCCCGCAGCAGCATGAAGGCGCTGACGAAGCCGACCACTGGCGACAACAGCAGCGCATAACCCACCGTCAGCAGTTGCGACCAGGCGCTGCCGGACAGGCCCAGGTGCCCGGCCATCGCGCCGTGGGCCAGGCCGATGCCGACGATGGAGCCGATCAGCGTGTGCGACGAGGACACTGGCAGCCCCAGCCACCAGGTGCCGAGGTTCCACAGGATCGAGGCGATCAGCAGGGCGAAGATCATCGCCAGGCCCGCGCTGCTATCCACTTTCAGCAGCAGGTTCAGTGGCAGCAGTGAGACGATGGCGAAGGCCACGGCACCGCTGGAGAACAGCACGCCGAGGAAATTCCACACCCCCGACCAGGCTACCGCGAAGCGCGGCGGCAGGGCGTTGGTGTAGATCACCGTGGCCACCGCGTTGGCGGTGTCGTGGAAGCCGTTGATGAACTCGAAGCCCAGCGCCACCAGCAGGGTGACGACCAGCACCAGCATCGGCCAGCCCGGCTGCAGCGAGGTGCCGCTGGCGCGGATGTCCTGGTCGAGGCTGACGAAGGTGAACAACAGGGCGCCGGCCAGCAGCAGGAAGAAGCTCAGGCGTCCCTTGAGGCCATGGGTTTCGCGCAGTACGGGGCTGATCGGGAACTGGGTCAGGCGCGAGGCACGCATCACTTCCAGCAGGCCAAAGCGGTCAAGCACGGCAGTGGCGCTCCATCCGGGGCATGGGTGGGGTGTCGGTCATGGCGGACTCCTTGTGACGATGCGCTACAGACTAGCCGCCGCGCGGGCGGCCGGGGTCAACGCAGGTCAATCGGCAGCGCCTGCTTGCCGTCCTGCTGCCAGGTGCCGGACAGTCCGGCGCCGCTCGGGCTGAGCACGAAGGTGGCGGGCGGCGGGCCGGACTCGCGCAATTGCAGGCCACCCTGCGCGTCCCGCTGGCCATCGAGTTCGATGTAGCGGGCGTACTTGTCGTAGAAGTAGCTGCCACTCACGCTGCCGTCGGACTCCTCGCGCTCCAGCACCAGGGTGATCGGGAAGCGGCCGTCGAGGCTGCCACGCCATATGCCGGCCGATGGCGGTGCGCCATCGCGCGCGCAGTCGGTGCGCTGGTCGATCAGCAGGCAACGGCCATAGTTGCTGAGCTGCCCGCCCAGGCTGTCATAGCGCCATGCATTGCTGTGGTCCCAGAGGTCGTCCAGTGCCTGGGACACATGGGGTGCGCAGTGCACACCGACCAGGGTCAGGCTGTCCTTTCCCAGCTGCACCTCGTTGTGGGCCAGATCGTCCTTGCGCACGTAGGGCAGGCATTCCTGGTAGATCTGCTGCTGCGCCTGGGCTTCTTCCGGGTCGCTGCGCAGATGGATGTCCTTGCCCACCGTCTTGCCCGCGAGGAAATCCTCGATGCGTTGCGTACGCTGCTGGCTGGCCTGCTGGCGCAACCACTGCAGGCCGTCGGCGCTGAACAGGTCGCGCAGAAGGATCGGCTGGCCGCTGCGGGCATCGAAGTTGTAGCTCTGGGTGTTCTGCGACGGATAGGCGGCCATGTACTCGGAGCCGATGCTCAGGCTGAGGAATCCCGGCTCGTTGCTGGTGACGGTGTAGTCCAGGCTGGTGATGCCCTGCCAGCCGTCATCCTCCTGTGGCCAGATGTCCTCGAAGGCCACCTTCCGGTAGTGCCCGGGCAACTTCTGCAGGCTGGTCGCCTGCAGCCAGGTGTTGATGTTCTGCGCGGCGGGTGTCGGGTCGGTGAGCCGCGGGAAGCTGTACTGGGAACCGTTGGGATGGGTCGCCTTGATCGGCTCGATGTGGAACGCTGCGCCAGCGGGGGCGGCGGCGAGCAACAGGCAGGGGAGCAGCAGGGATTTCATCGACCGTCCTTGTCGGGTCGCTGGAGAGAGAGGCAATTTAAGCATTTCCGCCCGTCCAGCGGGTGGCGCGGCGTTTGCCGGCAACCGCTGGACGGCCCGCTGACGCGAGCCCGCAGCCGTATACTGAATGTTGGGCGACCGGACGCCAACGTGTGCCCGGCCGGGGTCGTGAGCGGGCGGCAGGTCCTTCGGACGCCGTCGAGCCGGCGAGTGGCCATGAACAGTCTGCGTTTCTCCAGCGCCATCTGGTCGCCCTGGCGGCGGGGTGGTGTCATCGCGCTGGTCCTGCTGGCGCTGGCCGGTTGTTCCCATCGCCAGCCCGAGCCTGTAGTCCCCGTCAGCCAGAGCACCTGGCAGCAGGTGGATGCCGACATCGGCGCCGCCTCTCTTTCCGCCACCTCCCAGGCCCGCACCTACGCCGAAGGCGCCATGGAGCACTGGATGGACCTGGTCTACCAGCGCACCGACAGCAAGTTCCTCCCCTGGTTTTCCAGCTACTGGACGCAGCAATGGCTGAGCATGAAGGTCGCCTGGTACAAGATGGGCTCCGAGGGCAATCTCGATCCCACGGTGGACCGGTTGGCGGCCTACCTGCAGGAGGAATACCACCAGCAGGTGCTGGTGCCGGTGGCGAAGGAACTCGATCCCGACTCCATCATGGAAACGGCCGCCCGGCGTTATGTCGGGGCGCTGGCGGAGGGGCTCAACGCGATTCCCCAGCGCCATGGTGTGCCGCAGAAGGCCTTCGACGAGCACCTGAAGGGCATTCCGGCGATCTCCCTCGGTCCGCCATCGAGCCGCGACGCTTCGCTCTATGACGTGGTGCGCGCCAAGGACGTCGGCAAGCTGCCGGCCTTCGCCGCGCTGATGCAGGCCATTCGCGCGGCGGCGGGCAAGGCGGGCGCCGGCACCAAGGTCAGCGGGGTGTCCCCGGTGGCCGAGCGCACCAGTGCCAAGCTGGTATCCGAGCTGAGGGACCGCAGCATCGCCGGGGTGGTCGCCAGCGCTGCCGGCAAGGTCGCGGGTTCGATCATCTCGGTGGCCTTCACCCTGTTCAGCCTCAACAGCAATGACCATGACCGGCCCGAGGTGGAAACCCAGTTGCGCAAGGAGATCAACGCCGCTTTCGACGAACAGTGGCTGGCGCTGATGCGCGACCCGCAGGGTGGGGTGATGGCGGGTGCCAATTACCTCGGTGCCCGGGTCGAGCAAAGCCTGACGGGCAGGCTGTCGCAACCGGTGGAGGAGCAGAGCGGTAGCGAAGAGGTGCAGTCCTTCGGCGCTACGCCGCCCCCGCCGATCGATGCTGGTGCAGGCACCCGTGTACTGCGCCAGGGCCAGGGTTACGCGCCCTGAGGATGACGTTCGGCGCCCGAGGCTTCGCCCAGGCGACCATGCACAGTATCCTTGCCGCCCGACTTTCGCGGCCGGACGCTGATCCCATGCATTACCAGAATATCCTCTTCGACCTCGACGGCACCCTCACCGACCCGCGTGAAGGCATCACCCGTTCGATCCAGTACGCCCTCGCCCAACTGGGCATCGACGAGCCCGACCTGAGCCAGTTGGAACACTTCATCGGCCCGCCGCTGCTGCAGTGCTTCATGAGCACCTACGACTTCGACGAGGCGCGCGCCTGGGAAGCGGTGAACCACTACCGCGTGCGCTTCAAGGACACCGGGCTGTACGAGAACAAGGTGTTCGACGGCGTTGGCGAGCTGCTGCAACTGCTCGGTGGCCAGGGCCGCACGCTGTACATCTGCACCAGCAAGCCGACCGTGTTCGCGGCGGAGATCGCCCGCCACTTCGACTTCGCCAGGCATTTCAAGGTGATCTACGGCAGCGAGCTGGATGGCACCCGCACCAACAAGGTCGAGCTGATCGAGCACCTGCTGGGCATCGAGAAGCTGGACCTTGAGCAGACGCTGATGATCGGCGACCGCAAGCACGACCTGATCGGCGCCCACCGCAATGGGTTGTCCGCTGCCGGTGTCGGCTATGGCTTCGGCAGCCGCGAAGAGCTGCTGGCGGAAAGCCCGGCACATTACTTTGCGAGCATGGACGAGTTGCGGGCGGCGTTTGCCTGAGGTTTCTTTGCAGGGATTGTAGGATGGGTAGAGCGAAGCGAAACCCATGCGGTCACGGCGCATGGGCTCGATGGGTTTCGTTGCACTCTACCCATCCTACGGTCAGCTACGCAGCCACTCCGCCAGCCGCCCCATCATTTCATCGCACTTGGCCAACTGCTCCAGGCTGACGAACTCGTCCGGCTTGTGCCCCTGGTCCATGCTGCCCGGTCCGCAGACCACAGTGGGAATGCCAACCTGGTCGAACAGCCCGCCCTCGGTGCCGTAGGCCACGGTGGAGAACTCGCGGGAGCCGCTGAGCAGGGCGATCAGGTCGGCCGCCTCGGTCTGCGGGTCGGTGGCCAGCGCCGGGTAGGCGGACAGCGGGGTGAAGCGGATGTCCGCCTCGGCCTTCACTGCGCGCATCTTCGGCAGCAGCTCCGCCTCGGCGTACTCGCGCAGGTCATCGGCGACCTGCTGCGGGTCATCGCTGGGCAGCGCGCGTACTTCGAAATCGAACTGGCATTCGGCGGGCACGATGTTCAGCGCGCGGCCGCCGTTGATCACGCCGGTCTGCACGGTGGAGTAGGGTGGATCGAAGCGCGGGTCGTGGCGCGCAGGCTCGGCCAGTTGGCTGCCGATCTCGCCGAGGCGACCGATCAGCTTCGCCGCGTACTCGATGGCATTCACGCCTTGCGGCGCGTAGGCCGAGTGGCAGGCGGCGCCATGTACGTTGCAGCGCATCGCCAGCTTGCCCTTGTGGCCGAGCACCGGCTTGAGTTCGGTGGGTTCGCCGATGATGCAGACCATCGGCTTGTGCTCACGCTGCTCCAGCGCGGCGATCAGCGAGCGCACGCCCAGGCAGCCGACTTCCTCGTCGTAGGAGAAGGCCAGGTGCACCGGTAGGCGCAGTGGTTGGGCAAGGAAGGCCGGCACCGCCGCCAGCACGCTGGCGATGTAGCCCTTCATGTCCGCCGTGCCACGACCGTAGAGGCGGCCGTCGCGCTCGGTCAGCTCGAACGGCGGGACCGTCCAGGCCTGGCCGTCCACCGGCACCACGTCGGTATGCCCGGACAGGCACACGCCGCCACGATCCTTGGGACCGAGGGTGGCGTAGAGGTTGGCCTTGCCACCTTCGGCATCGAAGAACAGCTCGCTCTCGACGCCCAGATAGGCGAGGTAGTCGCGGATGTATTCGATCAGCGCCAGGTTGGGGTTGCGGCTGACGGTGTCGAAGGCGATCAGCTTGGCGAGGATTTCACGGCTGGAAGACATGGTCGGGTCCTGCAAATAAGTGGTGGATTACCCGACCGGGTGATCCACCCTGGATTGTATCTGCTGGGCTCCCGCGTTCGCGGGAGTGACGGGGGCGTTGAAATTCCGTGTCATTCCCGCGAACGCGGGGACCCATTGAACCGCGTTACTCGTCGCCCGGCACGCCGTAGCTCGGTGCCTTGGTCGGGTCGAGGGCGCGGGTGAGGTAGTCCTGCAGCTGCGGCTTGTAGGCGACCCAGAGCTTCTCCAGCTCATCGATCGGCGCCTCGTCAGCCCAGTCTACGCGCAGGTCGACGATCGGCCATACCAGATCGCCAACCACCTTCATGGCCGCCGAATGCACCGGGCCGGCTTCGCCGCCAGCGGCCATCGCCGCCTGCATGGCCGCCAGCAGGCGCTCGGCGAGGCAACCATCGGCCTGCTCGAAGGCGCGGGTCATGGCTTCCATGATCGACGTGGAGGACAACAGGTTGCCCGCCGCCACACAGTTCTCGCCGGCCACCGCGTGGTTCACGCCCAGCGCTTCGCTGCCGGTGAACAGCGCGACCTTGCCGTGCTGGTCGATCACCGTCACCTGGCGGTACTGGCTGTAGCCGTTGCTCGACAGCGCCTTGTCCAGCGCCGCGCTCGGCTCCAGGCCGGTCTCCAGCAGGTCGAGGATCTGCGGGCCGAGGGCCGGCAGGGTGACGTTCTGTGTGGCGACCGCGCCGACGCCGGCGCGAACCCAGGGGCAACGGGCGCCCACGGCAATGCTCGAGGAGCTGATGGCGATACCCAGCTGGCCGGTTTCGGCGCAGCGTCCAACGATGGAAAAGGTCATGGGAGCTCCTTAATCAATCTTGCGTCGTAAACGACAAAACGGCGAGGCGGGGAATTCCCCGCGTCGCCGCTTCATCGCGGTGCTGCGAAAGCGTTACGAGCGACGGCCAGGCAAGGCGGGGATGGACGGGAAGAGCGGAGTTTGCTGTAGCAAATGAGCATTTTCCCGGCCACTCCCAACGCAGTCTGGCCTAGCGCAGTAGCTTTCAGTCCGGAATGACCGCGATGACGTCGATCTCCATCAGCCACTGCGGCTGGCCCAGGGCCGAAACCACCAGGCCGGTGGAGATCGGGAACACGCCCTTCAGCCACTTGCCCACTTCCTGGTACACCGGCTCGCGGTAGCGCGGGTCGATGAGGTAGGTGGTGGTCTTGACGATGTGCGACAGGTCGCTGCCGGCTTCTTCAAGCAGCTGTTTGACGTTCTTCATCGCCTGCTCGGCCTGGGCGCGCGCGTCGCCCAGCCCTACCAGGTTGCCCTCGAAGTCCGTACCAACCTGGCCGCGTACGTACACGGTGTTGCCGGCGCGCACGGCCTGGCAGAGGTCGTTGTCCAGGGTCTGGTTCGGGTAGGTGTCCTTGGTGTTGAACATGCGGATGCGAGTATGGGTAGGCATCTCTTACTCCCAGGAAGCGGCTTTTTGAACGGAGGCTTCGCGCTGCGAAGCGTCCTGGTATTCGACATATTTACGCTGGGTGGCGATGTGGCCGGCCACGTGTTTGGCGTCGTGCCACACACCCCAGATGAAGGAGGAACCACGGCGCGACAGCCACGGCAGACCGACGAAGTACACGCCCGGCTCGCGGGATACACCGCGCTGGTGCTTGGGTTTGCCCTTGTCATCGAAGGCATCGACCTGCAGCCAGTTGAAGTCGACGGCGTAGCCGGTGGCCCAGATGATCGAGGTGATGCCGGCTTCAGCGAGGCCCAGCTCCATGATCGGGTTGCGTACGCATTCGGCGTCCGGATAGACCTTGCGGGCTTCCGGCTCTTCCGGCAGGTCCAGGCCGTTGCGCTCGATGTAGGCATCGGCGGCATCCAGCAGGCCCAGGTAGTTCTCGTCGCCAGCCTTGAGGTTCTTCAGCAGGTCGTCCTGGAAGGTCACCTTGCCATCGGCAAAGGCCTTGGTCAGGCCGACCAGGGTGATGCCCTCGTTGGCCAGGCGGCGGAAATCGATGGTCTCGCCACCACGGGCACCGCTCACGGCGATGGTCACGTGCTCGCGGCCCGGCTGCACTTCCTCGGCATCCCACAGGCCGAGCACACCCAGCCACCAGACGAAGTCACGGTTGCGGTAGGCGCGCGGCGGACGGTCATGGGCGCCCACGGAGAGGAAGACTTTCTTGCCGGCGCGGTTCAGCTCGTCGGCGATCTGTACGCCGGAGGAGCCGGCGCCCACCACCAGCACGGCGCCTTCAGGCAGCTGCTGCGGGTTGTAGTACTGGGCCGAGTGGATCTGCTGCAGGCTTTCGGTCTTCGGCGCGATGGCGGGGATCACCGGGCGCTGGAACGGGCCGGTGGCGGACACGATGCGCAGGGCCTGGATAGTGCCTTCGGAGGTTTCCACGGTGAAGCCGGGACGGCCGTTGTTGCGGGTCACCTTCTTCACTTCCACGCCGGTGTGGATCGGCGCGTTGAATTGCTTGGCGTAGGCGACGAAGTAGTCGGCTACTTGTTCCTTGGCCGGGAACTCATCCGGGCCGACCGAGAATTCCATGCTCGGGAAGCGGTCGTGCCAGGCCGGGCCGTTGGCGACCAGGGAGTCCCAGCGGCCGGTGCGCCAGGCTTCGGCGATGCGGCTCTTCTCCAGCACGACGTGCGGTACGCCCAGGCTGGTCAGGTGCTCGCTCATGGCCACGCCGGCCTGACCGGCGCCAACGACCAGCGTATCGATTTCCAGGTTGTCGAGCGACTTCTTGGCGAAGGCGTTCGGATTCAGGTCGGTCATGGCTTGCTTCCTCTGACTCAGATCTCGTTGTTCTGCTTATTGCGGCTAGTAGCGAGGTGCTTGGGCGCATTCTGTTCAGAGACTGGCAATAGCGAAATTATGTTTTTTGTAGTCGCAGCCTAGGGAAAAGCTGTCGGCCCGCAAGCCACGGGGCATGCGGGCCGAAAGGGCGGGGGTATAGGATTTTTGGTGGCTGGGGTGACAAATTGGTTAGGCAGGGTGTGGCTTGCGCAGCAAAGCTTTGCCTTTCGTGGGGTCGCCCCGCACAGACTGAGCCGGCGTGCATCTGTGTAGGATGGGTAGAGCGCAGCGAAACCCATGCTGCCCCGGAGCGCTGAATCGATGGGTTTCGCGCTGCTCTACCCATCCTACGGTGCCAGAGGGGGCGGGATCAGCGACTCTCCGCCACCGCCTCCAGGAACCGCTCCAGCACCAGGTTCGGCCGGCGCCCCTTGCGGGTCACCACGGTCAGCGGGATGTCGTAGTGGAATCGTTCCGGCCGCAGCGCGCGCATCCGGCCCTGGGCCACCCAGTCGGCGGCGTAGTGGTCGGGCAGGTAGCCTATATAACTGCCGGTGAGGATCAGGAAGGCCATGCCCTCGCGGTCGGACGCACTGGCGCCGCCGCGCAGCTCCTGGTGCCGCTCCTGCGCCTCGGCCGGGATGCGGTAGCTTGGCGCCACGGCGTCGCAGGCGTGGACCTCCTCCACCGTGATGCTCCCGTCGTCGCGCTCGAACAGCGGGTGTTCGCGGCTGCAGAACAGCAGCGAGCGCTCCTCGTACAGCGCCGAATACTCCAGCCCCGACAGCGGACTGATCAGCGGCACCACGCCCACATGCAGCCGTCCGTCGAGCACACCCAGCTCGATCTCGTTGGGCGTGGTCATGCCGATATTGATCCGCACTCCCGGCCCGCTGGCCTTCAGCGCACGCAGGGCGTGGGTGATGCGCATCTGCGGCAGGGTCACCAGGTTGTTGATGATGCCGATGTTCAAGGCGCCGCGCAGGTGCTGGTGCAGCTCGTTGACCTCCGCGCGGAAGCCCTCCAGCGCCGCCAGCAGCGACTGGGTGGCGCGGTACACCTCGCGGCCCTCGTCGGTCATGGCGAAGCCGGCGCGGCCGCGCTGGCACAGGCGCATGCCCAGGCGTTTTTCCAGGTCGCCCATGTGCAGGCTGATGGCCGAGCGGCTGATGCCCAGCGTGCTTTCCGCGGCCGAGAAGCTGCCGCACTCGACTATGGTTTTGAAGATGCGCAGCAGACGGATCTCGAAGTCGCTGACCTGGCCCAGGGATGGGGCGCGGGGTTTTGCCATTTTAGTTTTACCAATTCGAAACTGAGCGTGAGAAGAATAGGCTTTAACTCACGTTTAGTCAGGCTCAATCTTGAACCATCGCAGCAGGCCCGACGCGGCCTGCGCGCCCAACAAGACTGTCGTCGAGGACAAGCTCCATGAACCAGCACCTGAACGTCACCCCGTCGGTGGCCAGCGACCTGAACCTGAAGGCCCACTGGATGCCCTTCAGCGCCAACCGCAACTTCCACAAGGACCCGCGCATCATCGTCGGCGCCGAAGGCAGCTACCTGGTCGACGACAAGGGCCGCAAGATCTACGACAGCCTCTCCGGCCTGTGGACCTGCGGTGCCGGCCACTCCCGCAAGGAAATCGCCGACGCGGTCGCCAAGCAGCTGACCACCCTCGACTACTCCCCGGCCTTCCAGTACGGCCACCCGCTGTCCTTCCAGCTGGCCGAGAAAATCACCCAGCTGACCCCGGCCGGCCTGGACCACGTGTTCTTCACCGGCTCGGGCTCCGAGTGCGCCGACACCTCGATCAAGATGGCCCGTGCCTACTGGCGCATCAAAGGCCAGTCGCAGAAGACCAAGCTGATCGGCCGCGCCCGTGGCTATCATGGCGTGAACGTCGCCGGCACCGCCCTGGGCGGCATCGGCGGCAACCGCAAGATGTTCGGCCAGCTGATGGACGTCGACCACCTGCCGCACACCCTGCAGCCGGGCCTGGCCTTCACCAAGGGCATGGCTGAAACCGGCGGCGTGGAGCTGGCCAACGAGCTGCTCAAGCTGATCGAACTGCATGACGCCTCCAACATCGCCGCCGTCATTGTCGAGCCAATGTCCGGTTCCGCCGGCGTCCTGGTTCCGCCGAAGGGCTACCTGCAGCGCCTGCGCGAAATCTGCGACCAGCACAACATCCTGCTGATCTTCGACGAAGTGATCACCGCCTTCGGCCGTATGGGCAAGGCCACTGGCGCCGAGTACTTCGGCGTGACCCCGGACATCATGAACGTCGCCAAGCAGGTCACCAACGGCGCCATCCCCATGGGCGCGGTGATCGCCAGCAGCGAAATCTACGACACCTTCATGGGCCAGAACCTGCCGGAATACGCCGTCGAGTTCGGCCATGGCTACACCTACTCCGCGCACCCGGTCGCCTGTGCCGCCGGCATCGCCGCGCTGGACCTGCTGCAGAAGGAAAACCTGATCCAGCAGTCCCTGGAGCTGGCACCGTACTTCGAGAAGGCCATCCACGGCCTGAAGGGCGCGAAGAACGTCATCGACATTCGCAACTGCGGCCTGGCCGGTGCGATCCAGATCGCCGGTCGTGACGGCGACGCCATCGTGCGTCCGTTCGAAGCCAGCATGAAGCTGTGGAAAGAAGGCTTCTACGTACGCTTCGGCGGCGACACCCTGCAGTTCGGCCCGACCTTCAACGCCAAGCCCGAAGACCTGGACCGCCTGTTCAGCGCCGTCGGCGACGCCCTGAACGGGGTGGCCTAAGTGAGCGAGCGCCCGAAGGCCGTCCCGACGGTACAGATCGACAACGACAAGGTCCTGGTCACCGAGTGGCGCTTCGCCCCCGGTGCCGAGACCGGCTGGCACCGCCACGGCATGGAATACGTCGTGGTCCCGGTGACGGGCGGCGAGCTGCTGCTGGAAACTCCCGAGGGCGAGCGGCGCGCGCCGCTGGTCCTGGGCCAGAGCTACACCCGCCAGATCGGTACCGAACACAACGTGATCAACCCCTGCGATCACGAAGTGGCCTTCATCGAGATCGAGCTCAAGCAAGACCACTCGCACGACCACTGAGCGCGCGGGCACGCAAGCAGGCAGCGCCGGACGAGTCGCCTTAGAGTGGCGGCCGGCGGGGCCTGCTGCCCACGCCATCGACAGAACAACTCCCCGCTCCTTCGGGTGCGGGTCAGGGTGAGGGACGCTTGAAAGCGTCCCGCCCCACACTTTCAGCGAGATAGAGACAGCCCATGACCATCGTCAAGCACCTGATCGGCGGCGAGATGATCGCCGACACCGGCCGTACCGCCGACGTCTTCAACCCGTCCACCGGCGAAGCCGTGCGCAAGGTCCCGCTGGCCAGCCGCGAAACCGTCCAGCAGGCCATCGACGCCGCCAAGGCCGCCTTCCCGGCCTGGCGCAACACCCCGCCGGCCAAGCGCGCCCAGGTCCTGTTCCGCTTCAAGCAACTGCTCGAAGCCAACGAGCAGCGCATCGTCCAGCTGATCAGCGAAGAACACGGCAAGACCATCGAAGACGCCGCCGGTGAGCTCAAGCGCGGCATCGAGAACGTCGAGTACGCCAGCGCCGCCCCGGAAATCCTCAAGGGCGAGTACAGCCGCAATGTCGGCCCGAACATCGACGCCTGGAGCGACTTCCAGCCGATCGGCGTGGTCGCCGGCATCACCCCGTTCAACTTCCCGGCCATGGTGCCCCTGTGGATGTACCCGCTGGCCATCGCCTGCGGCAACACCTTCATCCTCAAGCCGTCCGAGCGTGACCCGAGCTCCACCCTGCTGATCGCCGAACTCTTCGAAGAAGCCGGCCTGCCCAAGGGCGTGCTGAACGTGGTGCACGGCGACAAGACCGCCGTGGACGCGCTGATCGAGGCCCCGGAAGTCAAAGCCCTGAGCTTCGTCGGCTCGACCCCGATCGCCGAGTACATCTATTCCGAAGGCACCAAGCGCGGCAAGCGCGTACAGGCCCTGGGCGGCGCCAAGAACCACGCGGTTCTGATGCCCGATTGCGACCTGGACAACGCCGTCAGCGCCCTGATGGGTGCGGCCTACGGCTCCTGCGGCGAGCGCTGCATGGCCATCTCGGTGGCCGTTTGCGTGGGCGACCAGATCGGCGACGCGCTGGTCGAGAAGATCGTTCCGCAGATCAAGGCCCTGAAGATCGGCGCCGGCACCTCCTGCGGCCTGGACATGGGTCCGCTGGTCACCGGCGCTGCCCAGCAGAAAGTCACCGGCTACATCGACGCAGGCGTCGAGCAGGGCGCCCAGCTGCTGGTCGACGGCCGCAACTTCAAGGTTGCCGGTCACGAGAACGGCTTCTTCGTCGGCGGCACCCTGTTCGACAAGGTGACTCCGGACATGACCATCTACCAGGAAGAAATCTTCGGCCCGGTGCTCTGCATCGTGCGCGTGAACAGCCTGGAAGACGCCATGCAGCTGATCAACGACCACGAATACGGCAACGGCACCTGCATCTTCACCCGCGACGGTGAAGCGGCCCGCCTGTTCTGCGACGAGATCGAAGTCGGCATGGTCGGCGTCAACGTACCGCTGCCGGTACCGGTGGCCTACCACAGCTTCGGCGGTTGGAAGCGTTCGCTGTTCGGCGACCTCCACGCCTACGGCCCGGACGGCGTGCGCTTCTACACCAAGCGCAAGGCCATCACCCAGCGCTGGCCGCAGCGCAAGTCGCACGAAGCGGCGCAGTTCGCCTTCCCCAGCAACGGCTGAGGCTGACGAAAAAGGCATGGTCGATACCGACCATGCCTTTTT
Source organism: Pseudomonas sp. SCB32 (assembly GCF_009189165.1). Lineage (NCBI taxonomy): Bacteria > Pseudomonadati > Pseudomonadota > Gammaproteobacteria > Pseudomonadales > Pseudomonadaceae > Pseudomonas > Pseudomonas sp. SCB32. The sequence continues at coordinate 109,741 of NZ_CP045118.1, forward strand.
TCTTTCTACCCCCTGAACACCGCACATACGGCGATCCACGCATCGCCGGGGCCCTGGTCGCGCCCACGACAAGCAAGCGACCAACCACTGTAGGCATCGAGCGCCGGTCCGCCGGTACCCCGAATGTAATGGACGTAACACCCTGCAACGTGGAGACAACAATAATGACCAAGATCCTCAAGCTCACCTCCCTGGCGATTGCCCTCGCCGCCACCAGCCAGTCGTTCGCTGGCGACCTCACTGTCGTATCCTTCGGCGGCGCCAACAAGGACGCCCAGGTCAAGGCCTTCTACAAGCCCTGGGAGCACAGCAGCGGCAACCGCCTGGTGTCCGGCGAATACAACGGTGAAATGGCCAAGATCAAGGCGATGGTCGATACCGGCAGCGTCGCCTGGAACGTCGTCGAAGTGGAGGGTGCCGAACTGGCCCGTGGCTGCGACGAGGGCATGTTCGAAGAGCTCGACCCGGCGCAGCTCGGCCTCAAGAAAGAGGACTTCGTGCCCGGCGCGATCCAGCCCTGCGGCGTTGGGTTCCTTGTCTACTCCACCGTACTTGCCTACAACCGCAACAAGCTCGCCAGCGCGCCGACCAGCTGGAGCGATTTCTGGGACATCGAGAAATTCCCCGGCAAGCGCGGCCTGCGCAAGCTGGCCAAGTCCACCCTGGAATTCGCTCTGCTCGCCGACGGCGTGAAGCCCACAGAGGTCTACCAGGTGCTCGCCACCCCGCAGGGGCAGGACCGCGCCTTCGCCAAGCTCGACCAGATCAAACCCTACATCCAGTGGTGGGAGGCCGGCGCCCAGCCGCCGCAATTCCTCGCCGCTGGCGACGTGGTCATGAGCTCGGTCTACAACGGCCGCCTCTCCGCCCAGCAGCGCCAGCAGTACGGCCTGGATATCGTGTGGAATGGCGGCATCTACGAATTCGACTCCTGGGCCATCCCCAAGGGCGCGCCGCAGCAGGACACGACCCGCCAGTTCATTGGCTACACCCTCGAACCCGAGCAGCAGAAGAGCTTCTCCCAGCACATCGACTACGGCGCCGCCAACCTCAAGGGGATGGAGCTGCTGGACGCCAAGCGCGTGGCCGAACTGCCCACCGCGCCGCAGAACATCGAACAGCAGATTCCAGTGGATGTGACCTTCTGGACTGACCACGGCGAACAGCTGGAGCAGCGCTTTAACGCCTGGGCGGCGCGCTAACGAAGGTTTACTCAGTCCTGCAAGTGAGGGAGAAAGGCCGGTCGAGTGACCGGCCTTTTCCGTTTCTGGATCGGCGGCCAAAAAGACTGTACAGAAGTCTGTACAATGTCTGTTCGAGATTCACTGACCTATGCCCGCCGCCAGCGGCAAGGACGACCTTTCATGCAAATACTCACCTTTACCCAGGCCCGCGCCGATCTGAAGCAGACCATGGACGATGTGTGCCGCGATCACGAACCGGCGGTTATCACCCGTCAGCGAGGTGAACCGGTGGTGATGATCTCGCTGGAGGACTACAACGGCATGCAGGAAACCCTCTACCTGCTGAGTTCCACTGCCAACGCCCAGCGGCTGCGCGAGTCGCTGGACGAGGTGCGCGCCGGCAAGGTCCAGGTCAAGGAGCTGACCGTTGAACGTGAAGTCGAAAAGCCGTAACAAGACGGCCGCGCGAGGCTCCATCACCGTCGCCTTCACCAGCCATGGCTGGGAGGATTACCAGTTCTGGGAGCAGAGCGACGCCGAGATTTTCCGCGCGCTCAACGCCCTGATCGAAGAGTGTCGGCGTACGCCTCACAAGGGCACCGGCAAGCCCGAGCCGCTCAAGGGCGATCTTTCCGGGTTCTGGTCCCGTCGCATTACCCGTGAGCATCGGCTGGTCTATCTGTACGAGGCCGAGGTGCTGACCATTCTTCAGTGCCGTTACCACTACGATAAATAGGGCCGCCGCAGCGGCCCTATTTGTTGGGGGCTAGTCGCACCAGGCGAGCTTCGGCACGTCTTCCCAGCGCATCCACATTCCGCCTTGCCAGTTCAACAGCAGCCAGCGCTTGGCATCCCACGCCAGCATCACTCGCCTTGGCGCGTTGGTATCCGCTGCGTGTTCGTCGCGCAGGGTGGGGATGACGTCCTGGGTCAGCCAGCGGTCGAGGGCTTCGAGTTCGGGGTGGCCGAAGCGGAGCAGGGCCTTGTAGACGGCGGCTTCGCTGAGCATCACGGTTTGTTCTTCTGCGCCGGTGCTGTAGGCGAGGCGGACGTTCTGGACTTCGTGGGGGTAGAAGCGGTGGTGGATGCTGTGGGGGAAGCGGTAGGCGAGCAGGCGGGCGATGTCGGAGGCGACGAACCAGGCCTGGTTGTCGATCATGACGCCGCGCAGGAAGCGTTTGTGGCGGGTGAAGGAGGTTGGGGTGTAGGTGTCGTGCATAAGTGGAACTCCTAACGATTAAAGGAGCCGCACCCATGTCGCCAAACATAGGAGGCGGACCGCGCGGGGTTGGCGAACCGGACGTCAGGTCCCGGCAGACCCGGAGGTCTCCCCGCGCGATCCGCCATAAGCGTTGCAGAAATTTCTGCAAGGTGCGCGGGGGCCTACAAAAACATTCGCTGTTTTCGTAAGCACCTGTGGGCGCAATCGCGCCTGACGTCTCCGGGTCGCCAAACCCAGGTCACTGATGTGACTGGGCGAGGGTAGGAATGGTAGTAGCGCCCAACAAGCCAGCCGATTCCGGGATGCCTGTAGGAGCGGACTTTGTCCGCGATGCTTTTCGTTTCGGGTTTGGGTGTTTCCGCGCCGCTTCGGTGTGCGCGGGGACTTTTTGTTTCGCCCCCTCGGGCGAGTTACTTTCTCAAACTGCGGATGGCCGCCCCACAGAAAGTAACCAAAGGTCTTGCCCCTGCATCCGGGTCCGGCTTCGCCGGACTGATTCGCTTCGCTCACCCTGCGGGCCAGCCTTCGGCTGTTACTACGCTGCGCTCCGTTTCCCTCGCTCCATCGGAGTTTCAGGGGCACGCGTCGACGGGCCATCCATGGCCCAACGACGCTCTCGCGACATCCATGTCGCTCAACCCCTGAAACTCCGATTCCACTGGGCCTCCTGAAGGGGCGCTCCGGAGTGCACGGAGGTTTCTCTGGAACCCGCTTTTCGTAGGAGCAACTGTCTTTTGTGCCCTTGTAGGATGGCGTAGAGCGAAGCGAAACCCATCAACATCGTGCACCGACAGCATGGGTATCGCTTCGCTCCACCCATCCTACGAATTGCGGCAACTCGAGTCCTGGTGCACGACTCCTGTAAGAGCGGACCTTGTCCGCGAAGTCTCACCACTGCACCCACGCTGCAGGATGAACACCCGTAGGGCGAATAACGCGCAGCGTTATCCGCCTTGATGGGTTTCGCTTCGCTCTACGCCATCCTACGAAGAGCCATCCAGCATGGAGCAGCCAAAGCCTCCGGCGCGCGCAGAGTCCCGTCAGGAGGCCGAGTGGAGGTATTGCGCAGAGGGGCGAGCGGCATGGATGCCGCGAGAGGCGTAGAGGGCCAGGGATGGCCCTTCTACGCCGACCCTCGGAGCGATACCGGAAGGAGGGAAGTCTTCGCGAAGCGAAGACCCGGATGTCGGGACGAGACCTTTTGGTTCCTTTTGTGAGGGCGGCTATCCGACGTTTGACAAAAGGGACTCGCCCGAGGGGGCGAAACAAGAAACATCCGAGCACGCCGAAGCGGCGCAGAAACGCCGACCAGGACGGCGGATAACGCTTGAGGCGTTATCCGCCCTACAAGAGCATCGCGAACGGAGCCCGCTCCTACGGGCGCTCGCCGCGCCGCGTAGTCGCGGGCTCCAGATCAGCCGAAATGCTTCTTCAGGTAAATCCGCTGATGCCCCGGCGGGCAGTCTTCCAGCACGCCCATGCGCTCGAACCCCTGCTTCTCGTAGAACCCCGGCGCCTGGAAGCTGTAGGTGTAGAGGAACACCCCGACGCAACCCCGGCGGCGGGCTTCGTCTTCGGCATGGGCGATGAGCTGGGCGCCGAGGCCGTTGCCGCGCTGGTCGCCCTGCAGCCAGAGGTAGTCGATGTAGAGCCAGCCCATGCCCGATTGTCCGAACATCCCGCCGACCACTTCGCCGTGCTCGTCGCGGGCGTAGAGCTCGAAGTCGTCGTAGGTGTTACTGCGGCCCATCTGCTCGAAGTTGTAGGCGAGCAGTCCCTGGACGACCACGTCGCGCGCGTGCGGGTCGACGCCGAGGGTGAAGTTGAAAGCGGGTTGCATGGGAGCCCTCCGGATTGGCGAAAGCGCCAGTCTAGGGAGCTGACGACGGGTTGGGTAGGGCGCCGTTGGTAGGAGTGGCCATTAGTTCGTAGGATGGGTAGAGCAACGCGAAACCCATCGATCCGCACGTGGGCTGTGCGCCAACAGCATGGGTTTCGCTGCGCTCTACCCATCCTACGGGTGGCGTGCCGGGGCTGCTGTGCCGCCGGCCCAGTCGGCGGGGAGTAGGCCAAGGCGCACGTAATGATGGAAGGACGACCATGGCCAGTCTGCCGCGCGGGTGACGAGGCCATGTTTGCAGGGGTTGAAGTGGATGTAGTCGAGATGCCGCGCCAGGTCGTTGGCATCGCGGATGCGATGCTCCCAATAGCGACGTTGCCAGATGCCGCGCTCATTTTTCAGATGGCGGCTGAGGGAGACCGGTTCCCCTTGGGGAATGGTGCGCGAGAACTGCCCCTTGATCTGCCGCCAGCGCAGCGCGTAATCCGCATCGCCTGCGGGCAATGTGCAGAGCGCATGCAGATGGTTGGGCAGGATGACAATGGCATCGACGCGCCATGGGTGGCGCCGTTGCACCTTTCGAAAGGCTGTGCGCAGCGCCTCGATGTGCTCGATCAGCAAGGAGGATTTGCGATTGGCGAGGGCTAGGGTGAAGAACCAGCAGGCGCCCGGTGTGAGATCCCGTCGGTAGTTCGTCATTGCACATCCCTGTCCGAATTGACTCCGGCAATCCTACGAAAGCCGCGAGCGGGACAGGGCGGAGGCTTGTGTCAGGAGGGTCCGTTTTGAGTCGTAGGATGGGTAGAGCGACGCGAAACCCATCGATCCGCACGTGGGTTGTGCGCCGACAGCATGGGTTTCGCTGCGCTCTACCCATCCTACGGAGAGTGGCGTTCAGCCCTGCGCAAACTCGCACTTGTCCCGCCCGCTGCGCTTGGCGTCGAGCAGGGCGACGTCGGCGCGGCTGACGGTCTGCGAGTAGCTTTCGCCAGGGCGGTGCTCGGCCACGCCGAAGCTGGCGGTGACCGACAGGGCTTCGGTGCCCACCCGCACGGCGAGGCCACGGATGTCGCTGCGCACCCGTTCGATGATGGCGGCGGCGTCGGCCAGGCGGGTTTCCGGGAGGATGAGGAGGAATTCCTCGCCGCCCCAGCGGCCGCAGAGGTCGTACTGGCGCAGCGCCGCTTGCATGGCGCGGCCGATCTCCACCAGCACGCGGTCGCCGACGTCATGGCCCCAGGTATCGTTGACCTGCTTGAAGCGGTCCACGTCGAGCATGGCCAGGACGTAGGGCTCCTGGCGGCGCTGGGCGCGTTCGCTTTCTTCGCGCAGGCGCTCCATCAGCAGGCGGCGGTTGGCGATGCCGGTGAGCGGGTCGTGGGTCGAGGCTTCGCGCAGGGCGACGTTGAGGTCGCGCATCATGTTCTGGTAGCGGTCGGAGATGCGCGCCACCTTTTCCAGCTGGCGCAGCTGCTTGTGGTAGCGCTCGGACAGGGTGCTGTTCTGCGCCCGGGCCATGGACTGGAAGCCGTCGGAAATCCGCGCGATGCGCTCCAGGCGCGCGAGCTGGTCGAGCGATTGCTGGTGTTTCAGGTAGAGGGCCTCGCGCAGGGGGTGGCCTTCGTACTGGGGGTCGGCCAGCAACTCTTCGATCAGCAGGTCCAGCTCGCGCTCGCTTGTCATGGCTCTTACTCGTCGTAGGCTTGGATGACGAACGGGAAGGTACAGTCTTCGCGGAACTCTTCGGCCAGCTCGGCAACGCGCTCGTTGCGGCGGTCGTAGTGCCAGGTGACGGTGGCGGCGCGGCCTTCGCGGTGGGCTTCTTCGAGCAGGTCGAAGATGTCCATCATGGCCTTGATGGAGCTGGTGTTGAGGTACAGCAGGCGCAGGTCGAGGGCGAGCGGGCGTTGTTCCTGGGCGAGGAAGCGCTCGACCCATTCGATCACCTGGCCGAACAGTTCATAGGAGTTCTCCGGGTAGGAGTCGCCCTGCATGGTGAGGGTGCCGGCCTGCCAGTCGCCCTGGATCGATGGGGTGGACTGGGTTCCTGTGATGTTGAGCTCGGTCATGGCTGGGTGTTCCTGAATTCGCAGGTTCAGATCACGGCGCGCAGGCTGAAGAAGGCGCGGCCATCAGGTTGTTCGGTGAGGGAGGTCTGCAGCGGCGCGCTGGATTTGCGGGCGATGTCCAAGAGGCCCAGGCCGGCGCCGGAGGTGGCTTCGGCATCGCGCGGGCGGCGCAGCTGTTCCTTGTAGGCGGCCTTGAGCTGGACCTTGTCCAGGTCGGCGATGGCTTCGATGCTGCGCACCAGGCCACGGCCGTCTTCCAGCTCCACCAGGTTGCCGGCGGAGACCACGTAGTGGCCCTCGTCGTCACGGGCGATGGCGACGGTGGCCGAGGCGTCCTGTTCGCCGTAGCCGCGCAGGGAGGCGTAATGGCGGATGTTCTGGGTCATCTCGATGTACACCGCGAACACATCCATGGCTTCGCTGGGATGCGCCTGCTCGGCCTGCAGGTAATTGCGCAGGGCGTGACCGATTTCCTCGATCAGGCTGCGCGAGATGGGGCCGTTGAAGCAGAGCAGGATGCGTTGCCGGGTGTAGCTCTCGCGCATGGCCAACAGATCTAGCGATTCCATGGAATACCCCTAGTCGAATCGGAAGGAGAGGATGGTGATGTCGTCGCGCTGCGGCTGCTCGCCCTGGTACTGGGCGAGGGTGGCGGCGAATACGTCCGCCTGCTCGGCCAGCGGCCGGCGCGCGTGGCTGCGCAGCAGGTCGGCGAAGCGGCTGTTGCCAAAGCCGAAGCCGTGCTCGCCGCCGGCCTGGTCGAGGAAGCCGTCGGTGCACAGGTAGTAGGTCCAGCCCGCTTCCATGGGAATCTCGACGTCCTGGTAGTCACCCTGGCGCTTGTCGCCGATGGCGCGGCGCGCGCCCTTGTACTCGCGCACGTCGTTGCCGTCGCTGGCGAACAGGGAGATCTTCGCCCCGGAGAAGTGCAGCAGGCGGCGGCCATGGTCGACGCGCACCAGCCCCGCGTCCATGTTGGTGGCCAGCGAGCGGGTGAACTGCTCCTCGCTGAGCATGCCGCGCATGACGTGGTCGGTTTCGCGCAGGATGGCGGCCGGGTCGTGGCTCTTCACGCTGTCGATGGCGTGGTCGATGGCGGCGAGCGCAAGCATGGTCATCAGCGCGCCGGGCACGCCGTGGCCGGCGCAGTCGACCACGCCGATCAGGCTGTCGCGCGGGCCTTCGCGGTAGATGTAGAAGTCGCCGCCGACCACATCGCGCGGTTTCCACAGGACGAAGTGGTGCTCGCCCAGGGACTTCTGCAGCTGGCGGTCGGGGAGGATGGCGCGCTGGATCAGGCTGGCGTAGTCGATGGAGTCGCCGATCTTCTTCTGCGCGGCGGCCATCTCGCGGTTGGCGCTTTCCAGCGCCTGGGTGCGCTGTTGCACCTTGTCTTCCAGCTCCTCGGTGTGCCGGCGCACCTGGTCGGCCATGCTGGCGAAGGCCGACGACAGTTCGCCGATCTCGTCCGGGCGGGTACGCGGCAGCGGGCTGTCGTACTGGCCGGCGGCAATCGCCTTGGCCGACTGTTTGAGGCCGCGCAGTGGGCGCAGCACCAGCAGGTCAACGGTGTAGGCGAAGCCGAGCAGGAGGATGGCCAGCAACCCGGCGAGAGTGCCCGCCAGCGGCCAGATCCAGCGGCTGTCGAGCACCTGGGCGGCATGCAGGTCGATGACGCTGAGCACGTGCCAGCGCAGCTGCGGAATGTAGGCCATGGCCAGCAACTGCTCCTTGCCGTCCACCGTGCCCCACATCGTCTCGACTTCGCCGGGCGTGGCCTCGGCCTGGCGCATGGTCTGGCGCAGGGTGTCGCGTTGGCGGTCATTGGCCAGCAGGTCGAACACACGGTGCTGCACCTTGGCGCCGGCGCCGGAGGAGTAGGCGATCAGGCTGGTGTCGGGGTGTGCCTGGATGGCGCCGTCGGGGGCGACGATCATGGGCGTCACCCCGGCTTCACGGCGCGAGATGAACTGGTCGAGGAACTCGGTGAGGTCAAGGCCGCCGCCGGCCAGGCCGACCTTGTCGTTGCCGGCGCGGACCACCATGTTGAACCAAACCTTGGTGACCTTGAGCTTCTCGTTGTAGTCGACGTTGATGTTGTACGGCTCTTCGCGCGCCAGGGTCTCGAAGTACCAGGCGTCCTGCGGGTCGTCCTGGCTCAGGGTGTAGCGCGGTGAGTTGGACAGCGGCGAATTGGAGTCGTTGAAGTAGTAGTGGTGCGAGGCGTCCACCACCACGAAATAGGAGTAGTTGTGCTGGTCGGCGCGGTAGCCGTCGGCTTCGCGGAAGAACAGCGAACGGCGCGTCGGATCGCTCTCGGCGAGCATCCAGTCCTGCGTCACCACGGACTCGGCCAGCCGGCGCGAGAGCGCAAGTTCGCGGATCACCGGTGCGATGATCTTCTGCTGGTTGAGCAGGGTGAAGTTTCTCGCAAAGGCGAGGCCGAAATGCGTGCGGATATCCTCCATGGCCTTCCAGCCCAGCAGGACCGCCGGAACCAACGCCAGAAGACAGGCGATGAGCAATGCCACCACCGATTTACCGCGCAACCCCCATCTTGCCGCCATGGCTCTCTCAGTCCCCCTCGTCGCCCGCCGTCTGCCGGTCTTTTGGCGAAAGCTCAATTGTGCAGTTTGTGTACCGGCACAATCAAACCAAATTGATAGCGCAACGCCATATTCTTGGCGTCACGCTGTCGACGGGGGCTAGACACTGTCTGAAAGATCGCTCAGATGGCGTATTGATTTCGTGCACTGTTAGACGCGATTTCCGCCACCGCTCTGCCGCGCCTGGTGCAGCAGGGCGGTGGCGATGCGCTCCAGCGGCAGGATTTCCTTCGCCGCGCCCAGCTCCACCGCCTCGCGGGGCATGCCGTAGACCACGCAGCTGGCCTCGTCCTGGGCGACGGTGTGGCCGCCGGCCTGACGGATCGCGAGCAGGCCTCGCGCGCCATCCTTGCCCATGCCGGTGAGCAGGGCCGCCAGCAGGTTGCGCCCGGCGCAGTGGGCGAGGGAGTCGAACATCACATCCACCGCCGGCCGGTGGCCGTTGACCGCCGCTTCGTGCTGCAGGTGCACCACGTAGTTGGCGCCGCTGCGTCGCACTTCCATGTGGAAGTCGCCGGGGGCGATGAGCACATGGCCGGGGAGTACGCGGTCGCCGTCGCGGGCCTCGCGCACGGAAAGGCGGGTCTGGCGGTCCAGGCGTTCGGCATAGGACTTGGTGAAGCCCGGCGGCATGTGCAGGGTGACCACGGTGCCGGGGCAGTCCGGCGGCAGCCCCAGCAGCACTTCCTTGATCGCTTCGGTGCCGCCGGTGGAGGCGCCGATGGCGATGATCTTCTCGGTACTCAGCAGCGGGCCGCTGGCCGCAACGCTCGTGCCGACGGTAGTGCTGGGCCGGCGCATCCGCGCGCGGGCGGCGGTCTTGAGCTTGGCGCGGATTTCCGCGGTGTAGGCCTGCATGCCTTCGGCAATCCCCAGGCGCGGCTTGGCGATGAAGTCGATGGCGCCCAGTTCCAATGCGCGCAGGGTGGCTTCGGAGCCCTTCTCGGTCAGCGAGGAGATCATCAGCACCGGGGTTGGCCGGCCCTTCATCAGCTTTTCGAGGAAGGTCAGCCCGTCCATGCGCGGCATTTCCACGTCGAGGGTGATCACGTCGGGCGAATGCTGCTTGATCAGGTCGCGGGCGGCGAAGGCGTCCGGCGCCAGGCCGACCAGTTGCAGCTCCGGGTCGCCCTGGATGATGTCCTTGAGCAGGCTGCGGACCAGCGCCGAATCGTCGACCACCAGAACCCTGACTGCCATGGCGTCCTCCTCGTAGGATGGGTAGAGCGAAGCGAAACCCATCAAAACAGATCGATGGTCCCGCCGCGCGTCTGTCGCGACAGTTGCTGACGGTACTGCCGCTCACGCTGCAGCAGCGTGTCGTTGGCCAGCACACGCAGCTTGCGCACCAGCACCCGGCCGCTGCCGGGGAAGTAGTAGACCTTGCGCGGGTGCACGTCGAGCAGGTCCTGGGCGAGCACCGGAATGTTCTCCGCGCTCAGGTAGTCGAGGACGAACTCGACGTTGCGCTGGCCGACGTCGGCGCTGAGGTTCTGCAGCACCGAGCCGCCGCCGAAGATCTTCGCCTCGAAGTTGCGCCGCTGGGCGCCACGCCGCATCAGGCCGTTGATCAGCAGGTCCATGGCGTGCACCCCGTAGCGCCCGGAGCTGGACAGCAGGCTGTGGGTGCCGGTGTCACCGGGCAGCATGAAGTGGTTCATGCCGCCGAGGCCCAGGCTGCGGTCGCGCAGGCAGACCGAGACGCAGGAGCCGAGCACCGTGACGATCATCAGCTCCTCGTCGGTGACGAAGCATTCGCCGGGCAGCAGCTTGACCGCGTCCATGCCGAAGCGCGGGTCGTAGTAGCGATTCCTGGCCTCGTGCGCCGCGCTCATGCCCGGGACGGCCTCGCCGCCTGGTAGGTGGTGCGGCCCACCGAGCGCACCAGGTGGGCGGCGTGGACGAAGTTCTCCGAGTGCCCGGCGAACAGCAGCCCGCCGGGGCGCAGCAGGCCTACCATGCGCTCTAGCAGGCGGGTCTGGGTCGGCTTGTCGAAGTAGATCATCACGTTGCGGCAGAAGATCACGTCGAGCTCGCCGGAGATGCCCCAGTTGGCGTCGAGCAGGTTGATCTGGCGGAACTCCACCAGTTGCCGCAGCTCGCCGACCACCCGCGCCTTGCCGGCATTGGCGCCGGTGCCGCGCAGGAAGAAGCGTCGCTTCTGCGAGGCGCTCAGCGCTTCCAGCCGCTCCATCGGGTAGATGCCCTGGCGCGCGCTGTGCAGTACGCCGGTGTCGATATCCGAGGCCATGAGCTGCACCGGCGGGGTGAAGCTGCCCAGGGCGTCCACCAGCGTCATGGCGATGGAGTAGGGCTCCTCGCCGGTGCTCGACGCCGCCGACCAGACGCGCAGCGGGCGGTGGTCGCGCAGTTGCTCGTCGGCGAAGCGCGCCAGGTGTTCGAAGTGGTGGCGCTCGCGGAAGAAGGCGGTGAGGTTGGTGGTCAGCGCGTTGACGAACTGCTGCCACTCCTCCTCGTGGTTCTCCAGGTAGGCGAAGTACTCGGCGAAGCTGTTCAGCCGCAGGCTGCGCAGGCGCCGGGAAAGGCGGCTGTAGACCAGTTGCTCCTTGCTCTCCGACAGGCTGATGCCGGCGTGGCGGTACAAGCGGTCGCGCACCTGCTGGAAGTCCCGGTGGGTGTAGAGGAACTCATGGTCGGGGGCTGGCAGGCCGATGTTGGGCATGGGTCGATCCGTGTGTATGCGGGCTACGCGCAAACCTCATTGATTTCGTGCAAGGGCTGTCTGTTGGATTCCCGCGTTCGCGGGAATGACGAGGTTAGGCTTGCGCCTCTGCGTCATCCCCGCGAACGCGGGGACCCAATAAAACAGTACCGTAGGATGGGTAGAGCGCAGCGAAACCCATGCCGTCAGCGCACAGGTTCGATGGGTTTCGCGTTGCTCTACCCATCCTACGGTCTATTGTCGGTATCACGGCCCTTTCCCGGCCATCCCTGGCCAGCTCGCGGCAACCGGCCCTCCCATTGCTCCGGTCGCCGGCGTCCCTGCGCCCCGCCCGATCAGAACTCTTCCCAATCCTCTTCCTTGCCCTTGGCCCGCACCGCCTTGGCCACCCCGCGCGAGGCGCGGGAGGTGTGCGCCGGGGCCTCGGCGCGCGCCGGCCGGGCAACAGCGAGGGGCACTACGGTGGCCGAGGTATCGAGCTTGAACACCGAGACCGACTGGTTGAGCATCCCGGCCTGCTCCTGCAGGGCCTCGGCGCTTGCTGCGGCCTCTTCCACCAGCGCGGCGTTCTGCTGGGTCATCTCGTCCATCTGCGACACCGCGCCGTTCACTTCCTCGATGCCGCTGCTCTGCTCGGCGGATGCGGCGGCGATCTCGGCCATGATGTCGGTGACGCGCTTGATCGCCACCACGATGTCGCTCATGGTCTGGCCGGCCTGGGCGACCAGGGTGTTGCCGTTCTCCACCTTGTCCACCGAGTCGTTGATCAGCGTCTTGATCTCCTTGGCGGCGGCGGCCGAACGTTGCGCCAGGGTGCGCACTTCCCCGGCCACCACTGCGAAACCGCGGCCCTGTTCTCCAGCGCGCGCCGCTTCCACCGCGGCGTTGAGGGCGAGGATGTTGGTCTGGAAGGCGATGCCGTCGATTACCCCGATGATGTCGGCGATCTTGCGCGCCGAATCGTTGATGGCCGACATGGTGCCCACCACCTTCTGCACCACGCTGCCGCCTTCGGTGGCGACTTCCGAGGCGTTCACCGCCAGCGAGTTGGCTTGGCGCGCGTTCTCGGCGTTGAGTTTCACCGTGCTGGTCAGCTCCTCCATGCTGGAGGCGGTTTCCTCCAGGCTGGAGGCCTGCTGCTCGGTGCGGGTGGACAGCTCGGCGTTGCCGCTGGCGATCTCGCTGGCGGCGGTGTGGATGGTGTCGGCGGCCTCGCGGATCTGCCCGAGCATGCGCGACAGGCTCTGCGCGGTCTCGTTGGAGTAGTCCTTGAGCTCGCCGAAGGTGCCCTGGTAGTCGGCGTCGATGCGTTGGGTGAGGTCGCCCTGGGACAGCGCGCTGAGCATCCGGGTGACGTCGCGCAGGCCCTTGTCGGCGGTGTCCACCAGGCTGTTCAGGCCGGTGGCCAGCTTGAGGAAGAAACCGTCCTTGTTGGACGCCTCGATGCGCTTGCTGAAGTCGCCAGCGGCGGCGGCTTCCACCAGTTGCGAGACCTCCTGTTCGGTGCGGAATTCCTCGGTGCGGTCGGTCCACTGCACGGCCGAGCCCAGGCGTTCGCCGGTATCGCTGAACACCGGCACCACGTCCAGGGCGAAGCGCCGGCCGCCCAGGTTCAGCTCGGCCTGGTGGCGCGCGCTGAGGTGGGCGAGCATGGTGCGCTGGTGCGCCGGGTTCTTGTGGAACATGTCGATATTGGCGCCCATCAGGCGGCTGGCGTTGAAGTTCGGCAGCTGCTTGCGGATGTCCGCCTCGGCGCGGCCGAGCATCTCGGTGACGGTGCGGTTCATGTAGATGATGTCGAGATCGTTGTTGGCGATCATCACGTTGGCCGAGACGTTATCCAGCGCGCTCTTGATCCGCGCGTTGTACTCGGCGGCGTCGGCATTGGCCTTGAGGCTGGCGCGCACGCCGTCGATGGCCTCGGTGATGATGGCTTTCTTGCCCGGCAGGCGGTCCATCTCCACCGAGTAGTCGCCCTTGCCGTAGGCGGTGACGGTGGCCACCACCTTCATCTTCACCGCGATGTGCGCGGCGACCAGCTCGTTGATGCCCTTGGCGATGCGCGCCGGGCGGCCATTGAGCTTGTCCGCCGGGATCACTTCGTCGATCCAGCCCAGCTCGTGCTGGCGGGTCATCTCCGTAAGGCCGGCTTCCAGGGCTTCGTTCTGTGCCTGCTCCGCACGCTGTTCGCGCAGGGTGCGCTGTACGTTGCGCAGGCCGTCGTAGAGGCGCTCGTAGCCGGGCGCGGGTGCCTCGCCGATGGCGACATCGAGGTTGCCGTCGACCAGGCTGTGGAGAATGGCGGTGATGCGGTCGGCGCGCTGCTGCGCCACGGCGTGTGCGTTGAACAGACCCATTGTCGTTATCCTCGGCTCAATCTTTTTTTGTCGTGTGGCAATCAGGCGGCGGCTTCATCGACCAGGGCCATTTCCCGGCTGGTCATGAGTTTTTCGATGTCCACCAGGATCAGCATCCGCTCGCCCGCGGTGGCCAGGCCGAGCAGGTATTGCGTATCGAAGCTGGCGGCGAACTCCGGCGGCGGCTTGACCTCATCGCCGGACAGGGCGATCACGTCGGAGACCGAGTCCACCACCGCGCCGACGATGCGCCGGCCGACGTTGAGGATGATCACCACGGTGAACTGGTCGTAGCTGATGTCGGCCAGGTTGAACTTGATGCGCAGGTCGACGATGGGAACGATGGCGCCGCGCAGGTTGATCACGCCCTTGATGAAGGCGGGGGCGTTGGCGATCGCGGTGACCTGGTCGTAGCCGCGGATCTCCTGCACGCGCAGGATGTCGATGGCGTACTCCTCGCGGCCCAGGGTGAAGGTCAGGTATTCCTGCACCGGGCTGCTCGCCGCACTGGATTCAGCTGCGCTCATGGGTGGATTCTCCTTGTGCCGCCAGGCGCGGCAGGGCATCGACATCGAGGATCAGGGCGACGCTGCCGTCGCCCATGATGGTGGCGCCGGCGATCCCGTCGATCCGGCGGAAGTTCTGTTCCAGGCTCTTGATCACCACCTGCTGCTGGCCGACCAGTTCGTCCACCTGCAGGGCGAAGCTCTTGCCCTCGGATTCGAGGATCACCACGATCGCCTGCTCCGGCGGCAGGGGCGTGGCGTCGATGTGCAGCAGCTCGTGCAGGGAGAACAGCGGCAGGTACTCGCCGCGCACGCGGATCACCGCCGCCTCGTCGCCGGCCATGCCGCGCACGTCGTCGGCGCGGGCCTGCAGCGACTCGATGATGTAGGTCAGCGGGATCACGTAGTTGACCTTCTCCACCGCGACGATCAGGCCGTCGAGGATGGCCAGGGTCAGTGGCAGGCGGATGCACAGGCGGGTGCCCATGCCGGGCGCCGAGTCGATCTCGATGCGTCCGCCCATGGCCTGGATGTTGCGCCGCACCACGTCCATGCCGACGCCGCGCCCGGAGAGCTCGGTGACCGTCTCGGCGGTGGAAAAACCGGGCATGAAGATCAGCTGCCAGACCTCGGCGTCGCTCATCGAATCGTGCACCGCCATGCCCTTTTCGCTGGCCTTGGCGAGGATGCGCTCGCGGGACAGGCCGCGCCCGTCATCGGAGATTTCCACCACCACGCTGCCGCCCTGGTGGCTGGCGGCGAGCTTCACCGAGCCCTGGGCCGGCTTGCCGGCGGCCAGGCGTTCGGCGGGTGTCTCGATGCCGTGGTCGATGCTGTTGCGGACGATATGGGTGAGCGGGTCGCTGAGCTTTTCGATGACGCTCTTGTCCAGCTCGGTGTGCTCGCCCTGGAGGATCAGCTCGACCTGCTTGCCCAGGCGTGCCGAGGTGTCGTGCACCAGGCGCGGGAAGCGGCTGAAGATGAAGCTGATCGGCAACATGCGGATCGACATCACCGATTCCTGCAGGTCGCGGGTGTTGTGTTCCAGCTGCGCCAGGGCTTGCTGCAGGCGCTCGTAGTGCGTGGGGTCGAGAACCTCGCTGAGCTGGCTGAGCATGGCCTGGGTGATCACCAGCTCGCCGACCAGGTTGATCAGGCTGTCGATCTTCTCGACGCTGACCCGGATCGAGCTGGACTCGCCTTCGCTGCGGTTGTCCGCGCGCTGTGCTGCCACGGGCTTGGCCGGAATCGGCGCCGGAGTTGGAACGGACGCGGCGGGGGCTTCGCTGGTGGCTGTTGGGGCGCCCGGAGCATCGTCGAAGAAACCAAAGTCCTCGCTGGCCGGCGCGGACTCGGCCAAGGGCGTGCCTGGCGCATCATCGAAGAAGCCGAAGGCATCGTCGTCGCTGGCCGCCTCGGGAGTGCCAGGCGCCTCGTCGAAGAAGCCAGAACCGTCATCTGCCGCCGTGCTGGTCGTCGGCTCCGCCAGCCAGGCGCGCAGGCGCTCCACCGTGGCCGGTACCGGCACGCTTGGGTCCGGGCACTGGTCGCGGTGGGCGTCGAGCAGGCGCTGCAATACGTCGCGGGCTTCGAGGAACACCCCGATCATCTCCGCGCGCAGGGCGGTCTGCCCGCAGCGGATGCGGTCGAGCAGGGTTTCCAGTTCGTGGGTGACGGCGGTCAGGTCGTCGAAGCCGAACATGCCGCTGGAACCCTTGATCGAGTGGGCCGCGCGGAAGATGCCGTTGAGTGCCTCGGCGTCCGGCTGATCGAGGTCGAGCCCGATCAGCAGGAGTTCGAGGGTGGCCAGGTGTTCGTCGGTTTCCTCGAAGAACACCTGGAGGAATTGCTCCATGCCGGTAGCCATCTGGGGTTCCCCTACGGCAGGACCTTGCGGGTCACTTCAAGGAGCTTGGGCGGGTCGAACGGCTTGACCAGCCAGCCAGTGGCGCCAGCGCTCTTGCCCTGCTGCTTCATGGCGTCGCTGGATTCGGTGGTCAGCATGAGGATCGGCGTGCTGCGGTAGCCGGCCATGTCGCGCAGGCTGCGGATCAGCGACAGGCCGTCCATGTTCGGCATGTTCTGGTCGGTGAACACCAGGTTGTAGGTCTTGCGCTGAGCCTTGCCCAGGCCGTCCTTGCCGTCGACGGCTTCGTCCACTTCATAGCCGGCGGACTTGAGCGTGAAGCTCAGCATCTGCCGGATCGACGCCGAGTCGTCGACGATCAGTATCTGTTTTCCCATTGCGTGACTGCTCCTTGATCCAAGGGTCTGGCATTCGGGGATGTGGGTTGGCCTCAGCCAACCAGGGCGATGTTCGCGAGGTACTCGATGATCGACTGCAACATGTTCACTGCCTCCCGCGCACCGTCGGGTGGTGCGTTCAGAACAGCTCTACTTCCCCAGCACTGAGGCTGGTCTGTGCCACCGGGTTGCTCAGCGGGCGGCCGAGTTCGGCGACTTCCGCACGCAGGCGCTCGCCCCACTCCTGGGGCTCGCGGCTATCCAGCGCGCCGAGGCCGACCGCCAGCGCGGCGAGTCGCGCGCCGTGCTTGCCGATCTGCCCCAGCAGCTGGCTGCTCATGTCCTGGAATTGCAGCGCGGTTACCGCCGCGTTGACGCCGTCGCCCACTTCCAGGGAAATCCGGTCCAGCTCCTGCACCACCTTGACGGTGTGCTGGTTCATCGCGTCCAGGTCGTCGAGCATGGTCTGGATCTTCTTGCGCGAGTCCAGGGCGAAGGACATGTCCTTGTCGGCCAGCTGGGCGATGGCGCCTTCGGCATCCTTGATCTCCTGGTAGACCACATCGACGTGTTCGCGGATGGCCTGTGAGAAGTGCGTGGAGCGGGTGGACAGCGCGCGTACTTCATCGGCCACCACGGCGAAACCGCGGCCGCTTTCGCCGGCGCGGGCGGCCTCGATGGCGGCGTTGAGGGCCAGCAGGTTGGTCTGCTTGGCGATGGCGTCCATGTCCTGGGTGGATTGCAGGATTTCGCCGATCTTGTGCGTGACGCGGTCCATGCGCTCCACCAGCTGTTGCGAAGTGCGGCTGGTTTCCAGGGTCGCCTCGACGAACAGCCCGAGGGTTTCCTGGGTGGCGTGGATGAAGCGCTGGAAGTCGATGTCGTCGTCGAGGTGGCCGCGCCCGTCGTAGCGCTCGATCAGCGAGTGGGACAGGCCGCGCTGGGTGTCGATGCGCTCGGCCAGGCCGTGGAAGCTGTCGGTGAGCTGGCCGATGGCGTGGTGCAGGATGCCGTCGACCTGGTGGGTGTGGCCGTTGAGGCTGGCGAGATGGGTATCGATGGCGTCCTGCAGCGGGCGCCATTTCGGTAGCTGTTCGCTGTCCAGACGCACCTGCTGCGCCGTGGTCTGCGGTTGCGCGGGGCCGGCCAGCAGGGGACTCAGCGCCAGGCTGGCGAGTCCGCCCAGTGGCAGCAGGACCCAGATCGGCACCCCTGCCCAGTAAAGTCCTGCCACTGCCACCCAGGGCAGCGACTGGAGAACCAGACGTTTCGGCCACACTTGGCCGTCGGCCTGATCAACAGGCGAATCGATTCGGGTATCGCGCATGCTGCACTCCGTTGCCGAGCGCCAGGAGGGTAGGCCGCGCGGCTGCTGGGGTAGGTCATAAGCAGTGCGTCGGCCTGGCTTCTTAAAGCTAGAGTGCCGTTGGATGATGTCAAATTGACGCTAGTTTGTCGGCGAAACGCGGCGGGCCTTGATCTAGATGGATTTTTGCCTGGGCGACCGCTGGTCATGCTTTGCATTTGGCGACAGACGGTAGTCCGAAAGCCCCGTCTGATAGGGGCTGCAGGTGTTCTGCAGGGTGGCAAAGCGGGTCGGGACTGGCATTGCCGGCCAGCCCCTTTTGCCCGTCGTGGCTCAGCGAAGCAGGAAGGGCGGCGGCGCGTCCTGCACCCCGGTTTCGTTGACGTACTGCTTGTAGTGCTCGATCAGCGCTTCCAGTTTCTGCGGTTGCTGTTTGGCCAGGTCCTGGGTCTCGCCGGGATCGCTGGCGAGGTCGTACAGCTGCCAGGTGGCCGGCCCGACTGGCACCGGCAGGTACACGGCCTTCCAGTCGCCCTGGCGGATGGCGCGCATGCCGAACAGCTCCCAGCCGGTGACGGTCTTCTCGTCGTGGGCCTGCTCCGTCTCGCCGGACAGCCAGCCCAGCCAGGACTTGCCGCGCACCTCGGCCACCTCGCGGCCACGCCAGCGCTTGCCGGGGTGGCGCACGCCGGCGAGGTCGAGAACGGTCGGGGTGATGTCCATCACCGTGGAGAAGCCATGGCTGATCTCGCCCTGGCGCTTGAGCTGCGGGTAGCGCACCAGCGCCGGCACGCGGATGCCGCCCTCGGTGGTGAAGGCCTTGTACAGCCGCGACGGCGCGGTGGCCGCCTGGGCCCAGCGCGGGCCGTACCAGATGTAGGAGTTGGCGCGGCCGATGTTCTCCAGGCTGTTGTCGTAGTGCTGGTCGAGGAAGCTCAAGAGGTCCGGGCCGAAGCGCGGGAAGGCTTCCAGCAGCGCGCCCTCGGCGCCGTTGTCGGACATGAACAGGACGAAGGTGTTGTCCAGCTCGCCCTGCTGGCGCAGGTACTCGACGACGCGGCCGACGTTCCAGTCCAGACGCTCGACCATCGCCGCGTAGACCTCCATGGCCCGCGCGGATTTCGCCTTCTCCTCGTCGGTGAGACGCACCCATTCCTTGCTGATCGCCAGCACCGGATGCGCCTTCACGTCGGCGTCGATCAGGCCCAGCTGCTTGAGCCGCTCCAGGCGTTCCAGGCGCAGAGCCTCGGGGCCGGCGTCGTAGCGGCCCCGGTACTTGTCGACCACCTCCTTGGGTGCCTGCAGCGGCCAGTGCGGTGCGGAGAAGGGCAGGTAGGCGAAGAACGGCCGGCTCTGGTCGCGTTCCTTCAGGTACTGGATCAGCTTGTCGCCGAAGGCGTCGGAGGAATAGAAGTCCGCCGGCAGCTCCTCGATGAAGCGGTCGTCCTCGACGTACAGCGCCGGGGTGCCCTTGAGGATGCGCGGCGTGGTCTCGTCGTAGGGCGGTTCGAATCCGTAGTGGTTGGCCGCACCCGGCAGCAGCGAGAAGGAACGCTCGAAACCGCGCGCGTGGGGCGCCTGTTCCAGCTTCAGGCCCAGGTGCCACTTGCCGGCCATCAGCGTCTGGTAGCCGGCTTCGCGCAGCAGCTCGGGCAGGGCCACCACGCGGTCGTTGAGGTAGCCCTCGTAGCCGGGCTTGCCCTCCAGCTCCGGGGTCAGCGCCTCGGCCATGGTGCCGATGCCGGCGATGTGGTGGTCGGTGCCGCTGAGTAGCATCGAGCGGGTCGGCGAGCAGGTCGGCGCGGTGTGGAAGTCGGTCAGGCGCAGGCCGTCGAGGGCCAGGGCGTCGAGGTGCGGGGTGGAAATCTCGCCGCCGAAGGCGCCGAGGTCGGAGAAGCCGAGGTCGTCGGCGACGATGACGAGGAAGTTGGGGCGTTTGCTCATGGTCGGACTCGGTAGGTGGTGGCCTGGGGGCCTTTTTCTGGGTTCCCGCGTTCGCGGGAAAGACGGGAGCCGCTGCGTCAGCTCCAAGTTGGGCGTCACCCCCGCGAACGCGGGGGCCCAGCTAACAGGCAATGAACTCGAACGGCAGGTCTTCCACCCGTCTGGGCTGCGGCGCGACGTAATCGCCGTCACCGGTCAGCTCGTGCAGCAGCGCCTCGCGCTGGCGCAGAAAGTCGAAGCCACCGCGCTCGCGTGGATGCGCCAGCGGCACCTCGACGATGCGCTTGATCCGCCCTGGGCGCGGGGCCATCACCACCACGCGGTCGGCGAGGAACAGCGCCTCCTCCACGTCGTGGGTGACCAGCACCGTGGTGATGCGTTCGCGCTGGCGGATGCGCAGCAGCTCCTCCTGCAACTGCTGGCGGGTCAGCGCATCCAGTGCGCCGAAGGGTTCGTCCAGCAGCAGGATGCGCGGGCTGGCCACCAGCCCACGGGCGATCGCCACGCGCTGCGCCATGCCGCCGGAGAGCTGGTGCGGGTAGGCGCGCTCGAAGCCTTTCAGGCCCACCAGTTGCAGGTAGTCGGTGACCTTGCTGGCCTTGCCGGTGGCGCTCAGCGGTTCGTTGACCAGGCCGAGCTCGACGTTCTGCGCCACCGTCAACCAGGGGAACAGGCGGTGCTCCTGGAACACGATGCCGCGCTCGCCGCCAATGCCGTCGATGGGCGCGCCATCGATGCGGATCTCGCCCTGGAACTCGCGGTCCAGGCCCACCAGCAGGCGCAGCAGGGTGGACTTGCCGCAGCCGCTGGCGCCGACGATGGCAATGAACTCGCCGTCGGCGATTTCCAGGTCGAAACGTTCGATGGCCTGCAGCTCGCGGCCGTCCACGGGGAAGCGCTTGGCGACTTGGCGAAAGCTCACCAGCGCCGGGGAAGTCAGGGCGTTCATGCGTGTCTCCAGCGCGTCGCGCGCGCTTCGATGCGTTGTCCGAGGGCGGCCAGCAGCGCGCCGGTGAGGCCGACCAGCAACATGCCGGCGCCGACCATGTCCATGCGGAACAGCTGCTGGGCGCCGATCATCAGGCTGCCGATGCCGCCGTTCGACGGCATGAAGTACTCGGCGCCGATGGTGCCCAGCCAGGCGTAGATCAGCGCCAGGCGGATGCCGGCGAACACCGAGGGCGCGGCGCCCGGCAGCACCAGCCGGCGCAGGCGCTGCCACGGCGACAGGCGCAGGGCGAGGGCCGCTTCGCTCAACTGCGGCGGCAGACTGGTGACGCCGCGCTGGGTGGCCAGCAGCAGCGGGAAGAAGGCGGCGAGGCCGACGAACACCACCTTGGCCGTCTCGCCCAGACCGAACCAGGCGGTGAGCAATGGCACCCAGGCGAAGATCGCCACCTGGCGCAGCGCGGCGAAGCTCGGGCCGAGCAGGCGCTCGGCGGGGCGCAGCAAACCGAGCGCGAGGCCGAGGGCGAAGCCCAGCGCGCCACCCAGTAGCAGGCCGCCGAGGGTGCGCTTCAGGCTGGCCAGCAGCGCGCCGGGCAGGCTGCCGTCGAGCAGTCCTTGCCAGAGGGCGACGGCCACCGAGGCAGGGCTGGCGAGGATCGCCGGATCGACCCAGGTGAAGGCACTGGCGGCCTGCCACAGGGCGAGCAGCGCCAATGGCAGCAGGCAGGGTTGCAGGCGCTGCCAGCCGTGGCCGCGCGCGCTGCGGCGCAGCTCCCCGGCGGCTTGTTGCGGCCAGTGCAGCAGGCGTCGGTCCAGTGCCTGGATGCCACGGTCCATCGCCGCGCCCACCAGGCCGACCACCAGGATGCAGACGAACACGCTGTCGAGCATGAACAGCTGGCGCGCCTGCACCATCAGGTAGCCGATGCCTTCGCTGGAGGCCAGCAGTTCCACGGCCAGCAGCGAGGTCCAGCCCTGCGCCAGGGCCAGCCGCACGCCGGTGAGAAAGGCCGGCAGCGCCGCCGGCAGGATCAGCCGCCACACCAGCAGGTGACGCGGCAGGCGCAGCACCGCGGCGGCCTCGCGCAGGCGCGGTTGGGCATCGCGCACACCGACCAGGGTGTGCAGGGTGACCGGGACGATCACAGCCTTGATCAGCACCACCAGCTTGAGCAGCTCGCCGATGCCGAAGAACAGCATGAACAGCGGAATCCAGGCCAGGGTCGGGACCTGCGCCAGCGCGCCGAAGGTCGGCAGGATCAGCCGCTCGGCACGCCGGCTGAAACCCAGCCAGGCGCCCAGGGCGAGCCCGCTGGCGATACCGGCGAGCAGGCCCCAGGCCAGGCGCTTCAGGCTGACCCCCAGTTGCAGCCACAGCTCGCCGCCGAGCAGCTCGCGGGCGGCCTGCAACACTAGCTCCGGGGTCGGCAGGATCTGCGCCGACATCCAGTGCCGGTGGCTGGCGACCCACCACAACAATGCCAGGGCGGACGGCACCAGCCAGGGCAGTGCGCGGGAAGCTGAAACCCATGGCAGGCGCGGTGAAGCGAGCGCCGGACGGGGGGCGGGGAGGGCAAGGCCGGAAGGCTTGATAATATTCTTCATTGGAATATGAAAAATCCAATCAATGCATTTATGAGCTAAGAAAGGCCATTTAAGGGAAGCCCCTCCGCCTCGGCCAATGCATTCGAGGAATATTTTTTATGCCGTTCGGGCATTCCCTCGCGGGGCCCGAGCGCGTCTGATTTAGGTCTTTCAGTTACTAAAAAATAAGTTTTTATTATTTTGTTTGCAGACCAGGAACTGCCTTTAGTGCCTCCCAAGCATTCATCCATTGCAGGAGGCAGGCGCCATGAAGGCCCTTACCCAACAGTTGCTGTCCCTCTTCGCCGCGCCGGTCCTGGCCGGGCTGCTCGGCGCCTATCCGACCTTCACCCAGGCCGCGCCGGTGAAGGAAATCCGCATTGCCGTGCCTGACGTCAGCGCCGGCCCGAAGCCCTCCGGCGGCGGCATCGTCGACGTGCTCACCACCCGCCAGCTGCTGGAAAAGGAATTCGCCGCCGACGGCATCCAGATCAAGTGGACCTTCTTCAAGGGCGCCGGCCCGGTGATCAACGAAGCCCTCGCCAACGACCAGGTGGACTTCGCCTACCTGGGCGACCTCGCGGCGATCATCGGCAAGTCCAGCGGGCTGGACACCCGCCTGCTGGCCGCCACCGCGCGCGGTGTCAACCACTACCTCGGCGTGCAGCCGGGCTCGGGCATCAAGTCCCTGGCCGATCTCAAGGGCAAGCGCGTGGGCCTCTTCCGCGGCACTGCGAGCCAGTTGTCGTTCGACAACGCCCTGGCCAGCGCCGGGCTGTCCGAGAAGGACCTGAAAGTGATCAACCTCGACTTCAGCGCCGCGCTGGCGGCCCTGGCGGCGAAGCAGATCGACGCCACCTGGGGCCTGGCCGGGCTGTTCGCCCTGCGCGAGAAGGGCCTGGCGGATATCGTATTGAGCACCCACGACCTCGGCGGCGCCGGCACCCTGCAGGCGGGGCTGGTGGGCAATGGCGCGTTCGTCGATGCCCATCCCGATCTCACCGAGCGGTTGCTGAAGGTGCAGTTGCAGGCGGTACAGTGGGCCAGCGCCGAGGCCAATCGCGATGCGTACATCGAGCTGGTGTCGAAGCAGGCCAATTATCCGGCGGTGATCTTCCGTAGCGAGTATCAGGATCGTGGGCTGGCGGAGGTGTTGTCGCCGAAGCTGGATGCGGGGTTCCTGGCGAAGCTGGATGCTTCCATTCAGGCGGCGAAGAGTTATGGGTTGATTCGACGGGAGTTCAAGGCGGCGGATTGGGCGAAGCCGGAGTTGCAGGAGGCGGCGGGTAAGCAGATTGCTGGGCAGCCGGTGGCGGTGGTTCAGTGAGGGTTTAGACATCGAGGCACCCGATGAGCACCTGCATCTCAGTAGGATGGGTAGAGCGAAGCGAAACCCATCGTTTCTGGGTCTGGGTATTCCTGCGCCGCTTCGGTGTGTGCTGAGAGATTTTGTTTCGCCCCCTCGGGCGACCTCCTTTTGCAAACGACCCAAAGGAGGCAAAGGTCTTGCCCCATCATCCGGGTCCCGCTTCGCGGGACTGATTCGCTTCGCTCACCCTACGGGCCAGCCTTCGGCTGTTACTTCGCTTCGCTCCGTTTCCCTCGCTCCATCGAAGTTTCAGGGGCACGCGTCGACGGGCCATCCATGGCCCAACGACGCTCTCGCGGCATCCATGCCGCTCAACCCCTGAAACTCCGATTCCACTCGGCCTCCTGAAGGGGCGCGCCGGAGTGCACGGAGGTTTCTCTGGAACCCGCTTTTCGTAGGAGAGACGGGGGCGCCTAGCCCTTGTCCGCGAAGGCTCGCCATTGCCCTCGCATCGCAGGATGAACACCCGTAGGGCGAATAACGCGCAGCGTTATCCGCCTGGGTCTGGGTGTTCCTGCGCCGCTTCGGCGTGTGCTGAGAGATTTTGTTTCGCCCCCTCGGGCGAGTCACTTTGCCAAACGACGGATGGCCGCCCCACGCAAAGTAACCAAAGGTCTTGCCCCTGCATCCGGGTCCGGCTTCGCCGGACTGATTCGCTTCGCTCACCCTTCGGGCCAGCCTTCGGCTGTTACTACGCTTCGCTCCGTTTCCCTCGCTCCATCGAAGTTTCAGGGGCACGCGTCGACGGGCCATCCATGGCCCAACGACGCTCTCGCGACATCCATGTCGCTCAACCCCTGAAACTCCGATTCCACTCGGCCTCCTGAAGGGGCGCGCCGGTGCGTGCGGATATTTCTCTGGAAGACATCAAGAGCATGGACAAGAGCCAAAGCCAGAGCGTTGTGCTGTCTCCCGTAGGAGCGGACTCCGTCCGCGATGCTCTAGCTCTTCGTAGGGCGAATAACGCGCAGCGTTATCCGCCGTGATGGGTTTCGCTTCGCTCTACGCCATCCTACGAAGAGCCATTCAGCATGAAGCAGCCAGAGTCTCCGGCGCGCGCAGAGTCCCGTCAGGAGGCCGAGTGTATGTACCGCCATTAGTCAGGAGTTATGTAGTTTGGGCCTGTCCCGAGTGGGTGGTTCTTTTGAATGACATCTTTGAGATCGTACTGTGTGCAGTTGTATGTCTTGGCATCAATCTGATCACTCCCCACATGCTCGGTTGTATCCCAGTAGCCGCATACGGTTATGTAACGGAGTTGGTCTGAGTACGCCTCTATCCTGAGTCCAGACAAGCCCCCTCCCCGGGTGCAAGAATTTACAAACGGAGAGAAAAATACTCGCTTGGTGTCAATGGATACTAATGCGGTAATGTAATTTACAGCGCCGCAAGTTCCCTGGCCTCCAGAGCCGCTATTTTCAAGATTTGATTGAATAAGGTGGTTGCCGAGCTTGCATTTTACAACTTCCTGCCCGCCGCTATCGGTCACCGGAAATCTATGGACTCCAGACTTTTCGCTGCCTTCAATTTTTTCCATAGCCACTTCAAATTTTCTATCGGTGCAGTTGGTGTAAATGGCGTCGGGGTCAGCCCTATTACGTCCATCCTGCTGGGGTTCACTTGGGTCTACAATCTGCGCCGCGTTAGAGAATGATGAGACTGAAATGACTGATGCAAACAAGGCTGTACACAGTGCGGCCTTGTACTGTCGGTTGTCGTCGGGAAAGAAGAATGAATTAACTCTCTTGGCGAAATTACCTCGGCGTTCCTTGCTCATGTGCAATTCCTTGTTTGGATTTAATGTCGTACTGAGAGCGTGATCTGGGGTGAGAAGAAAAGTCGACTTGGCTCGTTGAGTGTGTTGCAGAGTCTAGCAGCGAACCCAGGTTCTGAATTTTGCCGATCTCACTATCGAGTGACTCGCCCTAGGGGCAAAGCCCAATACATCCACATAGGTTGAAGCGGCGCACGGGCACCGAGTACGACGGCGGATAACGCTTCGCGTTATTCGCCCTACAGGGAGCAAGAGCATCGCGGGCGTGGCCCGCTCCTACGGGTTGAGCTCGATGCGTCTTTTGTAGGAGCGGGCCATGCCCGCGATCAGTCTCGAAGGTTGCATCGGAAGATTGGCAGCGTGCGGTTCGCGAGCAAGCTTGCTCCTACAGGTCTCCCGGAATCGGCCGGCTTTTCCCGGTTCGTCCGCGTTCCTATCCTGCGTCGGTCACGGTCACTCCCGTGATCAGGGTTTGGCGACTCTGTGTTAGTAGGCGCGATGGCGCCAATAGGTGCATGCGAGAACGGCGTACGTTCTTTGCAGGCCCCCGCACGATTGCAGAAATCTGCAATGCTCTACGGCAGATCGCGCGGGGAGACCTCCCGGTCTGCCGGGTCCTACTACCGGTTCGCCAACCCCGCGCGGTCTGCCTCCTTCGTTTGGCGACGCAGGTGGCAGCTCTTATCGATTAGTAGGAGCTCCATCCATGAACGACGTTTACATCCCGATCTTCTTCACCCGCCGCAACCGCCCGCTACGCGGCGTCATGATCGACAACCAACCCTGGTTCGCCGCCCGCGACATCGCCCGGCTGCTGGCGTACCGCTTCCCCCACAGCATCCAGCACCGCTTTTACCCCCACGAAGTCCGGACCGTCCGCCTCGCCTACGAGACCGGCAACGAGGAGGACGTCGTGATGCTCAGCGAAGCCGCCGTCTACAAGGCGCTGCTCCGCTTCGGCCATCCGGAGCTGGAAGCGCTGGACCGCTGGCTGGCGCAGGAGGTCATCCCCACGTTGCGCGACGAGCAGGCACCGGAGTCCGACGAGCCGCGTCGGGTGCTGCTCGACTGGCAGGCGCGGCGGCTGATGCTGCTGCAATGGCAAGGTGACCTCTGGCTGCGCTGGGACGACATGCCCCGCCTGGTCACCGACGGGCTCTAGCGTCGTTCACGCCGCCTCGCCATCCAGCTCCACCAGCAGCTCGATCATTGCCCGCGCGGCCGCCGAGAGGCGGTCGCCGGTGCGGGTGACGATGCCGCAGCGGGCCTGGAGGATGTCGACGTTGGGCGGCAGGTTGCGGAAGTACAGGCGCTCCAGTTCACCACGGGCCATGGGCTCGCTCACCGCTTCCTCGACGGCGATGCCGATGGCCTCGGTCTGGCTGACGATGCGCACCAGCGAGGTCATGTCCTCGCACTGGATGTTGGCGGTGACGTCGATCTTGCCGCTGAGATTCGCCAGCATCTTCCGCGCGCTGGGCGGGATCAGGGTGGCGGCCAGCGGGTAGGCGAACATGTCGTTGGTGGAGAGGCTGTCCTTGGCCAGCAGCGGGTGCCCCTGGCGGCAGAAGAACAGGCCGTTGCGCGGCTTCAGTGGGCGGGTCTGGAAGTTCGGGTCGGCTTCGAAGTGGCGGATGTCGGCGACGAAGAATTCGATCTCCTCGCGGCTCAGGTTGCGCGCCAGGCGCTCCCAGTTGTCCACCCCGAACTGGATGTGGATGCGCGGGTAGCGCCGGACGAACTTCGCCACCGCGTCCGACACCAGTTTCTGCGCCGGCGCCGGGCCGCAGCCGAAGCGCAGCTCGCCGGAATCCAGCTTGTTCAGCTGGGCGATGGCGTGGCTCAGGTTGGTCGCGCCCTGCACCAGGCTCAGCGCGTGCTGCAGCACCACCTGGCCCTCGGGGGTGGGGCGCAGATCCTTGCTGGCGCGGTCCACCAGGCGGCAGCCCAGTTCCTGTTCCAGGCCCTGGATGCTGCGGCTGAAGGCCGGCTGGGTGATGCCCATGGCGTCGGCGGCACGGACGAAACTTCGGTGTTCGTTGAGGGCGATGAAGTACCGCAGTTGGCGCAGATCCATGATGCATTTCCGGCATTGAAAATAGTGGGCAAAGGCATTTGCCGTGGGTGATGCGCTGGTTTTAAATGCAAGCTCTTATTCCGTCAATGAAGAATAAAACTTAAATCTATTCTTTTAAGACATAAGAATATGCACGAGACCAGGAGCCGCCCGATGCATGCCTTGAGCCGCCCGCCCTACCGAATGTGCCGTTCCTGCGGCCGTCCGCGCTGTCGCTGACCGCCCCGCCGCGCTGATGCGGCGCCATCCCGAATCACTGATCTGCCGTTCGCCGCCTTGAGCGGTGCGGCCCCCTTTTGCCCGCGCACTTTCGCGGTCGCCCAAGGAATCACCCATGAGTTCGAGACAGCACTTCCCCTCCCTCGCCCCGCGCCGGCTGCGTGCGCCGGACTACGCCGTCATCCTGCTGCTGGCCCTCGGCGGCGCGCTGCCGGTCCTTGCCGAGGAGCAGGACGAGGACACGACCACAGCCGCGACGCCTGCCACCACATCCACCAAGGCCACGGCTACCAAGGCAGAACCCGCCAAGGCCGATGCCACCCTGGGCAAGGTCACCGTCACCGCCCGCCGTCGCGAGGAGGACTCGCAGAAGGTGCCGACGCCGATCACCGTGCTCGGCGGCGAGACCCTGGAAAGCCAGCGCATCTACAAGCTGCAGGACCTGCAGCAGGCGCTGCCGAGTATCAACGTCGCCTTCATTCAACCGCGCCAGTCGAGCATCGCGGTGCGCGGCATCGGCAACAACCCGGCCAGCGACGGCCTGGAAGGCAGCGCCGGGGTCTACCTGGACAACGTCTACCTCGGCCGCCCCGGCATGGCGGTGTTTGACCTGCTGGATATCGAGCAGCTGGAACTGCTGCGCGGCCCGCAGGGCACGCTGTTCGGCAAGAACACCACCGCCGGCGTGCTGAACATCAGCACCCGCGCGCCGACCTTCACCCCCGAGCGCAGCGTCGAGGTCTCCGGCGGCCAGGATGGCTACTTCCAGGGCAAGGGCACCGTCTCCGGCGCGCTGACCGAGACCCTGGCCGGGCGCGTGTCGGCCTACCGCACCCGCGACGACGGCTACATCAAGAACATCCATGACGACAACTACCTCAACGGCGGCGCGCGCCAGGGCATCCGCGGGCAGCTGCTGTTCAAGCCCAACGACGATTTCGACCTGCGCTGGATCAACGACTACAACGAGGAGGATTCCAGCAACGGCAGCATGGTGGTGTACGGCGCCGCCGACCGCTTCTGGCAGCGCGCCGCCGCCGTGGGCGCCTCGCCCATCCGCGACCCGGACCGCAAGAAGGTCAACATCAACGCCCGGCAGAATGTCAGCGTGCACCAGGGCGGCAGCTCGGTGGAGGCCAACTGGAACCTCAATGGCGGCTTCAAGCTGACCTCCATCAGCGCCTACCGCTACTGGCACTTCACCCCGGCCAACGACGAGCAGCTCAACGTCTCGGCGATCAACAACACCGGTGTGGAAGTCCACGACCGCCAGTTCTCCCAGGAGATCCGCCTGGCCTCGCCCACCGGCGGTGCCTTCGACTATGTGCTGGGCGCCTACGCGTTCAACCAGAACCTGGGCAACAAGACCTTCACCGATTACGGCCCGCTGGCCGACCGCTACCTGCTGGGCAGCAACCTCAACGCGCTGAACAACACCTATTCCACGGTCAACGGCAAGATCGAGACTGACAGCTTCGCGTTGTTCTCCCAGGGCACCTGGCACCTCACCGACAAGCTGGACTTCACCGCCGGCCTGCGCGGCACCTACGAGGAAAAGGCCGCCAATGTGCATCGCTTCGACCCCGTGGGCGGCGCGCCGGTGGCTGGCGCTGGCGCGGTGGTGCGGCGCAACCAGCTGGGCGCCTACGATTCGGGCGACCTCAGCCTGTACAGTTTCGCGCCTTCGGCGTTGCTCGGCCTGAGCTACCAGTTCAACAACGACCTGCTGGGCTACGCCTCGCTGTCCCATGGCGAGAAGTCCGGCGGGGTGAACCTGGCGGTGGCCAGTGCGCCGACGGCGGGCGCGGACTCGCTGCTGGTCGGCCCGGAGCGCGCCAATGACGCCGAACTGGGGATCAAGTCGACCCTGTTCGACAACCGCCTGCAGCTCAACACCAATATCTTCTGGACCGGCATCCACGGCTACCAGGCGACCACCCTGTACCAGCCGCCGGGCTCGACCCAGCTGGTCTCGGTGCTCTCCAACGCCGGCAGCGTGCGCTCGCGCGGCCTGGAGTTCGAAGCCACGGCGCTGCCGCTGCGCGGCCTGACGCTGAACTTCAACGGCTCCTACAACGACGTCACCTACCTTTCGTTCAAGGACGCCCCGTGCCCGGCGGAGATCTCCACCAAGCCCGGCGCGCCGGCCACCTGCGACCTCACCGGGGAGAACGTGGTGGGCGCCTCGAAGTGGATCGCCAACCTCAACGGCGAGTACGCCTGGAACCTCGACGACGGCATCCGTCCCTATGTGACCGGCAGCTACGCGTACCGCTCCGAGGCCGAGGGCACGCTGGACAACTCCGACCTCTCGAAGATCGACGGCTACGGCCTGGTGAACCTCTCCGCCGGCCTGCGCAAGGACGTCGGCGACGGCCAGCTGGACGCCTCCATCTGGCTGAAGAACGCCTTCGACAAGGACTACTACCTGGCCGCCTTCGCCAGCATCAACGGCTCCTACACCGCCTCGGTGGGGCAGCCGCGCACGCTGGGGGCCTCGGTTCGTTACGACTTCTGATCTCACTCCCGCGCCTGCGGCGCGGTCTATTGCCACAGCAAGAGGACATCGACATGAGCAACGCAGCACAAGCCATTCCTCAACAGGGCATCGAACTCGACATCCATCCGGTGGCCGGCCGCATCGGCGCCGAAATCCGTGGCGTGACCCTTTCCGGCGATCTCGACGCCGCTACCGTCGAGGCGATCCAGGCCGCCCTGGTGAAGCACAAGGTGATCTTCTTCCGTGGCCAGCGCCAGCTCGACGACGCCGGCCAGGAAGCCTTCGCCAAGCTACTCGGCGAGCCGGTGGCGCACCCCACCGTGCCGGTGTACGAGGGCACCCGCTACCTGCTGGAGCTGGACGGCGCCCAGGGCCGCCGCGCCAACTCTTGGCACACCGACGTGACCTTCGTCGAGGCCTATCCCAAGGCCTCGATCCTGCGCAACGTCGAGGCCCCGGAGGCCGGAGGCGACACCGTGTGGGCCAACACCGCCACCGCCTATGACGACCTGTCGGCGGAACTGAAGGCCCTGGCCGATTCGCTCTGGGCGGTGCACAGCAACGAGTACGACTACGCCGGTATCCGCCCGAACGTCGACCCGGCGCGCCTGGAGGAGTACCGCAAGGTATTCACCTCGACCCTCTACGAGACCGAGCACCCGGTGGTGCGCGTGCACCCTGTCAGCGGCGAGAAGACGCTGTTGCTGGGGCACTTCGTCAAGCGCCTGAAGGGGCTGACGCAGCATGACTCGGCACACCTGTTCGCGGTGCTGCAGAGCCATGTCACCCGACTGGAGAACACCGTGCGCTGGCGCTGGCAGCCGGGCGACGTGGCCATCTGGGACAACCGCGCGACCCAGCACTACGCCGTGGACGACTACGGTAGCCAGCCGCGCATCGTGCGCCGCGTGACCCTGGCCGGCGACGTGCCGGTGGGTGTCGACGGGCAGCGCAGCCGGACGATCAAGAAGGTTTGACCTTTTCCCCAGAGCCCTCACTCAGGATTCTCGACATGACCCAATCCAACGCCCTCAAGCAAAGCATCCCCGAACCCTTCGCCATCGTCCCCCTCGACGCCCCGCTGGGCGCCGAAGTACGCGGCCTGGACGCCCGCGAGCCGCTGACGCCGGAGCAGATCCTCTCGATCAAGCAGGCCCACCGCGAGCACCACATCCTGATCTTCAAGAACCAGCAGCTCGACGACGAGCAGTACCTGCGCTTCGCCACCCTGTTCGGCGCGGTGTTCCAGCCGCCAGCGGACATTCCGGTGCTGTCCTCCGGCACCGACGGCAAGGCGCCGGACATCGTCAAGGTGGCCAACACCGGTGACGGCGAGCTGGGCAATTTCGCCCTGCCGGCGCACGTCGATCACCAGTGGACGCCGGTGCCGTCGTCCGGCTCCTTCCTCTTCGCGCTGGAGGTGCCGAAGACGGGCGGCGAGACCCTGTTCACCAACCTGGCCCGTGCCTATTCGACGCTGGACGAAGCGACCCGCGCGGAAATCGACGGCCTGCGGCTGATCAACTACAACCCGTTCATCCGCCTCAAGAGCGGCGGCTACAACGGCGGCTTCGTGCGCTATCGCACGCCGGACATCGAGCCGATCCAGGGCACCGAGCACCCGCTGGTGCGCACCCATCCGGAAAGCGGCAAGCGCGTGCTGTTCCTCTCCGTGCACACCGAGGTGGAAATCCCCGGCTTCGACCCGCAGCAGGGTGCGGCGCTGATCGAGCGGCTGCGCGAGCACCTGCAGCGACCGGAGCTGAGCTACACGCACCAGTGGGAAGTGGGCGATATCGTCTGGTGGGACAACCAGGCCACGCTGCACGCGCGCAACGCGTTCCCGGCCAGCGAGCGGCGCCGCCTCAAGCGCATCAGCCTGGGTGGCAGCCGTCCATTTTGAGAGGGCAATGAGGCGCGGGGGAAGGGCCGGCGCACCATCCGCCAGCCGTTCCGCCGCGCCTCACCATTGTCGGCTTACAAGGTGCCGAGCAGCTTGCGCGCGGCCTGGGTGTGGTCGGCGATCAGGCGCTTGAGGTCGAGGCCTTCGACTTCGCCGTCGACGACCCGCCAGCTGCCGCCGATCATGATCCGGTCGGCCTTGTCGGCGCCGCATAGCAGCAGCGCGGAAAGCGGGTCGTGGCTGCCGGAAAAGCGCAGTTCATCGAGCTTGAACAGCGCCAGGTCCGCTTGTTTGCCCACGGCCAGTTCGCCGATGTCGCTGCGGCCGATGAGCTTGGCCGAACCCTTGGTTGCCCAGCCCAGCGCGCGCTCCGGGGTGATCTTCTCCGCGCCGTAGCGCAGGCGCTGGATGTACAGGGCCTGGCGGGCTTCGAGGATCATGTTCGACGCATCGTTGGAGGCCGAGCCGTCCACGCCGATGCCTACCGGCGCGCCGGCTTCTTCCAGGGCCACGGTCGGGCAGATGCCCGAGGCCAGGCGCATGTTCGAGCTGGGGCAATGGCAGACGCCGGTGCCGGCCTCGCCCAGGCGGCGGATTTCCTCGTCGTTGAAGTGGATGCCGTGGGCCAGCCAGGTACGTGGGCCGAGCCAGCCGACGCTGTCCAGGTAATCCACGGTGCGCTGGCCGAAGCGCTGCAGGCAGAAGTCTTCCTCGTCGAGGGTTTCGGCCAGGTGGGTGTGCAGGCGCACGTCCTCGCGCTCGGCCAGTTCGGCGCTGGCGCGCATGATTTCCGGGGTGACCGAGAAGGGCGAGCAGGGCGCCAGGGCGATCTGCACCTGGGCGCCTTCGCCGCGCTGGTGGTAGTCGCGGATCAAGCGCTGGCTGTCTTCGAGGATGGCTTCGGCGCTCTGCACGGTCTGCTGCGGCGGCAGGCCGCCGTCGGCTTCGCCCAGGCTCATGGAGCCACGGGTCAGCATGGCGCGCATGCCCAGCTCGGAGACCACGCCGGCCTGCACGTCGATGGCCTGTTCCAGGCCATCGGGGAACAGGTAGTGGTGGTCGGCGGCGGTGGTGCAGCCCGAGAGCAGCAGCTCGGCCAGGGCCACCTTGGTCGCCACTGCCAGTTGGTCGGGGGTCAGGCGCGCCCACACCGGGTAGAGGGTCTTCAGCCAGGGGAACAGCGGCTGGTTCACCACCGGCGCCCAGGCGCGGGTGAGGGTCTGGTAGAAGTGGTGGTGGGTGTTGATCAGGCCGGGCGTCAGCACGTGCTGGCTGGCGTCGAAGGTCTGCTCGCAGGGAGCCTTGGGCTGTTGGCCGGCAGCGACCAGTTCGACGATACGGCCGTCCTGCACGACGATGCCGCCACGGGCGTCCTGATCGTTGGCAGTGAAGACGGCGAGCGGGTTGCGCAGCCAGAGACGGGTAGAAGGCATGAGTGATTCCTCGTTGGGCGGAGCTGCGCCTGAGGCGAGCCGGCTCCTTTGGTTGGGAAGCCAGCTCAGTGTTCACCCTGTCTGCTGATCCAGGTGCGTTGACCCGGAGGTCAGACGTGGGCGCATGGTAACGCCGCCGGTGCGGTTCGTCACCAGTCGATCGTCGTCCCCTGGTAGTCCAAGTAGAACTGGCCGCCGCGTCCGGCATGGTTTTCGACCTGGTCGGCGAGGCCTTTCACGCTGGTGTGCACTTCCAGCGGCGCGGCGTCGCCGCCCATGTCGGTGCGTACCCAGCCGGGGTGCAGGTTGAGCACTGTGATGCCGGTTTCGCCCAGTTCGGCGACGAAGCTGCGGGTCAGCGAGTTGAGCGCCGCCTTGCTCGCCCGGTACAGCGCCATGCCGCCGGACTCGTTGCCGGCGACGCTGCCCAGTTCCGAGGTCATGAAGGCCAGTACGCCGCGCTCGCCATCGAGGTGGGGCAGCAGGCGTTCGGCCAGGCGCAGCGGCGCCACGGCGTTGACCATGAACAGCTGGCCGACGTCGGCGAGGCTGGCGTCGATCGTCGACTGGTGCGCCGGGCCGTAGATGCCGGCATTGATGAACACGAGATCGAAGCGCGAGCCGGACAGGGCCTCGGCGAGGCGGTCCTGGGAGTGGATGTCGTCGAGCAGCAGCGGTTCGATGCGCACCGGCAGGTCTGCAAGTTCACCAGGGTGGACAACGTCGCGCACCGTGGCGGCGACATCCCAGCCACGCTGGAGCAACTCGCGTACCAGGCCCAGGCCGAGGCCGCGCGAGGCGCCGATGATCAGGGCGGATTTGGCAGTGCTCATGGTGCGCTCCGGTGGCGTTGGCAATGCTCCAGCATACCCGCTCATTTCTCCTCGCGCAGGCGGTCCAGGCGCAGCCGGTCACGCTCGTCGGTGAGCCGCCAGGCCGACAGCAAGACCGCGCCGAGGGCGGTGGCGAAGCCGGCGGCGGCCAGCAGGAACATCAGCAGGATCTGGTAGCGCGCGGCGTCCAGCGGGTCCATGCCGGCGAGGATCTGGCCGGTCATGATCCCTGGCAGGGTGATGATGCCGGCGGCAGCCATCTGGTTCAGCGTGGGGATCAATCCGGTGTAGAGCGCGCGGCGCAGTACGCCACCGAGGGCCGTGTAGCGGTCGGCGCCCAGCGCCAGGCGCGCCTCGATGGCGGCACGCTCGCGGGTGACGCTGGCGAATACCTGGTTCAACGCAAGGCTGCCGGCGTTCATCGCCGTGCCGAGGATGATGCCCACCAGCGGGATGGCGTGGCGCGGGTCATACCAGGGTTGCGGGCGCAGGCTGCTGGCCAGGGCGAACAGGGCGATGCCGAGGGTGGCGACGCCCACGGTGCCGCCGCCGATTCCCAGGTGCCAGAAGCCGGCGAGGCGGCGCCGCTGCCGCGAGCCGACTTCGAAGGTGGCGGCGCCGAGCATGCCCGCTACCACCAGGGCGGTCAGCCAGGGCGAGGACAGGGCGAACACCTGGCGCAGGAACAACCCCACCAGCACCAGCTGCACCACCAGACGCACGGCAGAGACCAGCAGCGTGCGCTGCAGGCCCAGGCGCAGCGCCCAGGACAGCGCGGCGGCGGCGACGATCAGCAGGGCCGCAAGGGCCAGTTCCGGCAGGCTCAGCTGGATCGGTGTCATGCCACCACCTCACGCAGGCCCTGGCCGTCGAGCAGCAGCCGGACATCCCCGAGGCGTCGCGCCTGTTCGACGTCGTGGCTGACCAGCAGCAGTCCCATGCCCTGCGCCTGCAGGCGCCCGAGCAGTTGTTCGACGCAGTCCCGACTGGCCGGGTCGAGCGCCGCCGTGGGCTCGTCGAGCAGCAGGAAGCGCGGGTTCTGCACCACCGCGCGGAGCAGCGCCAGGCGCTGGCGCTCGCCGGTGGATAACTGCATCACCTGGGCCTGCAACAGCGCCGGATTGAGGTTCACTTGCGGCAGCAACGGGCGCACGGCATCGAGGTCGGTGAAGTGCGCGGCGACGCTGTCCTCCCACCAGCCGGACTCGGCCGCCAGGTAGGTGACCAGGCGCCGCCAGGCGCTGGCCGGCAGGCTCTCGCGGCTGACCCCGGCGAGGCTGACCCGGCCCTGGTTCGGGTCCAGATCGGCGAGCATCCGCAGCAGCAGGCTCTTGCCGATGCCTGAAGGGCCGCTGAGTACCGTGCAGCGGCCGGGCGCCAGGTCGAGATCGAAGGGGCCGCTGTGCGCACCGCGCAGCTCGCGGGCCTGCAGCGGGCCGAGGGGGATCTGCTTCATGGACAGGTATCGGAGGGGAAGATGATGGCGAGCATAACGTAGGGCGTATAACCGTTCGCGGTTATACGCCGATACTCCGCTGTCACCGTCCAGGCCGGACTCGAACCCGAAGCGCCCTGGCCAGCACCGAGTTTCACAGGGCTCGGAACGAAAAGGCCCGGCATCGAGCCGGGCCTTGTGGATAAAACGCCCCGGAGAGTGTGCGCCGGGGTCTGGGCAAAGAGCCCAATCAGTCGGTGGTGATCTTCGAGTGCTTCTGGGTGTCCTTCATGGTCACGTAGACCAGCAGCGAGCAGGCGATGCACGCGGTGACGTACCAGTAGAAGCCGCTCTCCATGCCGATGCTCTTGAACCACAGCGCCACGTACTCGGCGGTGCCGCCGAAGATCGACACGGTCAGCGCGTAAGGCAGGCCCACGCCCAGGGCGCGGATCTCGGTGGGGAACAGCTCGGCTTTGACCACGGCGTTGATCGAGGTGTAGCCGCTGACGATGACCAGCGCGGCCATGATCAGGAAGAACGCGCCCCACCAGGTGTCGATGCTGTGCAGGGTGCTGAGGATCGGGTAGGTGAAGACGGTGCCCAGCACGCCGAAGGCGATCAGGATCGGGCGACGGCCGATCTTGTCCGACAGCGCGCCGACGATGGGCTGCAGCAGCATGAACAGGAACAGGGTGGCCGCCGAGATCATGGTGGAGTCGGTCTTGCTCATCCCCACCGTGTTCACCAGGTACTTCTGCATGTAGGTGGTGTAGGTGTAGAAGGCCAGGGTACCGCCCATGGTCAGGCCGACCACGGTCAGCACTTCCTTGGGATGGCGCATCAGCGAGCGCATCAGGCTTTCCTTGGGCTCTTCCTTCTTCGCGGTGAAGGACTCGGTCTCTTCCATGCCGCGACGCAGGAACATGGCCACCACCGCGCACAGTGCGCCGATGAAGAACGGCACACGCCAACCCCAGCTTTCCAGCTGCTCGGTGGTCAGGGTCTGCTGCAGCACGATCAGCACCGCCAGGGCGATGAGCTGACCGGAGATCAGGGTCACGTACTGGAAGCTGGAGAAGAAGCCGCGCTGCTCCTTGTTGGCCATCTCGCTCAGGTAGGTGGCGGAGGTGCCGTATTCGCCGCCCACCGACAGGCCCTGAAGCAGGCGCGCGAGCACCAGCAGGATCGGCGCGCCGACGCCGATGGTTTCATAGCTGGGGGTCAGGGCGATGATCAGCGAGCCGAAGCACATCAGCAGGACCGAGGCCAGCAGCGCCGCCTTGCGGCCCTTGCGGTCGGCATAGATACCCATCAGCCAGCCACCAATCGGGCGCATCAGGAAGCCCACGGCGAAGATCGCGGCGGTGTTCAGCAGTTGGGCGGTCATGTCGCCCTGGGGGAAGAACGCCTTGGCGAAATACAGCGAGAAGGCGGCGTAGACGTACCAGTCGTACCACTCGACCAGGTTGCCGACCGAGCCACTGAAGATCGACTTGATGCGCTGGGAAGTCGTGCGGGGTGCGGCAGAAGCGGAGACGGCGCTTGCGCTATCCATGGGTATTCCTCTTGTCGTTGTTGTCGTCAGGCGTACGGACTGCGGAACGGCACGCCGGCGCGCCGCGAGGGCGGCGCAGTGTGGAGGGCGATAGCAGGCAGCGTGCCAAGGCGCGAAAGCCGCGTGGCAGAACGGTTTCAGCGATTCCATGGGGGCGCGGGCAGGCGAAGGCGCGCCGATGGAGGAGGGTGTTGAGCGGAAATCCGCCGATAGTGACAGTCACCTGTAGGAGCGCGCCATGCCCGCGATTGCGCGCATGGCGCGC
The DNA here is from genome assembly GCF_009189165.1 of Pseudomonas sp. SCB32. Lineage (NCBI taxonomy): Bacteria > Pseudomonadati > Pseudomonadota > Gammaproteobacteria > Pseudomonadales > Pseudomonadaceae > Pseudomonas > Pseudomonas sp. SCB32. The sequence goes on from NZ_CP045118.1 coordinate 147,600, forward strand.
TCCTACAAAAGGTGCTCCGGCGTGGCTTCGGTGCGGGATTCAGCCAATCGCGGACGGAGTCCGCTCCTACGCGGGGGTAGGCCTTGGGTAGGAGCGGACTCCGTCCGCGATCGGCATCCACCGGCACGATCTACCGCTGGCGGAACAGATCCCCCGGCGTAAACCCGAACAACCCCTTGAACGAGGCGATGTACGCCGAGGTGGAGTCATACCCGCAGTCCAGCGCGGCGGCGGTGACGCTGTCGCCGGCCTCCAGCGAACCGAGGGAGGCGAGCAGGCGCTGGCGCTGGCGCCAGAGGCGGAAGGTCATCCCGGTCTCGCGCTGGAACAGGCGCGACAGGGTCTTCTCCGAGGTGCCGATGCGCTGCGCCCAGTCGCCCAGGGTCTGGTTGTCCGTGGGCTGCTCGATCAGCGCCTGGCACAGCTGCAGCAGCCGCGGCTCCTGCGGCATCGGCAGGGAGAAGGCGACTTCCGGCAGGGTGTGCAGCTGGTCCAGCAGCACTTCCACCAGCCGCGATTCGGGGCTGTCGCCCTGGGGATAATCTACCGGCAGCTCGCAGAAGCTCTTGATCAGCTCGCGGGCCAGCGGTGTTACCTCCAGCACCCGGCAGCGGTCCGGGGCCCATGCGCAGGCGTCGTCGCGGATGTACAGGCTGCGCATCTCGGCCTGGGTCGAGGTCACCACCTCATGCTCCAGGTAGGCCGGAATCCAGATCGCCCGCTGCGGCGGTGCGAAGAAGCTGCCCTCGGCGGTGTGCACCCCGAGTACCCCGGTGATGGCATAGGACAGCTGCACCCACGCGTGATGGTGACGGCTGGTCCAGGAGCCGGCGCGCAGACGCTCGGCGCGGGCGTAGACCGGCCGCGGCAGGCGTTCGAGCACCGGGATCAGGCGCTGCAGTTCGGGAGCTTGTCCTTTCATCGGTATATCTTGAGAGTATGTCGCTAGTTGACGAAGTCTGGCAGGGCTACCCTGCCGCCTCAAGCCGTATCCGGAGGACGCCGATGCTCAGTTTTTCCGCCCAGGAGTACCCCTATCCCTCGCAGCGCTCGCTGGTCTTCGGTCGCCGCGGGATGGTCGCCACCTCGCAGCCGCTGGCGGCGCAGGTCGGGCTGGACATGCTCAAGCGCGGCGGCAACGCCATCGATGCGGCCATTGCCACGGCGGCGGCGCTGACGGTGGTCGAGCCCACCGGCTGCGGCATCGGCGGTGACGCCTTTGCCCTGGTCTGGGTGAAGGATCGGCTCTACGGCCTGGACGCCAGCGGCCAGGCGCCGCAGAAGCTCTGCATCGAGGCGGTGCAGGGCGCCGGCCATGCGAAGATGCCGCTGTACGGCTGGACTCCGGTCACGGTGCCGGGTTGCCCGGCGGCCTGGGCGGAGCTGTCGCGGCGCTTCGGCCGCCTGCCGTTCGCCGAGCTGCTGGCGCCGGCCATCGAACTGGCGCGCGACGGTTTCCCGGTCTCGCCGGTGATCGCCGGACTCTGGCAGAGCGGCCTGGACAAGTTCCGCATGGCGCTGCCGCAGCATCCCGAGCTGCAGGCCTGGTTCGACGAATTCCTGCTGGATGGCCGCGCGCCTTTCGCCGGCGAAATCTTCGCCAACCCGGACCAGGCCGACACCCTGCAAGCCCTCGCCGAAAGCCAGTGCGAAAGCTTCTACCGGGGCGAGCTGGCGCGCGGCATCGCCGCTCACGCCGAGCGCAGTGGCGGCTACCTGCGCGCCGACGACCTGGCCGGCTACCAGCCGCAGTGGGTCGAGCCGATCTCGCTGAACTATCGCGGTTACGACGTCTGGGAAATCCCGCCCTCCGGCCAGGGCGTGGTGGCGCTGATGGCGTTGAACATCCTCAAGGGCTTCGACTTCGGCGACCGCGACAGCCCGGAAACCTGGCACCGCCAGCTGGAAGCGATGAAGCTCGCCTACGCCGACGGCCGTGCCTACATCGGCCAGCCGGACTGCATGCGCGTCAGCGTGGCCGACCTGCTCAGCGACGACTACGCCGCCAGCCGTCGTGCGCTGATCGGTGCGCGTGCGCTGGAGCCACTGCCGGGCAAGCCCAGGTCCGGCGGCACCGTGTACCTGGCCACCGCCGACGGCGAGGGCAACATGGTCTCGTTCATCCAGAGCAACTACCACGGCTTCGGTTCCGGCGTTGTGGTACCCGGCACCGGCATCGCGTTGCAGAACCGTGGCGCCGAATTCAGCCTCGATACCCGGCACGTCAACGCCCTGCGACCGGGCAAGAAGACCTTCCACACCATCATTCCCGGCTTCCTCAGCAGGGACGGCGTGCCGCTCGGCCCGTTCGGCGTGATGGGCGCCTACATGCAGCCGCAGGGGCACGTGCAGGTGGTGATGAACCTGGTGGATTTCGGCCTGAACCCCCAGGCCGCGCTCGATGCGCCACGCTGGCAGTGGCTGGGGGACAAGCGCGTGGGCATCGAATACCACGCACCGCGCAGCCTGGCGGCGGTGTTGACGCGGCGTGGCCACCACGTCGAAGTCGCCCATGACCTGACCACCTACGGTCGTGGCCAGATCGTCCTGCGCGACCCCGTGAGCGGCGTGCTCTGCGGTGGTACGGAGCCGCGCACCGACGCGCACATCGCGACCTGGTAACGCAACCGCCCGGCGGCCAGGGGCAATCTTCAGGTGTGGCGCGCGACCGCGTCTGGCATTATTCGCGCCCGAAAAAACGCGTGACGCTTCCCTCGGGCGACTGTGTAGATTTCCCACAGAATAGTTGTATACACAATTCGAGTTGATTCGATTCAACACAGAATTGCCATGTATCCAATTTTCTTCCCGGCGATCGTCCAAGGCTGTGCCGAATGACGCGATGCTGCCCCGGAATCAGGCAAAGCTGTCTTGCGGGTCAGGAAATTGTCGATCCAGAGCCGGTCGGCAAGTGTCCGCCGCCCAGGTAGGGGCCACGCAAAAAGTACGGGTCGGTCATTGATCCGGAATAAAAATGGAACACCCGGTCAGGTTTGGCGCCAATCTTGCTTTTCCAGGCCAGACCTGACCATGAGGACAGGTTCCGCTGACAACTAAAAACGTAATTCGACTGCACTGATTAGGAGCAACGCATGACTCGCACTCTCGCATCCCTGCTGCTCGCCAGCGGGCTGCTGGCGGCCGGCCAGGCCATGGCTGGCGGTGAAGACCTGACTCCCGGCCCTGCCGCGCACGATGGCCCGCTGCTCTGGCACAACGAAAGCCTGTCCTACCTGTGGGGCAAGAACTACAAGGTCGACCCGCCGATCCAGCAGACTTTCACCCTCGAGAGCGCGAGTGCCTGGACCTGGGGTGACATCTGGTTCTTCGTCGACCAGATCAACTACCACGGCAAGGAAAGCCCGAACAACGGCAAGAACAGCTACTACGGCGAGTTCAGCCCGCGTCTGTCCTTCGGCAAGATCACCGGCACCGACCTGTCCTTCGGCCCGATCAAGGACGTGCTGCTGGCCAGCACCTACGAATTCGGCGAAGGCGACGTCGAGTCCTACCTGCTCGGCCCGGGCTTCGACCTGGCCCTGCCCGGCTTCGACTACTTCCAGCTGAACTTCTACTACCGCAAGCCCGATGGCGACCGCGTTCCGTCCGGTGCCTGGCAGATCACCCCGGCCTGGGCAATCACCTTCCCGGTGGGCAGCTCCGACATCCTGTTCGACGGCTTCATGGACTGGGTCGTCAACAACAAGGACGCCAGCTCCAGCCACCCCGACCAGTCGAACTACCACGCCAACCTGCACTTCAACCCGCAGCTCAAGTACGACCTGGGCAAGGCCATGGGCTACGAGGCCAAGCACCTGTACGTGGGTATCGAGTACGACTACTGGTCCGACAAGTACGGCATCAAGGATTCGCAGTACTTCACCACCGACCAGAACACCATGAGCGCGCTGATCAAGTACCACTTCTGACGGCTCGCCGGGCCCCGCCGTGCGGCGGGGTCCGCGTTCGCGCGTGGCGTATCGCCATTTTTTCTCCGCCGAGCGCTTGAATCGCCCGCCCCGCCTGGGTTATCCATGCTGCGCCCCCCCGTAGACGTGGATCTGCCGCATGACCCTCCAAGTGCCCGCCCATACCGCCCAGAACGGCGAGAAGCCCGCTGGCCGTATTCGCCAGAAGAACGAAGAAGCCATCCTCGCGGCCGCCGAGGAGGAATTCGCCCGTCACGGCTTCAAGGGCACCAGCATGAACACCATCGCCCTGCGCGTCGGCCTGCCCAAGGCCAACCTGCACTACTACTTCAGCAACAAGCTGGGGCTGTACGTGGCGGTGCTGAGCAACATCCTCGACCTGTGGGACAGCACCTTCAACCACCTGACCGCGGACGATGACCCGGCCACCGCGCTGGCCGCCTACATCCGCGCCAAGATGGAGTTCTCCCGCCGTAACCCGCAGGCCTCGCGGGTATTCGCGATGGAAATCATCAGTGGCGGCGAATGCCTGACCGCGCATTTCAGCCAGGACTACCGCACCTGGTTCGCCGGCCGCGCCGCCGTATTCCAGGCCTGGATCGACGCCGGGCGGATGGACCCGGTCGACCCGGTGAACCTGATCTTCCTGATCTGGAGCAGCACCCAGCACTACGCCGACTTCGCCACCCAGATCGCCTTCGTTACCGGCCGCAAGCGCATGTCCAGGCAGGACTTCGGCGAGGCCAGCGACAACCTCATCCGCATTATCCTCAAGGGCTGCGGCCTGACGCCGCCAGTGACTGCATGAGTTTCACCCTCGCCGCGCCCGCCGTTTACCAGGAAGATATCCGCAAGAGCCGCTTCCATTGCGTCGCCGCGCCGATCGCCAGCGAGGCCGAGGCGCAGGCCTTCCTCGCCGCGCACCGTGACGCCAGCGCCGGGCACAACTGCTGGGCCTGGAAGCTGGGCAACCAGTACCGCTTCAGCGACGACGGCGAGCCGGGCGGCACCGCCGGACGACCGATGCTGGTAGCCATCGAAGGGCAGGACATGGACCGCGTGGTGGTCATGGTCAGCCGCTGGTTCGGTGGCATCAAGCTCGGCACCGGCGGACTGGCCCGCGCCTACGGCGGCTGCGCGGCGAAATGCCTGCAGGAAGCGCCGCGCGTGGAGCTGGTGCCCAGCACCCGGATGGCCTTCGAGTGCAGTTTCGCCGAGCACGCGCTGTTCAAGGCGCGGCTGCTGGCTCTGGGCGCCGCCATCGAAGACGAGGTCTACGGCGCCAGCGGAGTGCAGCTGACCCTGAACCTGCCCACCGCCCAGGTGGAGGCCCTGCAGCGGCTGCTCAGCGACCTCAGCCGGGGCCGTATCCATGCCGAGTCCCTGGACGCCTGAAGCTTCTCCCCAATCGCCGTGGAACCGCTTGTGGATAACCTGTGGTCCGTCCGCGCTCGCCCCGATGAACCGTGGCCTGGCAGCAGCTGGTTGATTTCTGATCAAAAGCGCTGTCGAGTGCTGAACAATATTTGAACAAGCTGTGGAAAAGCTGTTGGCAATTTTCGCCGGGCTTTTCTGATCAGGCAGCCCTCGAATTATTCAGTGAACTTATACAGCGCCCGTAGCGCCTGGGCTCGGGCCTTTCGAGCGAGTGTTCAGTGGCGGTGGAGAACTCGGTGCAGAAGCTCTGAACAATCTGTGGGTAGTCTATGAGTGATTCGTCCAGTCTCGCCACCCCGCTACGGCGCCGATCGATCGCCCAGGCACGCTCTCGGCGGCAAAGCGCCGGATGAGGAGCCTCGTCAGCCTGTGGGTAACTTTGGGGAAAAAGCGCCGGCGCAGAGGCCGGCGCTGAGGGCTTACAGGCGGAATTGCGCCATCTGCCGCGCCAGGTCGTCGGCCAGGGCGCGCAGCTCGCGGCACTGCTCGCTGCCGTGCTGCACTTCGCGGCTGGTGGCGTGGGCAAGGTCGGCGATGCCCTGCACGTTGCGGTTGATCTCCTCGGTCACCGCCGACTGCTCCTCGGTGGCCGTGGCGACCTGGTGGTTGATGTCGCTGATGCGCTCCACCTGGTCGGCGATGGCGCCCAGCGAGGCGCCGGCCTGCTCGCTGGCGGCCAGGCTCTGGCCGGTGGCCTGTTGGCCGGAGTGCATCGAACGCACGGCGGTGTCGGCGCCGTTCTTCAGACGCTGGATGATGGCGAGGATTTCATCCGTGGAGCCCTGGGTGCGGCTGGCCAGGGTGCGCACCTCGTCCGCCACCACGGCGAAGCCACGGCCCAGCTCGCCGGCCCGCGCCGCTTCGATGGCGGCGTTGAGGGCGAGCAGGTTGGTCTGCTCGGATACGCCACGGATCACCGCCAGCACCTGGTCGATGCTTGCTACCTGATCGGCCAGCAGGCCCACCGCGCTGGCGGCCTCGCCGATCTCCCCGGACATGCGCTGGCCGAGCTGCAACGAGCCGTCGACCACCCGGCGCGCCTCGCCGGCTTCGTCCCGCGCCTGCTGCGAGGCGCTGGCGGCCTGCTCGGCATTGCGTGCGATCTCCTGCACGGTGCTGCCCATCTCGTTCACCGCCGTGGCGACCATGTCGGTCATCTCCTGCTGGCGGCCCGCGTGCTCGGCGGTGTTCTCCACCACCCGCGCCACTTCGCCGACCGTCTGCAACAGCCGCTGGCTGGTGGCGAGCACGGCGCCGATCAGCGCGCGCTGGCCTTCGAGGAAGCGGTTGAAGCCGCGCGCCAGGTCGCCCAGCTCGTCGGCGCGGCTGTCGTCCAGGCGACGGGTCAGGTCGCCGCCGCCACCACCGATTTCCAGCAGGGCGCCGGTGACCTGGCGGATCGGCCGGGCCAGGCTGCGCGCCATCAGCACCACCAGCGCCAGGCAAACCAGTGCCACCAGCGCGCCGGCCAGGCCGGAGAGCGCGAGCGCCTCGCGGGCGTCGGCGTAGATTTCCGCCTCCGGCACCTCGCTCACCAGGGTCCAGCCGAGGTCACGCAGTGGCAGGCTGGCGGCGAGGAAGTCCTTGCCGTCGCGCTGGAAATGGGCGCTCTGGAAATCCGCTTTGCCCAGCAGCGCGGTCGCCGTCTGCGCGCCGACCAGGTCGCCCAGGCTGCGGCCCTTGGGTAACGACGGATCGGGATGGATCTGCACCTGTCCGTCGTTCTTCACCAGGTAAACGCGCCCGGATTGGCCGAAGCGGAAGTCACGGATCAACGCCGACAGCTCGCGCATCTCCAGGCCCAGCCCGGCGATGCCCAGCAGCTTGCCGTCCTGCTCCACGCGCTGGTCGATGAACAGCGCCAGCTCTCCGGTGCTGCCATCGGTATCGATGTTCCACATGCGCGGCTTGCCGCTGTCGATGAACTGGAAGTACCAGCTGTCCTTCGGCTCGCTGCGGCTCAGGGTGCGTTCCTTGCCCTTGTCGCTGTAGTAGGCGCCGCTGGCGTTCGACGCGATCAGCGCGGCGAAGGCCTTTTGCGAGGTGCGGATGCCACCCAGGTAGCGGGTGAAGTCGGCGAGTCGCTCCGGGCTTTCGCCGCCCGCCAGCCAGTCCTGCACCAGGGTATTCTCGGCGATGCCGGAGGCGGCGGTGATCGGTCCGGTGAGGCGTCGCTCGAAGTCGTTGGCGATAGCCTGGATGCTGGCCGGCAAGGCCTGTTCGAGCAGGTAGCGCTCGCTCAGGCGGTTGACCAGCACGGCGTACAGGCCGAGGACGATGAGCAGGCTGATCAGAAGGGCAGCGCCCATGCTGAGGATGAGTTGGGTCTGGATACTTCGCAGGCGCATATTCTTGTTTTCCTCCGAACGCACGGCGAATTGCACGCGGCTAAGGCGGGCAAAGAGACGGGGTTGAGAGGTTATCGGCGGGGTCGCGAAAAACTGTTGTCCAATCAGTCAGCTTTTCGTCGGCTCGCTGCACAGCGCCGTCCAGGCGACGCCTTCGCGGGTCTGTCGCGGCGGCGCGTCCTGCTGATAGCGGGCGATGACCTGGGCGGCAATGGAGATCGCGACCTCCAGCGGCCGCTTGCCGGGCACCTCGGCCAGGCCAATGGGGCAGTGCAGCTGGGCGATCGTCTCCGGTGGATAACCGTGCTGCCCCATGCGCATCTGGAAGCGCTGGGCCTTGGTGCGCGAGCCGATCATGCCGAGGAAACCGGCGTCGCCGCGCTTGAGCACGGCTTCGGCGAGGGCGTAGTCGAGCGGGTGGTTGTGGGTCATGACCAGGAAGTAGCTGCCCGGCGGTGCTTCGCTTACCGCGTCTTCGGGCTCGTCGAGCAAGCGGACCTGCACCCCGTCGGGCACCTGGCTGGGGAATTCCGCCGCGCGGCTGTCGACCCACTGAAGGCGCAGCGGCAGGCCTGCCAGCAGCGGCGCCAGGGCGCGGCCCACGTGGCCGGCGCCGAACAGAATCACCTGTGGCCCACGCGCGGCGAAACACTCGAACAGCAGGCTGGCGCGTCCGCCGCAGCATTGGCCCAGACGCGGACCGAGGGGGAAGTGTTCCAGCGCCTGGGCGTCCTTGCCGACCAGCAGGAGCGTGCGCGCGTGCTCGATGGCGGCGAACTCCAGGTGGCCGCCGCCGATGGTGTCCACCGTGGTCTCGGCGGTCACCAGTATCTTGCTGCCGGACTCGCGCGGGGTGGAGCCCTGGACGCCGATCACGGTGACCAGCACGTAGGGCTCGGCGCTGTCGCGCAGGCGGGCGATGGCGTCCATCCAGGTATGGGTCATGAGCGTTTCTCCTTGCGCAGTGCCTCGCATGCCCAAAGTACCCGCTCCGGCGTCGCCGGCGTATCCAGGTCCGGGCTCACCCGGTAATCCGCCAGGCTGGCGATGGCGTCGCGCAGTGCCGACCACACCGAGATCGCCAGCATGAACGGCGGTTCGCCCACGGCCTTGGACAGGTACACGCTGTCCTCCTCGTTAGGGCGGTCGAACAGGGCTACGCGGAAGTCCTCGGGCATGTCGCTCACCGCCGGAATCTTGTAGGTCGCGGGGCCGACCGTGAGGAGACGGCCCGCCTCGTCCCAGCGCAGGTCCTCGGTGGTCAGCCAACCCATGCCCTGGACGAAACCACCCTCGATCTGGCCGATGTCGATGGCGGGGTTCACGCTGCGGCCGACGTCGTGGAGGATGTCCACACGCCGTACACGGTACTCGCCAGTCAGTGTGTCGACGTCCACTTCCGACACCGCCGCGCCATAGGCGAAGTAGAAGAACGGATGGCCCTGGCCCTTCTCGCGGTCGTAGAAGATCTTCGGCGTGCGGTAGAAGCCGGTGGCGGAGAGCTGGATGCGCGCGAAGTAGGCGGCCTGGATGACCTCGGCGAAGCCCAGGTGCTGCCCGCCGATAGTCACGCCGCCGTGCTCGAAACGCACCTCCTGCGGTTTCACCCCGTCGCGCTCGGCGAGGAATTCCGCCAGGCGTTTCTTCAGCGTGCGCGCCGCGTCGCGGGCGGCCATGCCGTTCAGGTCGGTACCGCTGGAGGCGGCAGTGGGTGAGGTGTTGGGCACCTTGTCGGTGCGGGTGGCGGTGATCGCCACGCACTCCAGCGGCACCTGGAATTCCTCCGCGACGATCTGCGCGACCTTGGTGTTCAGCCCCTGGCCCATCTCGGTGCCGCCGTGGTTCAGCTGGATGCTGCCGTCGGTGTACAGGTGGATCAGCGCGCCGGCCTGGTTGAGGTGCTGGGCGGTGAAGGAGATGCCGAACTTCACCGGGGTCAGCGCCAGGCCCTTCTTCAGCACTGGGCTGCTGGCGTTGACGGCGTGGATTGCCGAGCGCCGCGCGTGGTAGTCGCTGCTCTGCTCCAGGCGCGCGATCAGCTCGCCCAGCAGGTTGTGCTCGACCTTCTGGTGGTAGGGCGTCAGTTCGCGTCCCATGCCGCCGTAGAGGTTCAGCTTGCGTATCTCCAGCGGGTCCTTGCCGACGGCGCGGGCGATGTCGTCCACGGCGCGCTCGATGATCATCATCCCCTGCGGTCCGCCGAAGCCACGGAAGGCGGTGTGCGAGACGATGTTGGTGAAGCTGCGGTAGCCGGAGATGGCGACGTCGGGGATGAAGTAGGCGTTGTCGGCGTGGAACATCGCGCGGTCGACGATGGCGTCGGAGAGGTCCGGCGAATGGCCGCAGTCGCCCACCACTTCCAGCTGCGCGGCCAGCAGCCGGCCCTCGTCGTCGAAGCCGATGCGGTAGCGGTTGTGGAAGGGATGGCGCTTGCCGGTCAGGCGCATGTCGTCGGCGCGTGGCAGGCGCAGCTTCACCGCGCGGCCGGTCTTGCGTGCGAGGAGCGCGGCGAGGCAGGCGAAGGGTGCGGCCTGGGTCTCCTTGCCGCCGAAGCCGCCGCCCATGCGCCGTACTTCCACCGTGACCTTCGCCAGCGGAATCGCCAGTACCTCGGCCACCAGTTTCTGCACCTCGCTCGGGTGCTGGCTGGAGGTGTGCACCAGCATGCCGCCATCGTCCGCCGGCAGCGCCAGGGAGGCCTGGCCTTCAAGGTAGAAATGCTCCTGGCCGCCGACGAACTGGCGGGCCTCCAGTACGTGCGGAGCAGTGTCCAGCGCGGCCTCGGCATCGCCCCGGTGCATGTGGTGCGGCGGACGCACGAAGCGCTCCTCGGCCTTGGCCTGGAGCGGGTCAAGCAGGGCGCGTTCCTCGGCGTATTCGACCTTTGCCAGACGCACCGCGCGGCGTGCCTGGATCAGTGTCTCGGCGGCCACCGCGAACAGCGCCTGGCCGTGGTATTTCACGCGGTCACCGGCCAGCAGCGGGTCGCCGGGGAACACCGGGCCGATGTCGGTGTGGCCGGGCACGTCGTCCAGGGTCAGCACCGCCACCACGCCGGGGGCGGCGCGTACGGCGTCGAGGTCGAGGGAGAGCACGGCGCCGCAGGCGATGCTGGTCATGCCGACGGCGGCGTGCAGCAGTTCGCGCGGTTCCTTGAGGTCGTCCACATAGCGCGCCGCGCCACTGACATGCAGCACCGCGCTGTCGTGTTCGCGGGCCTGTCCCGCACTGTGCACGGCGACCGCCACACCGTTGCTGGCCAGCGGCGGCAGACTACGCATGGCGCACCTCCGCAGGGCTTTGTGTCCATTCCAGTAGTGCGCGCTGCAAGAGGTTCTGCGCCACCTTCAGGCGATAGGCGGCGCTGGCGCGCAGGTCGTCGATGGGCTGGAAATCCTGCGGGACAGCCGCTTGCGCGGCGGCCACGGCGGCGGCGTCGAAAGGCTTGCCGCGCAGCGCCGCTTCGGTCCTTGCACCGCGTAATGGCGTGGCCGCCATGCCACCGCAGGCCAGGCGTGCATCGGTGACGATGCCGGCGTCGTCGAGGTCCAGGCGCAGGGCCATGCAGACGGCGGAAATGTCGTCGTCACGGCGCTTGGAGATCTTGTCGACGCGCAAGCGCTGGTGGGCACGCAGCCGGGGAATCAGCACGGATTCGATGTACTCGCCGGGTTGCAGGAGGGTCTTGCGGTAACCGGTGAAGAAGCCGTCGATGGGGACCTCGCGCACGCTGCCGGCACGGCGCAGTCGCAGTCGCGCATCCAGAGCGAGCAACACCGGCGGCATGTCACCGATGGGGGAGGCGTTGGCGATGTTGCCGCCAAGGGTGCCGCGCTGGCGGATCTGCAGGGAGCCCAGGCGCTCCAGCAGGGCGGCGACGCCGGGAAATTCCGCCAGTGCTTCGAGGCAGTCGGCGTAGGGGCGGGCGGCGCCGATCAGCAGGTGGTCGGGGTGGGCTTCCAGGCGCTGGAGTGCGCTCACGCGGTCGAGGTGGATGAGCGCCGGGAAGGCTTTCAGGTTCTGCGTCGCTTCCAGCGCCAGGTCGGTGCCGCCGGCGATCAGCCGTGCCTGCGGTTGGCGTTGCAGCAGCTCGTCCAGCTCTTCCAGCGAAGTTGGCAGCCAGGCCTGCTGTTCGCCTTCGTGCAGGGTGCCGGTAGCCGGCAGTTCGCGCAGACGCGCAAAGGTCAGCGCGGCGTGTTGGGCGAAGCGGTCGGCACAAGGCTGCGCGGCGATCTGCGCGGCGGCGTCGAGGATCGGCCGGTAGCCGGTGCAGCGACACAGGTTGCCGGACAGCGCGGTCAGCGCCGTATCGCGGTCGTGGGGCGGCGGCGAGTGCCGCCAGGCGAACAGCGACATGACGATCCCCGGTGTGCAGAAGCCGCATTGCGAGCCGTGACAGTCCACCATCGCCTGCTGCGCCGGGTGCAGTGCGCCGCCTTCGGACAGGTGTTCGACGGTCAGCACCTGGCGCCCGTGCACCGCGCCGAGCAGGGTGATGCAGGCGTTCACCGCGCGGTAGCGCAGCGCCTCGCCGTCGGCTTCGACCAGCACCACCGTGCAGGCGCCGCAATCGCCGGAGGCGCAACCCTCCTTGGTGCCGGTGCGGCCCAGATGGCCGCGCAGGTAGTCGAGCAGGCTGGTTTCCGGTGCCGCGCCGTCGGCCCGGATCAGCTCGTCGCCCAGCAGGAACAGGATCATGGGGAGTCCTCGTCGTCAGGCGCCGGCGCCCTCAAGGCAAGCATAGGCTCGTGGTGCTTTTTGACCAGACAGCCAGGAATGTCGACGAATGGAGACGGGCATGAACCCGGTGCGATTCGGGTGGCGCCTGTGCGGCTACCGAGTGCGCGCGGGCCGGGCCGGCCGGCGCGAAGGCTCTGCATCGGGCTTCTGCGCGTAGGACGTGGATGCCACGATTGATAGGAAACTTCTTCCTTCTATATGTCTAGCGATAGAGATACTCAATCCACATGATGCCCTAAATCAATGGGCCTTTCCTGTCATCAGACGATAATCTTCCCCCTGTCGAATTTCTAACGATCGACCACTCGATTAAACGACAACTCTCTTACGAGGAATTGCCTAATGAACCTGATCAACACCACCGTTCAACCGTTCAAGGTCAACGCTTTCCACAATGGCAAGTTCATCGAAGTCACCGAACAGTCCCTGAAGGGCAAGTGGTCGGTTCTGATCTTCATGCCGGCGGCCTTCACCTTCAACTGCCCGACCGAGATCGAAGACGCGGCCAACAACTACGCGGCTTTCCGTGACGCCGGTACCGAGGTCTACATCGTTACCACCGACACCCACTTCTCCCACAAGGTGTGGCACGAAACCTCCCCTGCCGTGGGCAAGGCTCAGTTCCCGCTGATCGGTGACCCGACCCACCAGCTGACCAACGCTTTCGGCGTACACATCCCGGAAGAAGGCCTGGCCCTGCGCGGCACCTTCGTGATCAACCCGGAAGGCGTGATCAAGACCGTCGAAATCCACTCCAACGAGATCGCTCGTGACGTCGGCGAGACCCTGCGCAAGCTGAAAGCTGCCCAGTACACCGCCGCTCACCCGGGCGAAGTCTGCCCGGCCAAGTGGAAAGAAGGCGAGAAGACCCTGGCTCCGTCCCTGGACCTGGTCGGCAAGATCTAAAAACGGGTGGGAAGCGGTTGCGCGGCAGCTCCTGCTGCGCAACATCCGGGCGCTCGCTCACGACGCTTCCCAATCCGTTTCGCAATACCCCGAGGATGCCTACCGGCATCCTCCCTACCTAAGCCAAAAGCCTGCGTAGGGCGGCCCACAAGGGCGCGCCGGGGAACTCTTTTGCCCAAAATTTCAAAGGAAGTCGGATCATGTTGGACGCCACGCTTAAAACTCAGTTGAAGGCCTACCTGGAAAGGGTCACGCAGCCGTTCGAGATCGTTGCGTCCCTGGATGACGGCGAAAAATCCCGCGAACTGAGCGAACTGCTGCACGAAATCGTCGGCCTGACCGACAAGATCACCCTGCGCGAAGATGGCAGCGACGCTCGCGTGCCGTCCTTCGCGCTGAACCGCCCTGGGGCGAACATCGGTCTGGCTTTCGCCGGCATCCCCATGGGCCACGAATTCACTTCCCTGGTGCTGGCGCTGCTGCAGGTCGGCGGCCACCCGTCCAAGCTCGAAGCCGACGTGATCGAGCAGATCAAGGGCATCCAGGGTTCGTTCGAGTTCGAAACCTACTTCTCGCTGTCCTGCCAGAACTGCCCGGACGTGGTCCAGGCGCTGAACCTGATGGCCGTGCTCAACCCGAACATCCGCCACGTCGCCATCGACGGCGCGCTGTTCCAGGACGAAGTCGATCGCCGCCAGGTGATGGCTGTCCCGAGCATCTACCTCAACGGTGAAGTGTTCGGCCAGGGCCGCATGGGCGTGGAAGAAATCCTCGCCAAGATAGACACCGGCGCCGCTGCCCGCGAAGCCGAGAAGCTGTCGGCGAAAGAAGAGTTCGACGTACTGGTCGTCGGCGGTGGCCCGGCTGGCGCTGCGGCTGCTATCTACGCCGCTCGCAAGGGCATCCGCACCGGTGTGGCGGCCGAGCGCTTTGGCGGCCAGGTGCTGGACACCATGGCCATCGAGAACTTCATCTCGGTGACCGAGACCGAAGGCCCGAAACTGGCTCGCCAGCTGGAAGAGCACGTCAGGCACTACGACGTCGACATCATGAACCTGCAGCGCGCCAGCGCGCTGATTCCGGCCAAGACCGCCGGCGGCCTGCACGAAGTGCAGTTCGAGGGTGGCGGCAGCCTCAAGGCCAAGTCCGTGATCCTGGCCACCGGCGCCCGCTGGCGTGAAATGGGCGTGCCGGGCGAGAAAGAGTACAAGGCCAAGGGCGTGTGCTTCTGCCCGCACTGCGACGGCCCGCTGTTCAAGGGCAAGCGCGTGGCGGTGATCGGCGGCGGTAACTCCGGTGTCGAAGCGGCCATCGACCTGGCCGGTATCGTCAGCCACGTGACCCTGCTGGAGTTCGACAGCAAGCTGCGCGCCGACGCCGTCCTGCAACGCAAGCTGTTCAGCCTGCCGAACGTGGACGTGATCACCAGCGCGCTGACCAGCGAAGTGAAAGGCGATGGCCAGAAGGTCACCGGCCTGGTCTACAAGGACCGCAACTCGGAAGAGTTCAAGTCCGTCGACCTGGAAGGCATCTTCGTGCAGATCGGCCTGCTGCCCAACAGCGACTGGCTCAAGGGCACCCTCGAGCTGACCCCGCGAGGCGAGATCATCGTCGATGCGCGTGGCGAGACCTCGCTGCCGGGCATCTTCGCCGCCGGCGACGTGACCACGGTGCCGTACAAGCAGATCGTGATCGCGGTCGGTGAAGGCGCCAAGGCGTCGCTGTCGGCCTTCGACCACCTGATCCGCTCCTCCGCGCCGGCCTGATGGCCCAGCGCTAAAAAGACGCCCGGTTCACGAGAGTGAGCCGGGCGTTTTCTTTTGCGTGGAATTTGAGCCCGGCGCAAGGCTTCTCCGTAGGATGGGTAGAGCAGCGCGAAACCCATCAATCCGGTGCACCGACAGCATGGGTTTCGCTGCGCTCTACCCATCCTACGAAGCTTGAGAAAGCAGCACCCGGCATACCCGAGTGGCCGGGCGTTTTCTTTTGTGGGGAAGAGCGTTCGCGAGCTTGCTCGCGAACATCGCCGCACCAATTGCCTCAGAGAATCGGCGACACCAGCCGCGCCACCCGCATGCCCAGTTGCTGCAACCGGTGCAGGCGCTTGCGGTCGTCCAGGGTCATCTCCACCGACCGTTCGAAGTCCGCCTCCAGCATCTGCTCCACCTCCTGGGCGAAGCCTTCGTCGACGGTCACCACCATGATCTCGAAGTTCAACCGGAACGAGCGGTTGTCCAGGTTGGCGCTGCCCACCGCCGCCGTGTCGTGGTCGATCAGCACCACCTTCTGGTGCAGGAAGCCGGGCTGGTAGCGGAAGATGCGCAGACCGGCGCGCACGGCGTCCAGCGCGTACAGGCTGGAGGCGGCGTACACCGTCCTGTGGTCGGGGCGCGAGGGCAGCAGGATGCGCACGTCCACCCCGCGCAGCACCGCCAGGCGCAATGCGGCGGCCACCGCCTCGTCGGGCACGAAGTACGGCGTGGTGATCCAGATGCGCTCCATCGCGGCGTTGATCGCCTCGACGAAGAACAGCGAACAGGTCTCCTGTGGGTCGGCCGGGCCGCTGGGCACCACCTGGCAGAGCATCCCTGAGTCTTCGTAGGCCTTGGGCAGGATCAGCGTCGGCAGCGTGTGGCTGGCCCAGTACCAGTCCTCGGCGAAGCACTCCTGCAGGCAGGCCACCGCCGGCCCTCGCAGTTCGATATGGGTATCGCGCCAGGGCGACAGCGGCGGCTTCTCGCCAAGGTATTCGACGCCGACGTTGTGCCCGCCAACGAAGCCGCGCACGCCGTCGACCACCACGATCTTGCGGTGATTGCGGAAGTTCACCTGGAAGCGGTTGATCATCCCGCTGCCGGTGCTGAACGCATGCACCTGCACCCCGCCATTGCGCAGCTTCTCGACGTAGCGGCCGGGCAGGGCGTGGCTGCCGATGCCGTCGTAGAGCAGGAACACGTCCACGCCGTTGGCCGCGCGCTCCAGCAGCAGCTGCGCCAGGCGCTGGCCGAGGGCGTCGTCGCGGATGATGAAGAACTGTACGAGCACGGCCTTCTTTGCCGCGGAAATGGCTTCGAACATCGCATCGAACGAGGCCTTGCCGTTCACCAGCAGGCGCACCTGGTTGTTCGCCAGGGTCGGCATGCGCGCCAGCCCGACCATCGCCTTGAGCCCTTTGTAACCATCGTACTGGCGCGCCGCCAGGGCTTCCTCGACCCAGGGTCGCCAATCCAGCTCGGCGGCGGCCACGTGCATCTCCTCGTTGGCCTGGCGCCGCGCACCGATGTACGCATCGAAGCGGCTGCGGCCGAATACCAGGTAGGGCACCAGGGTCAGCAGCGGCATGAACACCAGCGAGGTGGCCCAGGCGATGGCGCCCTGGGCGGTGCGCACGGTGAGTACGGCGTGTACCGCGGCAACGATGCCCAGGAGCTGGATCAGCACCAGCAAGTGGGCGATGTAGGAGGAGTACTGCATGGGCGCGCGATCGAATCCTTGTGGTCGGCGTGTGGCCTGAGCTTAGTCGGTGCCCGGAGGCTGTGGCCAATGCGGCACCGGGCCGCGCCAGCGTTCCCAGGCCTTGCCCAGGCGCAGTACCTCGACGTCGGCGAAGCGCGGGCCGACGATCTGCAAGCCTATGGGCATGCCCTCGGCGGTGAAATCACAGTTGATTGAGAGTGCCGGCTGCTCCGTCATGTTCCATGGCACGGTGAAGCCGATGTGTTCGAAGGGCCGTGCCGGGTCGTTGGTGGGTGATGCGAACTCCGCCGGGAAGGCGGCCACCTGGTTGGTCGGCGAGAGCAGGAAGTCGATGCCGTGGAACTGCTCGGCGGCGCGCCGGCGCATCTCGAAGGTGCGGTTGAAGCCGCGCACCGCCTCGGTCCCGCTGACCGACGCGCCACCCTCGGCCCATTGGTAGATATAGGGCAGCACCTTGGCCTGGCGCTCCGCCGGCAGATTTTCCAGCTCGGCCCAGAGGCG
Organism: Pseudomonas sp. SCB32; assembly: GCF_009189165.1. NCBI lineage: Bacteria > Pseudomonadati > Pseudomonadota > Gammaproteobacteria > Pseudomonadales > Pseudomonadaceae > Pseudomonas > Pseudomonas sp. SCB32. The sequence goes on from NZ_CP045118.1 coordinate 164,938, forward strand.
TGCGCGCCAGAACCGGTCCAGTCCCTCCAGCAGTTCGCGGTCGAGGATCGGCCGTACTTCGACGATCTCCGCGCCGGCTTCGGCGAAGCGTCGCGCGGCAGCCTCCACGGCGGCGCGCACCTCGGGTTCGGGCTGCAGGCCGCAACCGGGGTCGAGCTGCAGGCCGATGCGCAGACCGCGTACGTCGGCAGGCTGGATGTGCCAGTCCAGATCGGCCGCTGGCAAGGCCGTGGCGTCGCGCCAGTCGGGGCGCGACAGGTGCTGCATCATCAGCGTCGCATCGTCCAGGGTGCGGGTCATGGGCCCGGCGCAGCGTCCGGTGTAGTAGGGATCGATGGGAATGCGCCCGAGGCTCGGCTTGAAGCCGACCAGGCCGCACCAGCCGGCGGGCAGGCGCACCGAGCCGCCGATGTCGGTGCCGATGTGCAGCGGCCCGTAGCCAGCTGCCGCCGCCGACGCGGCGCCGGCGCTGGAGCCGCCCGGGCTCATGCGCAGGTCCCAGGGGTTGCGCGCCAGCTTGTGGAAGCTCGATAGCCCGGAGGAGAGCATGCCGTAGTCCGGCACCGTGGTCTTGCCCAGCAGGATCGCGCCCGCTTCGAACATGCGCGCGGCGGGTGGCGCATCGCTGGTGGCCGGTTGCAGCAGGGTGGCGGCGCTGCCCAGGGGAATCGGGTCGCCGCTGGTGGCGATCAGTTCCTTGATGGTCACCGGCACGCCGTCCAGTTCGCCGCAGGGGGCGCAGCGTATCCAGCGCGCCTCGGAGCGCCGCGCCTGCTCCAGCGCGCGCTGCGGGTCGAAGGCGTAGAGCGCGCAGAGCTGCGGTTCCCAGCGTTCGATATGGGCGATCAGGTGCTTGAGGTACTCGACCGGCGAGAGCTGGTGCGAGCGGTACAGGGCAAGCAGTTCGACGGCGGACAGGTCGTGCAACGGTGGCATGGCGGTCTCCGGCGGGGGCATTGCCTCACCCTAGCCGAATCCGCGCCAAGAGGGGATAGGTGCGGTGGTCACACTTTGCTTGCCCTGTCCTGCGTCAGGGCTCAGGCACGTTGGCGCGACTGCTGGTCGATCAGGTACTGCAGGCGGTACAGGTGACGGTAGCCGGATTCCCAGGCGCCATGCCCGGATTTCACGTTGATGTGCCCGGCGGAGGGCAGGATCACGGTCTCGGCGCCCCAGGCGCGGCCCAGGATCATCGCGCGCTGCGGGCTGCATGCGGCGTCGTTGTCCGAACCGACCAGCACAGTCGGGAAGGGCAGCGTTTGGCGGGCGATCGGTGCGAAGTTGACCAGGGCTTCGTGGCAGGTTTCCCGCTCGACATCCGCCGGCGCCACCAGCAGGGCGCCGGAGACCTGCGCCAACACGCGGCGGTCGGCGCGGGCGGCCCAGGCGGCGACGGTCACGCAGCCCAGGCTGTGGGCGACCAGCACCACGCGTCCTGGTTCGCGGCGAATCTCGTGGTCGAGTTTGGCGACCCAGTCGGCGCGCTGCGGATTGATCCAGTCACGCTGCTGCACCCGTGCGGCATTGGGCAGGGCGCGTTGCCAGTGGCTCTGCCAATGGGCGTCCTCGGACCCGTGCCAGCCCGGCACGATCAGATAGCGGATGCGTTCGTTGCGCATGGAGCGGCCCTCTCGAATCGTCATGAGACGGCATTCTAGGGAGGGTTTGAATATTCGTTAAGGAATAAGAAATTCTTTGCTTATGCAGTATTTCTATCTAACGAACGGCAATAAGGCATTCAGTCCTGTACCCGATGCAGTGGGCAGCAGCGCGCCAGGATGCCTTCCAGGTTGAGGTCGGGCATGGCGTAGTCGCGCAGTACCTTGGCGGTCTGTTCGACGTAATCGCGGGTGGTGCCGAAGTGGCCCTGGGCGCTGTCCAGCACGTGTTGCACGATGTTGTCCGGCAGGGCGCCCGCATAGCTGGGCAGGTGGCGTTCGAGGACGAACCCCAGTGCGCGCACGCGGGTGCCGTCGTCCAGGCGGCAGCTCAGCCATTCTGGGCGGTAGGAGGCGTACGGCATCTCCCGCTCCCAGAGCGCGTAGAGGTTAGCGTCGAGGTTGTCCTCCGGGAGGCGGAAGGCGAAGCCGGAGCAGGAGCCGCCACGATCGAGGCCCAGTACCAGGCCCGGTGCTTCCGGCGTGCCGCGATGGGTGAGGGACCACAGGTAGAGGCCGCGATGGTAGCCGTGGACCCGCGCGCGACGGGCCTCTGCGACCGGGAACTCCGGCCGCCAGATCAGCGAGCCGTAGGCGAACAGCCAGACGGGGCCGGCGCCGTGCTCGCCCATGGTGATGTCGAGCGAGGCGCGCAGTTGCTGTGGTGTGAAGCGTTCCGGCACCCCCAGTGTCGGAGGATAGAACGGGCCATCCAGGGCGGGAGACGATGTCATGCGATACCCCTCAGGTCTCCAGACTGTCATCAACTTAGTTTATGCGCGCGAGGTGCGGAAGGCCCTGATGGGTAAAGGGATATCGCCGGGGCAGGGTTGACGACGAACGGCGGGGGAGGAGATTCCGGAGTCAACCTGTAGGAGCGCCCCATGGGCGCGAATCGCGGGCATGGCCCGCTCCTAAAGGTGAGCTCCGGAGAGGAATAAAAAAGGCCGCTCACCCCTGCCTGAGTAATGGGTGAGCGACCTTGAAGCTTGCCTTGTTGTGGAAGTCCCGTTGTACACCCGCTCTATTTCAAGGGTTTTACAGCCACCTCAGCGTGCGGTGATCACCGCCAGCCTGGTAATTCCCGCTTTCTCGATGGAGGCCATGGCCTTGGCCACCTGCCCATAGTTCACGCCCTCGTCGGCCTGCAGTTGCACGCGCAGCTCGGCGTCCTTCGCCTTGGCCGCCGCCAGGTTGGTCTGCAGCTGTTCCGGCTGGACCTCGTCCTTGTTGATGAACCACTTGCCGGCGCCGTCGATGCTGACCACCAACGGGTCCTTCTGCTCCGGCGGGGCGACTGCTTCGGTCTTGGGCAGGTTGATCGGAATGGCGTTGGTCAGCAGCGGCGCTGTGACGATGAACACCACCAGCAGCACCAGCATCACGTCCACCAGCGGGGTGACGTTGATCTCGGAGAGAACCTCGTCGCTGTCCTGGGTCGAGAAGGCCATGTCAGCTCGCCTCCTTCACGTTGGCGCCAGCGGCTGGTTTGCGCGCGGCGGTGGGCAGGGCGATGACGCGGAAGGCGCTCTTCTGCGCGAGGCTGTAGAAGTCGTGGGCGAAATCGTCGAGGTCAGCCGCGGTGAGCTTCAGGCGGCGGAGGAAGTAGTTGTAGACCAGCACCGCCGGCACGGCGACGGCGATGCCCACGCCGGTGGCGATCAGGGCGCTGCCGATGGGACCGGCGACGGTCTCCAGGCTCGCCGAGCCGGCCGCGCTGATGCCCTTGAGCGCTTCCATGATGCCCCACACAGTGCCGAACAGGCCGATGAAGGGCGAGGTGGAGCCGATCGAGGCGAGCACCGCCAGGCCCGATTCCAGGGAGCGCCGCTCGCGCTGGATCTGCTGGCGCAGGGCGCGCTCGAGACGGTCCTGGTGGTTGATCGACTGGGCAAGGTCCGGCTGGCCGTTGTCCTGCACCTGGATGGCGGCGAAGCCGGCCTGGGCGACGCGGGCGCCGGCGCCGGGCTTGCCGGCGGCCTGGTCACCGGCCGATTCGAGGCTGGTGGCGCTCCAGAACTGCTTCTGGAAGCGCTTGTCCTGGGATTTCTGGCGGGTGAACTGGACGCCCTTCACCAGGGCCAGGGCCCAGGTGGCGACGGAGAAGCCGACCAGCAGCCAGATGGCTGCGCCTTCGACGGATTCCAGGGGACTTACGGGCAGACTCATGGTTTTTCTCCTTCCGCGATTCTCGTGCGGCTGATCTGGGCAAGTTGAATCAATGCAATTTGAAATCGATGGGCACGCTGACCCAGCCGTCCTGGGCCACGTCGCCGCGCTTGGCCGGCACGAAGCTCCAGCGCTTCACCGTGCGGATCGCGGCTTCGTCCAGGGCGTCGCGGCCGCTGGTCTTCTGCACCTGGATCTCGCTCGGGCTGCCGCTGGCGAGAACGTGCACCCGTAGCAGCACGGTGCCTTCCCAGCCGCGGCGCTGGGCCAGTGGCGGGTATTCCGGTGCCGGGTTCTTCAGGTAGCCGGCGTTGGCCGAGGGCGCTGTCAGCGGTGCCGGAGCCGGGGCTACCGGGGCGGGCGGAACCGGTTGCGGCGGCGGGGTTTCGGCCTTGGGCGGCGTCGGTTGCTCAACCGGCTTGGACACGGGCTTGGGCTTGGCCACCGGTTTCGGCTTGGGTTTGGGGATCGGCTTGGGCGGCGGCGGTTGCACCGCGTTCTCGTCCACCACCGGAGGCGGCGGCTCCTGCACGATTGGCTCGGGGATCGGCTCGGGCGGCGGCGGCTCCACGACTGGCGGAGTCGGCGCGGTGAATTCGATGGTCATCGGCGGTACCTGTGGCGGCACCTCCGGCAGCTTCGGCGTGGGCTGCTGGCTCAGCCAGTAGATCACCGCGCCATGCAGCGTCAGGGCGAACAGGCCGAGCAGCACGGCTTCACGGCGGCTCAGCGCGCGGGCTTTCGCCGGCACATGGCGGCCCAGCTCCAGCGCGTGGCGCAGCGGACGGCCGAGATCGACCAGGTCGCCGCCGGGCACGTGGCGCAGGAAGGCATCCGGCGCGAGGGCATGCTGGGGTTGAGCCATGAACGATCTCCTTGCAGGTCTGCGCGGCTCTAAGTCGCGCTTGGAACGGACCTGCATGATTGGCGGAGCGTCTTAGCTCTTGAAGTGATTGTTTCTGTTATTTAAATAACTTTATGGACTATGTGATTTGACAGGATCGCTGCAGGCCACGGCGTACGCGGCTTTGCGCAACGCCGGGAAAGTCCGATGCCTTTGCGGCATGGAAAATATGCGGGGAAGGTTGCTGAGAAATTACCCAAAGTGCCGGAATAGAGCTTTCTGTAGGAGCGAGCTTGCTCGCGAACCCGCCCAGCTCCGGCGCGACCGTCGAAACTCTGTTCGCGAGCAAGGACTAGGCGTCCCCCTCGGTCCTACGAAGAGCGAAGAGCCGGAAACAAAAAAGCCCGGTCATTCGACCGGGCTTTTCCAGAGCGTCAGCTTCGCGGTGATCAGAACGCCGGAACCACGGCACCCTTGTACTTCTCGAGGATGAACTGCTTCACCTCGGGGCTGTGCAGGGCGGCGGCCAGCTTCTGCATGGCGGCGCTGTCCTTGTTGTCCGGGCGGGCAACCAGGATGTTCACGTAGGGCGAGTCGGAACCTTCGATGGCCAGGGCGTCCTTGGTCGGGTTCAGCTTGGCTTCCAGGGCGTAGTTGGTGTTGATCAGGGCCAGGTCGACCTGGGTCAGCACGCGCGGCAGGGTGGCCGCTTCCAGCTCACGCACCTTGATGTTCTTCGGGTTCAGGGCGATGTCCTTCGGGGTGGCGGTGATGGACTTGTTGTCCTTCAGCTTGATCACGCCAGCCTTGTCCAGCAGCAGCAGGGCGCGGCCGCCGTTGGTGGCGTCGTTGGGGATCACCACGGTGGCGCCCGAAGGCAGCTCTTCGAGCTTCTTGAACTTGGTGGAGTAGGCGCCCAGCGGCTCGATGTGCACGCCGGTCACGGCTACCAGGTGGGTGCCCTTGGTCTTGTTGAACTCATCCAGGTACGGCTGGTGCTGGAAGAAGTTGGCGTCCAGGCGCTTCTCGGCCACCTGGGTGTTGGGCTGCACGTAGTCGGTGAATTCCTTCACCTTCAGTTCGACCCCTTCCTTGGCCAGGATGGGTTTGACGAAGTTGAGGATCTCGGCGTGCGGCACCGGGGTCGCGGCGACGGTCAGGCTGTCGGCAGCCTGGGCCAGTGGGGCGGAGAGTGCTGCGGCGGCGGCGCAAGCGGCGAGCAGTTTTTTCATTGTTGGCTCCTGGAAAGGCCCGCGTCCGGCGGGCCGTGCGGTTACTTGCGGGAATAGTGGACCACCAGCTTGTCGCCGACGGTCTGGAGAATCTGTACGAGCACCAGCAGCATCACCACGGTGACCACCATGACGTCGGTCTGGAAGCGCTGGTAGCCGAAGCGGATGGCCAGGTCGCCCAGGCCGCCGGCACCGACCACGCCGGCCATCGCGGTGTAGGACACCAGGGTGATGGCGGTGACGGTAATGGCCGCGATGATGCCCGGACGGGCTTCGGGCAGCAGGGCGTTCCAGATGATCTGGCGGGTGCTGGCGCCCATCGCCTGGGTGGCTTCGATGATGCCCTTGTCCACCTCGCGCAGCGCGGTTTCCACCAGGCGCGCGAAGAACGGCGTGGCACCCACCACCAGCGGCGGAATGGCCCCGGCGACACCCAGCGAGGTGCCGGTGATCAGCACCGTGAAGGGGATCATCACGATCAGCAGGATGATGAACGGCAGCGAGCGCAGCACGTTCACCACGAAGGACAGCAGGGCGTAGACCGCGCGGTTCTCGAACATCTGCTTGGGGCCGGTGAGGAACAGCAGCACGCCCAGCGGCAAGCCCAGCACGATGGTGAACAGCAGCGAACCGCCAAGCATCCAGAAGGTGTCGATGCTGGCCTGGAGGATCTCGGACCAGTCGATATTGGAAAAGAACTCGTTCATGCGCGCAGCACCTCGACGTGGACTTCGGCGGCGTTCAGCTGCGCCATGGCGGCCTCGATGTCACCGCCCACCAGGGACAGGGTGAGCTGGCCGTAGGGCTGGTCCTTGATGCGGTCGATACGCCCCGCGAGGATGCTGTAGTCGACGCCGGTCTGGCGCGCCACGGTGCCCAGCAGCGGCGCGTAGGTCGCTTCGCCACGGAAGGTCAGCCGCAGGATGCGGCCCGGTACGTGGGCGAAGTCGTCGTGCTGTTCATCCTCGTCCACGCGCTCGGCCTCGAAGACGAAGCGGCGGGTGGTTTCGTGCTGCGGATGGAGGAACACGTCGGCGACGTCGCCCTGCTCGACGATGCGCCCGGCGTCCATCACTGCCACCTGGTCGCAGACGCGGCGGATCACGTCCATCTCGTGGGTGATCAGGACGATGGTCAGCTTCAGCTCGCGGTTGATTTCCGCCAGCAGCTGCAGGACCTGCCCGGTGGTCTGCGGGTCGAGGGCGCTGGTGGCCTCGTCGCAGAGCAGGATCTTCGGCCGGCAGGCGAGCGCACGGGCGATGCCGACGCGCTGCTTCTGGCCGCCGGAGAGCTGCGCCGGGTACTTGCGGGCGTGGTCCTTGAGGCCCACGCGATCGAGCAGTTCGTCCACCCGCGCGGTGACTTCGGCGGCGCTGTAGGTGCCGGCGAGCTTCATCGGCATGGCGATGTTGTCGGCCACGGTCTTGGAGGCCAGCAGGTTGAAGTGCTGGAAGATCATCCCGACGCGCTGGCGGAAGCGGCGCAGGCCGTCGGCGTCCAGGGCGGTGATGTCTTCGCCGTCGATGACGATGCGTCCGCCGCTGGGCTCTTCCAGGCGGTTGATCAGACGCAGCAGGGTGCTTTTACCGGCGCCGGAATGGCCGATCAGGCCGAAGACCTGGCCGCCTTCGATGGTCAGGCGGGTCGGCTGCAGGGCCGGGATATCGCGTCCGGCGACGCGATAGGTCTTGTGGACGTCGTGGAATTCGATCACGTAGCGAACCTTGTGGGTACGAGGAGACGCTGCCCGATGCCGGAGCTGTTTTATGAACGAGTGCTGGCAACGAGCGTAGGCGGTCAGCCAAAACCGCGCATTTTAACCTGCTTTTTTATGGCTGATTAATCTTTGTTCAGATAAGGGCAGAACAAAAGGTAATAAGGGGCGCCGCGAACGGGCGCCGCGAACGGGCGCCCGTGGGGGCTTACGGGGTGCAGGTCGGCTGGCTAGCCGGTGTGGCGGGCTTGCGCAGGCCACTGACATCGGCGGCGACGCCGGGGGCGCGCGGCATCAGCGAACGGGCGCGGCTCAGGTTCGCGCTGGCGCCGTTGACGTCGCCGTTCTGCAGCGCCTTGCGGCTGCGCTCGAGGTAGGCGTCGGCCAGGCGCTTGCGGCGCTCGGCGAGCTGGGCGGCGTCTTCGTGCTCGGAGCCCAGCGCGAGCTGCGCGGATTCCAGACGACCGGCGGCCAGTTCGGTTTCGAAGCCACTGCTGCTGGCCGGGGTACTCGCGGTGCTCTGGCAGGCCGTCAGGGCCAGTGCCAGTGCCATCAGCGAGAACAGGCGGATGACGAACGACTTCATGCGTCAGGGTCTCTTTTGATCAAAAAATCGCCAAAATTCTACACCGTCCGGCGCGGCAGGACAAAACTCAGCAGGAACAGGGCTGCCGCGCTGACCACGATGGAGGGACCGGCGGGGGTGTCCTTGAACCAGGACAGCGACAGCCCGGCGCACACCGCTATCAAACCGATCAGACTCGCGCCGAAGGCCATTTGTTCAGGACTGCGGGCATGCCGCTGGGCGGCGGCGGCGGGGATGATCAGCAGCGAGGTGATCAGCAGTACGCCGACGATCTTCATGGCCACGGCGATGACGATGGCGATCAGCAGCATCAGCGCCAGGCGGATGGCGGTCACCGGCAGGCCTTCGACCCGCGCCAGTTCCTCGTGCACGGTGATTGCCAGCAGCGGCCGCCATAGCCAGCAGATCAGGCCCAGTACCAGGGCGCTGCCGGCGACTATCCACAGCAGGTCAGTCTGGCTGACGGCGAGCAGGTCGCCGAACAGGTAGGCCATCAGGTCGACGCGCACTTCCTTCATGAAGCTCAGGGTCACCAGGCCCAGCGACAGTGTGCTGTGGGCGAGGATGCCCAGCAGGGTGTCGGCGGCCAGCGGCTGGCGCTGCTGCAGGGTTACCAGCAGCACGGCGAGCAGGATGCAGCCGACGGTCACCGCAAGCGTCGGGCTGACGTCCAGCAGGAAGCCGAGGGCCACCCCCAGCAGGGCGGCGTGGGACAGGGTGTCGCCGAAGTAGGCCATGCGTCGCCAGACGACGAACGAACCTAGGGGCCCGGCGACCAGCGCCAGGGCCAGCCCGGCGAGGAGGGCGTTGAGCAGGAAATCAGCCATGGTTGCAGTCGGGGCCGTGCTGGTGGACCGGAGTGAAGCGTGTGCCGGCGGGGAAGGCGGGTTTCACCACCTCGCCGTGCAGGTCGTGGGAATGGTCGTGGTGGTGGTGATAGACCGCTAGGCTGCGGGCGTCCTGGCCGAACAGCTCGACGAAGGCCGGGTCGCCGCTGACCTGTTCCGGGTGGCCGGAGCAGCAGACGTGGCGGTTCAGGCAGACCACCTTGTCGGTGGCGCTCATCACCAGGTGCAGGTCGTGGGAGACCATCAGCACGCCGCAACCGAGGCGGTCGCGCAGGCGGCCGATCAGGCGGTACAGCTCGGCCTGCCCGGCGACGTCGACGCCCTGCACGGGCTCGTCGAGCACCAGCAGTTCAGGCTTGCGCAGCAGGGCGCGGGCCAGCAGTACGCGCTGCAATTCGCCGCCGGAGACGCCTTGCAGGGGCTTGTCGATGACGTGGGCGGCGCCGACTTCCTTCAGTGCTTCCAGAGCCTGGGAGCGCTGCACACCGGGCACCAGGCGCAGGAAGCGCAGCACGGTGAGCGGCAGGGTGGGGTCGACGTGGAGCTTCTGCGGCATGTAGCCGATGGACAGCTTCGGCCGCCGCCAGACGCTGCCGCTGTCGGGCTTGAGCAGGCCGAGCACGCTGCGCACCAGGGTCGTCTTGCCGGCGCCGTTGGGGCCGATCAGGGTGACGATTTCGCCGGGGGCGATGGTCAGGTCGACGTTCAGCAGTACCGCCTGGCCGGCATAGCTGACACCGACGCCTTGCAGGCGGATCAGGGTGTCGCTCATCAGGCCTCCCGTTTGCCGGGGGCGCAGGCGCCGCAGAGGCCGACCACCTCGACTGTCTGGGTTTCCACCGAGAAGCCGACGCTCCTGGCGCCCGTGACGATGGCCTCGCTGATGGCCGGCTGCTCCAGCTCGATGGCGGTGTGGCAGGTACGGCAGATCAGGAACTGACCCTCATGGGCGTGCTCCGGATGGGCACAGCCGATAAAGGCGTTGAGCGAGGCGATGCGGTGTACCAGGCCGTTTTCCAGGAGGAAGTCCAGGGCGCGGTAGACGGTCGGCGGCGCCGCCTTGCGGCCGTCTTCCTCGCTCAGTACGGCGAGGATGTCGTAGGCGCCAAGCGGCCTGTGGCTCTGCCACACCAGCTCCAGCACGCGCCGGCGCAGTTCGGTCAGGCGCACGCCCTGACGCGCGCACAGCGCATCGGCGTCGGCTAGGGCGCTGGCCACGCAATTGGCGTGGTCATGCGGACGGCAGGCCAGCGGAGTTTTGGGGGCGATCTTGTACATGCGGCAGCGACGCTCGTGTATAGAGACGTTATTATATTACTCTTTCATCTCTCCACTGTGTGAGTGCCGCCGTGTCCTTCCGTCCCGCCGCTCTGCTGATCACTTGCTGCGCCCTGCTGCTCAGCCTCCCCGCCCGCGCCGAGGTCAGCGTGCTGACCAGCATCAAGCCGCTGCAGCTGATTGCCGCCGCCATCCAGGACGGCGAAGGCACCCCGGATGTGCTGCTGCCGCCGGGCGCCTCGCCGCACAGTTACTCGCTGCGTCCGTCGGATATCCGCCGGGTGCGTGATGCGCAGCTGTTCTACTGGGTCGGTCCGGACCTGGAGAACTTCCTGCCCAAGGTGCTGGAAAGCCGCAAAGGCCCGAGCGTGGCCGTGCAGGATCAGGCCGGCATGCACCTGCGCAAATTCGCCGACTTCAGCGAGTCCAACCATCCGGACCAGGGCGATGACACTGACCATGACCACGACCACCGCCCAGGGATGATCGATGCTCACCTCTGGCTGCTGCCGGCCAACGCCCAGGTGATCGCCGCGCGCATGGCCGAGGACCTGGCCATCGCCGATCCGACCAATGCCAGCCGCTACCAGGCCAACCTGAAGGCCTTCGACGAGCGCATGGAGCAGCTGGACGCGCGCCTGAAGCAGCGCATCGATCCGCTCAAGGGCAAACCGTACTTCGTCTTCCACGAGGCTTTCGACTATTTCGAGGAAGCCTACGGCCTGCGCCACACCGGGGTGTTCGCCGTGTCCGCCGACGTGCAGCCGGGCGCCCGTCACGTGGCGTCCATGCGTGCGCAGCTGCAGAAGGCCGGGCCTTCCTGCATCTTCAGCGAACCGCCGATTCGCCCGCGTCTGGCCGATACCCTCAGCCAGGGGCTGCCGGTGCGCCTGGCCGAGCTGGACGACCTGGGCGTGGGCGTGAAGGTGGATGCCCAGGGCTATGAGAACCTGCTGGGCAATCTGGCGGGTGAGTTCGCGGGGTGCCTGGAGAAGCTCTGATAGGGCCCATCCGCCCGGAGTCCCGCTGTAAGAGCAACTGTCTTTTGGGCTCCCGCGTTCGCGGGAGTGACGATGTTGTGCACCGCGCTCCGCAATCGTCTTCCCCGCGAATGCGGGGACCCAGAAAGCAAGGTAGAAGCGGGCCTATGAGGTGTCCAAGTATATGCGCCGATGCTTGGACGTAGGGCGTATAACGTTCGACGTTATACGCCGTTAAACCCTGCTATCAGGGCGCTCCGGCCCTGACCTCAACGCTGGCGACGTGCCAAGGTGCATCGGCGTACAACCGCGAACGGTTGTACGCCCTACGATGCGAAGACTCACGTTTCCCCGCGCCCGATCGTCGCATCACCTTCCTCCAGACGCGCCCGCTTCCCCCTCCCGATCCTGCCGATCGTCTGGAATTCCGGACCCGGCACGGCCGCCGCCGTCCAACCGTCTATTGTGTGTCTTTGTGGGTAGGTGGCACTACATATTGATGCTGGTCAGCTTTCGGCAGCTACATATTGGGTTTACTCGCGCTCCATTGCGCCTGCCAACCCAACCAACAGGAGGTTATTTCCCGGATGGCCAAGACCGATGCGCGCCCCCGTGGCGCCGACCAAGGAGTCCTTGCCCTGCAACCCGCCTCGCAGGATATCTGGGACAGCAAATACCGCTTGAAGCAAAAGAGCGGCAAGCCCATCGACGGCAGCGTCGACGAGACCTGGCAGCGCGTCGCCCGCGCCCTGGCGGACGTCGAGGCGGACAAGGCGTTGCGCGAGCACTGGTACGAACGCTTCCTCTGGGCCCTGCGCAATGGCGCAATCCCGGCCGGGCGGATCATCTCCAATGCCGGCGCCCAGGGGCACAAGCCGGCGACCTCGACCATCAATTGCACCGTCTCCGGGATCATCCGCGACTCCATGGACGACATCCTGCAGAAGGTCCACGAGGCCGGGCTGACGCTGAAGGCCGGCTGCGGCATCGGCTACGAATTCAGCACCCTGCGCCCGCGCGGCGCCTACGTTTCCGGTGCCGGCGCGCACACCAGCGGGCCGCTCTCGTTCATGGATATCTACGACAAGATGTGCTTCACCGTCAGCTCCGCCGGTGGGCGGCGCGGTGCGCAGATGGGCACCTTCGACGTCAGCCATCCGGACGTGCGCGAGTTCATCCGCGCCAAGCGCGAGGACGGCCGCCTGCGCCAGTTCAACCTCAGCCTGCTGATCACCGACGACTTCATGGCCGCAGTGGAGGTTGACGAGGACTGGCCGCTGATCTTCCCGGTCCACCAGAAGGAGCGCGACGAAGTCGATCTGGACGACGCCGAGCACGTGGTCTGGCGTGACTGGCCAGTGCACGACGAATACCTGGTGCGCGAAGACGGCCGCGTGGCCTGTCGGGTCTACGGTCGGGTCAAGGCGCGGCACCTGTGGGACATGATCATGGTCTCCACCTACGATTACGCCGAGCCGGGCTTCATCCTCATCGACCGGGTCAACGAGCTGAACAACAACTGGTGGTGCGAAGCCATCCGCGCGACCAATCCCTGTGGCGAGCAACCGCTTCCGCCCTATGGCTCCTGCCTGCTGGGCTCGGTGAACCTGACCTGCTTCGTGAACGACGCCTTCGGCGCGCACGCGCGCTTCGACTGGGAGCGCTTCCGCGAAGTGGTGCGCGTCTTCACCCGCATGCTCGACAACGTGGTGGAGATCAACGGCCTGCCGCTGGAGCAGCAGCGCGCGGAAATCCTCGGCAAGCGCCGCCACGGCATGGGTTTCCTCGGCTTGGGCTCGGCACTGACCCTGCTCAAGCTGCGCTATGGCAGCCCGGAGGCCTGCGTGTTCACCGAGGAAGTAGCACGGGAAATGGCCCTGGTGGGCTGGGAAGTGGCCCTGGAGCTGTCCCGCGAGAAAGGCCCGGCGCCGGTCTTGGCGCAGGACTACGACGTGACCGCCGAGATGCTGCGCAAACGCCCAGAGATGGTCGACGATGGCTACAAGGTCGGCGACAAGGTGGCCGGCCGGGTACTTCACGCCAAGTACTCGCGCTACATGCAGCGGGTCGCCGAATACGCGCCGCAGCTGGTGGAAGAGCTGGCCGAGCAGGGTGCGCGCTTCACCCACCACAGCTCCATCGCACCCACCGGGACCATCAGCCTGAGCCTGGCCAACAACGCCTCCAACGGCATCGAGCCAAGCTTTGCCCACCACTACTCGCGCAACCTGATCCGCGCCGGTCGCAAGACCAAGGAGAAGATCTCGGTCTACAGCTACGAACTGCTGGCCTACCGCGCCCTGGTGGACAACCACGCCGTGCCGGACGCGGAGGAGGAGAAGCACCGCCTGCCGGAGTATTTCATCACCGCCGACGACATCACCCCGCAGCAGCACGTGGACATCCAGGCGGCGGCGCAGAAGTGGATCGACTCGTCGATCTCCAAGACCGCCAACGTCCCCACCGACTACCCGTTCGAGGACTTCAAGGACATCTACCTCTACGCCTGGCGCCAGGGCCTGAAGGGGTGCACCACCTTCCGCTTCAACCCGGCGGCCTTCCAGGGTGTGCTGGTGAAGGAGTCGGACCTGGAGAAGACGGTGTACCGCTTCGAGCTGGAAGACGGCAGCGTGGTGGAGCTCAAGGGCAACGAGGAAGTGGAGTACGACGGCGAGATGCATACCGCCGCCAACCTCTTCGACGCCCTGAAAGAAGGCTATTACGGCAAGTACTGATACCCCTGGAGAGACGTGATGAGTGTCAAGATCAACCAGAAGATCAAAGGCTTCCAGGTGGTGGACGTGGCCGAGGAAAAGGCCCGCGCCGAAGCCGCCCAGGCGGCCGCGGTGGTGAAGATGGACGAAACCCTGCAGCGGCCGGAGATGCTGGTGGGCGCCACCTACAAGATCAAGTCGCCGCTGTTCGAGCACGCGCTGTACGTGACCATCAACGACATGGTGCTCAACCCGGACACGCCCTACGAGCAGCGCCGGCCCTTCGAGATCTTCATCAACTCGAAGAACATGGACCACTTCCAGTGGATCGTCGCACTCACCCGCATCATGTCGGCGGTGTTCCGCAAGGGCGGCGACTGTACCTTCCTGGTGGAGGAGATGAAGGCCGTGTTCGACCCGCGCGGCGGCTACCTCAAACGCGGGGGCGTCTACATGCCGTCGATAGTCGCCGAGATCGGCGCGGTGGTGGAGCGCCATCTGGTCGCCATCGGCCTGATGGAAGGTGCGCAAATCGACGAGGAACAGCGGCTGTACCTGGCCGAAAAGCGCGCCGCTTACGAGGCTGCCCAGGGCATCAACAAGGCCGAACCCGGCGAAGGCTTCCCCGCCGGCGCGCAGCTGTGTGGCAAGTGCAACACCATGGCCGTGGTGCAGATGGATGGCTGCGCCACCTGCCTGAACTGCGGGCATTCCAAGTGTGGGTGAGCGGGAGGCTCTGCGACGCATGCGTCGCCCCGCGAACGACTGGCCATGGATGGCCAGGCTGGGGTTGACCTTGAGCAGCGGAGCAACGGCAGGGATGCCGACTCCGGGTTAGATCTTCACTCCCGCATGCGTCGCGCCGAATTGCTCTCGTAGGAGCGGACTCCGTCCGCGATCCGGCCTGCAGGCCGGTGCCACGGCTATCGCGGACGGAGTCCGCGCCTACGTTGTTTTCTGGGTCCCCGCGTTCGCGGGGATGACGTGTGCGGAAGATTGTGCATAACACCGTCACTCCCGCGAACGCGGGAGCCCAATAGACAGTTGCTCCTACGGGATCAGCACAGCCGTCGCGTCACAGCGCAAACGGCAAACGAATCTCCACCTTCTGCCGCTTCTCCAGCCGCCGCTCGAACTCGCTCGGATCGTGGATCAGCACGTCCTGCCCGGCAAAGGCTTCGGCGGCGATCAGGCGCGACAGCCAGAAGCGCACGCAGGCCACCCGCAGCATTTCCGGCCACAGCTCGGCTTCCAGCGCGGTGAACGGCCGCTTGGCCGCATAGGCCGCCAGCAGCGCGCGGGCGCGCGGGCCGTCGAGGGCGCCGTCTTCGGTGGAGCACCAGTCGTTCACGGCGATCGCCAGGTCGTAGAGCATCCAGCCCGAGCAGGCGTTGTAGAAGTCGATCAGCCCGGCGAGGTGCGGGCCGTCGAACAGCACGTTGTCGCGGAACAGGTCGGCGTGCAGGTTGGCGCGCGGCAGCGCCGGCTGCTCGGCGAGCAGGCGGGCGATCTCTTCCAGCGCATCGGCCAGCAGCGTTGCGGCGGTGCCGGACAGGTGCGACTGGAAGGCTTGGCCTTCATGCAGCATCCAGCTCAGGCCGCGATCGCTGGGACGCTCGATGATACGTCCGCGGGTCGCCAGGTGCAGGCGGGCCAGCAGGTTGCCGACTTCCTGGCAATGGTGGTTGTTCGGTGTGCGTTCATGCCGGCCCGGAAGGCGCGGCTGCAGCAGTGCCGGCTTGCCTTCGAGCTGGCGCAGGGCTTCTCCGCCCTGGGTGCGCAGGGCATAGGGCACCGGCAGGTCGGCTTCGTGGAGCACGTCGAGCAGTTCGATGAAGAACGGCATTTCCTGCACCGGGCCGCGCTCCACCAGGGTCAGGACGAACTCGCCCTGTTCCAGGCTGACGAAGAAATTGCTGTTTTCCGACCCCTCGGCGATGCCACGGAAATCGTGCAGGCGACCGAGGCCGTAGGGGGCGAGGAACTCTTCGAGAACAGGACGTTCCAGAGGTGTGAATACCGACATGCTCAATCCTCTGGAGCGTCGTGGGTGGAAGGGTTTACCAGCTGAAGATCTGCCACTGCGGAATCAGCTTGTCCGGCTGGTCCGAGCGGATGAAGTTGCCGTCGCTGCCGTCCTGGCGCACCAGGAAGTATGGCTTGCCGTGCTTGGGGGTGACCTTGATGGCGTAGAGGAAACCGTTCACACGGTATTCCTGGATGGTCTTGTCGCTCTCCTGGCGGATGGTTACATCCGGCTCGGCGTTGGGGGCATCGTCCGCCGCCATCACGGAGTTCGCGCCCAGCCCCAGCACAGCGGCGAGCAACAGGCGGTTCAACGTACGCATGATAACCTTGTCCCTTTGTCGAATTGGCTACGGACAGTTTAGCCCGAGCCCTTCTGAAAAGGTTGATTCCCCTCATGAGCCAAGCACCTCTCGTCCTCGTGGACGGCTCGTCCTACCTGTATCGTGCCTTCCATGCCCTGCCGCCGCTGATGACCTCCACCGGCATGCCGACCGGCGCGGTGAAGGGCGTGCTGAACATGCTCAAGAGCCTGCGCAAGCAGTACCCGGACAGTCCCTTCGCCGTGGTCTTCGATGCCAAGGGCGGGACCTTCCGCGATGAGATGTTTGCCGAATACAAGGCCAATCGCCCCTCGATGCCGGACGAACTGCGCGTGCAGGTGGAGCCCCTGCACGCCAGTGTGCGTGCCCTCGGCCTGCCACTGCTCTGCGTGGAAGGCGTGGAAGCGGATGACGTGATCGGCACCCTGGCCCGACAGAGCGCGGCCGGTGGCCGCCCGGTGGTGATCTCCACCGGCGACAAGGACATGGCGCAGTTGGTCGACGGGCACATTACGCTGGTCAACACGATGACCGGTAGCGTGCTTGATCCCGATGGCGTTAAGGAGAAATTCGGTGTCGGTCCTGAGCTGATCATCGATTACCTGGCGCTGATGGGCGACAAGGTCGACAACATTCCGGGCGTGCCCGGTGTCGGCGAGAAGACCGCCCTTGGACTGCTCACTGGCGTTGGTGGTGGCCTGGATGTGCTGTACGCCAGCCTGAACAAGGTCCCCGAACTGCCTATCCGCGGCGCCAAGGGCCTGCCGGCCAAGCTCGAAGAGCACAAGGACATGGCCTACCTGTCCTACAAGCTCGCCACCATCAAATGCGATGTCGAACTGAACATCGAGATCGATGCCCTGCACCCCGGTGAACCGGACCGTGAGGCCCTGACCGAGCTGTATCGCACCCTGGAATTCAAGACGGGGCTGGATGATCTTCAACGCCAGGCGGCCAAGACCGGAAGCCCACAGCTGGCGCTGGAAGAGGCTCCGGCTGCTGCAGCGGAGAAGCTTTACGAGATCGTCCTGGAGCAGCCTCAGTTCGACGCCTGGCTGAAGAAGCTGGACGCCGCGGACCTGATCGCCTTCGACACCGAAACCACCAGCCTCGATCCGCAGCAGGCGCAGGTGGTGGGTGTGTCCTTCGCCGTCAAGGAAGGCGAAGCCGCCTACGTACCGCTGGCGCACAGTTATATGGGCGTACCGGCGCAGCTGGACCGTGACGCCGTGCTCAAGGCCCTCAAGCCGCTGCTGGAGGACCCGAAGAAGCGCAAGGTCGGCCAGCACGCCAAGTACGACATGAATGTCCTGGCCAACGCCTCGACGCCCATCGCCGTGCAGGGCATCGCCTTCGACACCATGCTCGAGTCCTACGTGCTGGACTCCACCGCCACCCGTCACGACATGGACAGCCTGGCGCTCAAGTACCTCGGCCACAGCACCATCCGCTTCGAGGACATCGCCGGCAAGGGCGCCAAGCAGCTGACCTTCGACCAGATCGCCCTCGAGCAGGCCGGCCCCTACGCGGCCGAGGATGCCGACGTGACGCTGCGCCTGCACCAGACCCTGTGGGCCAGGCTGCAGGCCATCCCCTCGCTGGAGAGGGTGCTGACCGAGATCGAGATGCCGCTGGTGCCGGTACTGGCGCGCATCGAGCGCAACGGCGCGCTGGTCGATGCCAACCTGCTGGGCAAGCAGAGTGTCGAGCTGGGCGAGAAAATGGTCGAGCTGGAGCGCAAGGCCTATGACCTGGGGGGGGAAGAGTTCAACCTCGGTTCGCCCAAGCAGCTCGGCGCCATCCTTTATGAAAAGCTGGGCCTGCCGGTACTGTCGAAGACCGCCACCGGCCAGCCGTCCACCGCCGAGAACGTCCTCGCCGAGCTGGCCGAGCAGGACTACGAGCTGCCCAAGGTGATCATGCAGTACCGCTCCCTGAGCAAGCTCAAGAGCACCTACACCGACAAGCTGCCGGAGCAGATCAATCCGCGCACCGGGCGTATCCACACCAGCTACCACCAGGCCGTGGCGGCCACCGGGCGCTTGTCTTCCAGCGACCCGAACCTGCAGAACATCCCGATCCGCACCGCCGAGGGCCGGCGCATCCGCCAGGCCTTCGTCGCACCCAAGGGCTACAAGCTGCTGGCGGCGGACTACTCGCAGATCGAGCTGCGCATCATGGCCCACCTGGCCAAGGACGAAGGGCTGCTGGACGCCTTCCGCCACGACCGCGACGTCCACCGCGCCACTGCTGCCGAGGTGTTCGGCGTGTCGTTGGAAGAGGTGACCTCCGACCAGCGCCGCAGCGCCAAGGCGATCAACTTCGGCCTGATCTACGGCATGAGCGCCTTCGGCCTGGCCAAGCAGATCGGCGTCGAGCGCAAGGAGGCCCAGGCCTACATCGATCGCTACTTCGCCCGTTATCCCGGCGTGTTGG
This sequence comes from Pseudomonas sp. SCB32, assembly GCF_009189165.1. Classification (NCBI taxonomy): domain Bacteria; kingdom Pseudomonadati; phylum Pseudomonadota; class Gammaproteobacteria; order Pseudomonadales; family Pseudomonadaceae; genus Pseudomonas; species Pseudomonas sp. SCB32. The sequence continues at coordinate 183,745 of NZ_CP045118.1, forward strand.
CCTACATGGAGCGCACCCGCGCCCAGGCCGCCGAGCAGGGTTTCGTCGAGACGCTGTTCGGTCGCCGCCTGTACCTGCCGGAAATCGCCTCGAAGAACGCCGCCATGCGCAAGGCCGCCGAGCGCACCGCAATCAACGCGCCGATGCAGGGCACCGCCGCGGACATCATGAAACGCGCCATGGTGGCTGTGGATAACTGGTTGCAGGAGAGTGGGATCGACGCCCGCGTGATTCTCCAGGTGCACGACGAACTGGTGCTGGAGGTCCGCGAGGATCAGGTGCGGCAGGTCAGCGACGCGATCCGGCCGCTGATGAGCGGTGCTGCACAGCTGGATGTGCCGCTGGTGGTCGAGGCCGGTGTGGGTGCGAACTGGGACGAAGCACACTGACGAACGGTCGAGGGGCCCGTGTGGCGGGCCCTTCAGCCGACCTGTCAAGGTCCGTGCAGGGGGGCGTGAAAAATATTTTTGTGACCTGCTGAACTTTCCTGCAAAGGCCCCAGTCAGAACACGTGAATGGCTGGTGAAGCCCTTCGATGCTCCTTTGCAGTGTTTAGTGTTGGCAGATTACTGGACCCCGCCCTAGCGGTCCGGACTTAAACCCCGAACTTCCCCCTCCCCATACGAAGCTCGGGGTTTTTTTTGCCTGCGATTCAGCCTCAGGCTTCCTCGCCGGCCTCCTTTTCCTCGTCATCCAGCAGCCCCAGCCAGCCGGCCAGGACCATCTGTGCCTCTTCCACGCCCTGACGCTTGGGGGCGGAGAACAGCTGCAGGGTGGCGACGTCGCCCCAGCCCTGCTGGATTTCCTTGCGCACCTTGAGCAGCGCGTTCTTCGCCGCGCCGAAGGCGAGTTTGTCGGCCTTGGTCAGCAGCACGTGGATCGGCAACCGGCTGGCCTGGGCCCAGTCGAGCATCAGGCGGTCGAAATCGGTCAGCGGATGGCGGATGTCCATCAGCAGCACCACGCCGGCGAGGGCGTTGCGGCTGCTCAGGTAGGCCTCCAGGTGCTGCTGCCAGTGCAGTTTCAGCGGGATCGGCACCTTGGCGTAGCCATAGCCGGGCAGGTCGACCAGGCGGCGTTCGTCATCCAGGCGGAAGAAGTTCAGCAGCTGGGTGCGACCCGGGGTCTTGGAAGTGCGGGCCAGGTTCGCGTGGGTCAGCGCGTTCAGCGCGCTGGACTTGCCCGCGTTGGAGCGGCCGGCGAAGGCGACTTCCAGGCCGGTATCCTCCGGGCACTGGTTCACCTTGGCGGCGCTGATGAGGAACGTGGCCTGTTGGCACAGGCCGAGAATCGGGTTTTTCGCAGGGTTCATGGGGGACATTGGCATATTCGCAGAGGGGTGCGACCAGGTGTCGCGGGGAGCGGGCTCGTTTCCGTTTCGGCATTGGAAGTATATAATGCCGCGGATTTTGTGTGCGCTTTATCCCCCAGGGTCGGGCGCAACGGGAACCCCAGAAGTCTGCGCATCAGAACGCGGACGTTCCCATGACGATGAGGACAATCATGAAGAAACTGCTGTTCGCAGCCATCGTTGCCGCGCTGGCCTCCAGCGCCCAGGCGGCCCAGGATCCGGAAGCCGTGTTCAACCGAGCCTGTGGCGCCTGCCACAGTGGTCAGTTGCCGATGGCGCCGAAGAAGGGCGACGCCGCCGCGTGGAAACCGCGCCTGGACAAGGGCATGGACACGCTGGTGCAACATGTGACCAACGGTTTCAACGCGATGCCGCCTCGCGGCCTGTGCACCGACTGCAGCGCCGAGGATTACCAGGCCATCATCCAGTGGATGTCCAAGTAATCCCGGAAGCCCTACTCTTTCACCCTTAGCCGTTATTGGATTAGCTGATGAACAAATTGATCGTGAGTCTGCTGTTGACCCTGGGCCTTACCGGCGTTGCGCACGCCGCTGGCGATGCCAAGGCCGGTCAGGCGAAAGCTGCTGTATGTGGTGCCTGCCACGGCGCCGATGGCAACAGCATGGCGCCGAACTTCCCGAAACTGGCCGGCCAGGGTGAGCGTTACCTGCTCAAGCAGATGCACGACATCAAGGAAGGTCGCCGCACCGTGCTGGAAATGACCGGTATACTGGCCAACGTCAGCGATCAGGACATGGCCGACATCGCGGCCTACTTCTCCAGCCAGAACACCAGCATCGGCATGGCTGATCCGAAACTGGTCTCCCAGGGTGAAGCGCTGTTCCGTGGCGGCAAGCTCAGCGAAGGCATGCCGGCCTGCACCGGTTGCCACAACCCCAGCGGCCTGGGCAACGCCCAAGCGGGCTTCCCGCACCTGGGTGGCCAGCACTCGGCCTATACCGCCAAGCAGCTGACCGCCTTCCGCGAAGGCGATCGCACCAACGACGGCGACGCCATGATCATGCGCAGCATCGCCGCCAAGCTGTCCAACAAGGACATCGCCGCGATCTCCAGCTACATCGAAGGCCTGCACTAAGCGGCCCCTGGCGGAAATCGCTGGAATGAAAAAAGGGTGGCTTCGGCCGCCCTTTTTCGCATCCGCCGCCACTACAATGCTGGAACCGTGCCTGGTGCCCCAGGTCAAAACCGCTTCATCCCGCCGCGCCAGAGCGAGGCGGATCCGCTCAGCCAAGGAGTGAACCATGCGTAACCTGATTTTCACCGCCGCGCTTGCCTTTGCCGGCCTGTTCGCCCTCAACGCGAATGCCACCGAGTTCGAAGCCGGCAAGAGCTACACCGAGCTGAGCCAGGCCGTGCCGGTGTCCCAGCCGGGCAAGATCGAGGTGGTGGAGCTGTTCTGGTACGGTTGCCCGCACTGCTATGCCTTCGAGCCGACCATCAATCCGTGGATCGAGAAGCTGCCGGCCGACGTGCATTTCGTGCGCATCCCCGCCATGTTCGGCGGCCTGTGGAACATCCATGGCCAGCTGTACCTGACCCTGGAATCCATGGGCGTGGAGCAGAAGGTTCACCATGCGATCTTCGAAAAGCTGCACAACAACCCCAAGAGCCTGACCACTCCGGAAGAGATGGCCGCCTTCGTGGCTGAGCAGGGCCTGGACAAGGACAAGTTCCTCAGCACCTACAACTCCTTCGCCATCAAGGGCCAGATCGAGAAGGCCAAGAAACTGGCGATGGCCTACCAGATCAGTGGCGTACCGACCATGGTCGTCAACGGCAAGTACCGTTTCGACATCGGTTCGGCCGGCAGCCCGGACGCGGCCCTGGAGCTGGCTGACCAGCTGATCGCCAAGGAACGCGCCTCCGCCAAGGCCGCTCAGTAAGGAGCTGGCGATGCTGCGCCGGCGGACTCGTGATCGTGTCGCGGGAGCTTGTGTCCCGAAGGTGAATCCCGTCTACGGGAGCTCCTCCGGCTTGCCTGACGACGGCCGGCTCCGCCTGCTCAGCTTCAATATCCAGGTCGGCATCAGTACCGAACGCTACCGGCACTACCTGACCCGCGGCTGGCAGCACCTGCTGCCGACCGCGGGCCGTGCCAACAACCTGCAGCGCATTGGCGAGCTGCTCCACGACTACGACGTGGTTGCCCTGCAGGAAGCCGACGGCGGCAGCATCCGCTCCGGCAACATCAACCAGGTCGAACACCTGGCCCAGCTCGGTTCCTTCCCCTACTGGTACCAGCAGCTCAACCGTAATCTCGGGCGCATCGCCCAGCACAGCAACGGCTTGCTCAGCCGTCTGCAACCCACCGCCCTGGAAGATCATCCGTTGCCCGGCCCGCCCGGACGCGGAGCGATCCTCATGCGTTTCGGCGAAGGCGACGACGCCCTCGCGGTGGTGATGATGCACCTGGCCCTGGGCGCGCGAACCCGCACCCGCCAGCTCGCCTACATCCGCGAGCTGCTGCACGGTTATCGCCATCACGTGCTGATGGGCGACATGAACACCCACGCCGCCGATCTGCTGGAAAGCTCGCCCCTGCGCGACCTCGGGCTGATCGCGCCGCAAGTGGAAGCCACATTCCCCAGTTGGCGCCCGCAGCGCTGCCTGGACCATATCCTGCTCAGTTCCGAGCTGGCGCTGGAGCGCGTCAGCGTCCTGCCGCAACCGATTTCCGACCACCTGCCCGTGGCCGTGGAAATCCGCTTGCCGGATGCCTTGCGCACCTCCTCGTCGCTTGCCTTGCGCGGCGAGGCGCCTCAATGAGTCGCGAAGTCGAGCCACGCTGGAAACAAAAGTATCTCGATAACCTCGAGCAGCAGGAAAAGCTCGAACGGCGCTGGAACGCCCGCGTCGACCTGCTGCGCCGGGGTCTGGTGCGCAGCAGCCTGGCGGCCGAGGGCAGCGACAAGGCGGTGGACGCCTGCATGAAGGAGCTGCGCGAGGTTCTGCGCCGCGACGAAATGGACGCCGGCCTCGCTCGCCTGATTCCGCAGCTGGAACGCGCGGTGCTCGATTCCGAGCAGCGCCGCCAGCAACGCATCGAGCAGAATATCGCGGCGCTCTCCCAGCTCGCCCAGCAACTGCTGGCGCTCGAGCTGCCGGGGGAGGTGCGAAAGCCGCTCAAGCATTTCGCCAGGGACATCGCTGCGCGGGCCAGCAACTCCCGCGAGCTGCCAGCTCTGCTCAGTGAGCTGAGCGGCCTGCAGCGCCAAGTGATCGAGCATTTCGGCGCCGCCGGCAATGAACAGCGTCCCGGCCTGCTGCAACGCCTGTTCGGCGGGCGTGAGGCGGCCAGCGATGCGCCGGAGCTGCCGCAGGTCGTGGCTGCCGCTGTGGTCGAGACGCCGCCCGCTGAGACGCTGGTGCTGGCCGATACGATGGCTGTCCAGGCCGAATCCCTGGCACCCGCACCCGCACCCGCACCCGCACCCGCACCCGCACCCGCACTAGAGCCAGAGCCAGAGCCCGTAGCGGTTGCCCCCACCCTCGAGCCGGCCGTCGAGACCGCCGACCCGGTGGCGCCCGAAGCGCCAGTCGCACCTGCTGGCGTGGCGCCGGGCCCGGCCCTGCTCGACAGCCTGCCGTTGCCCGCCGGCCTGTTCGGCGAGCCGGCTGAAACAGCCGACCCCTATGCCCTGCCGCCGCGCCCGGAGCCGGGCTACAGCGCGGTTGCGCCGCATATCGAGGCCAGCCTGCTGCACCTGCTGGACGAAATGCGCCTGCCGATCACCCATCAGCCCCAGGCCGAGGCCCTGCGCTCGCGCATTCACGGCAGCCTGAACTGGTACGAACTGGTGCCGGTGCTGGATGACCTGGCGGTGCTGGTGCTGTCGCTCAACGATAGCGGCCAGCGCGAGTTCGAAGGCTACCTGTACCAGCTCAACGAGCGCCTGGGCGCGTTCCTCGATGGTCTGCAGGTGGTGCACGACAGCCACGCGGGCTCCAGCTCCAGTGCCCGCGACCTCGACGATACCCTGCGCGAGCAGGTCAGCGGCCTGAAGGAAAGCGTGCTGGAAGCCACCGACCTGGAGGGCCTCAAGCGCCACGTCGAAAGTCGTCTGCAAGGGCTGGTCGGCACCATGGACCAGTTCCGCGAGGAGCGCGAAGCCCGCGAGCGCGAGGTGGGCGAGCGCATCCAGTCGCTGATGACGCGGGTGGCGAGCATGGAGGAGGAGGCGCGGACCTTCAAAGCCAATATCGAGGACCAGCGCCAGAAGGCCATGACCGATGCCCTGACCGGCCTGCCCAACCGCGCCGCGCTGAACGAGCGTCTGGAGCAGGAAGTGGCGCGCTGGGAGCGCTTCGGCGACGACCTCCTGCTGGCGGTCCTGGATGTGGACCACTTCAAGCGCATCAACGACGACTTCGGCCATCTGGCTGGCGACAAGGTGCTGAAGATCATCGCCTCGGAGCTTTCCAAGCGCCTGCGTAAGACCGACTTCATCGCCCGCTACGGCGGCGAGGAGTTCGTCGTGCTGTTGCCGGCCACGCCGCTGGAAGGCGGGCAGCAAGTGCTCGACGTGCTGCGCGGCGCGGTGGAAGCCTGCCCCTTCCACTTCAAGGGCGAACGCCTGGTGATCACCTGCTCCGCAGGGCTCACCGCCTTCCGCTCAGGCGAGCTCAGCGACGCGGTCTTCGAGCGGGCCGACCAGGCGCTGTACCGCGCCAAGCGCGGCGGACGCAACCGCCTCGAAGTCGACTGACACCGCGTCTTCACCTGCAGGAGCGGGCCGTGCCCGTGATCGCGCGCATGGCGCGCTCCTACAACAACCCGATGCCCCGAATCTCGTGTAAGGCGGATAACGCCTACGGCGTTATCCGCCTTACGGCTGCCAGCTTTCGGTCGCCGAGAAATGACAGTTACTCCGACTTAAAGTCCTGCCCGAGCGCAGCAGCCCAAGGTAGGAGCGAGCTTGCTCGCGAACCGCGTCGCTGCCGATGATCATCGCGGACGAAGTCCGCTCCTACAGAAAAACACTTCCGTTCATGCGGGAAAATCTTGACAAACGAAAGAACATTGGTTTTGATTCGAGAAATTATCTTTCGAATCGAAACTTAATAGTTCATGTCGAAACGCAACACTCCCCAACGTCGCCACGACATCCTGGCGCTGCTCGCCGAACAGGGCGAGGTCAGCGTGGACGATCTCGCGCGCCGCTTCGCCACCTCCGAGGTGACCATCCGCAAGGACCTGGCTGCCCTCGAAGGCAACGGACTGTTGCTGCGCCGCTACGGTGGCGCGGTGCCGATGCCCCACGAACTGATCGCCGAACCGAGCCAGCCGCTGTCGCGCTATAAACAGGCCATCGCCCGCGCGGCGGCGGCCTGTATCCGCGAACACGCGCGGATCATCATCGACAGCGGCAGCACCACGGCAGCGCTGATTCCCGAGCTGGGGCGCAAGCCAGGTCTGGTGGTGATGACCAACTCGCTGAGCGTGGCCAACGCCCTGCGTGAGCTGGAGCGCGAGCCGGTCCTGTTGATGACCGGGGGAACCTGGGACCCGCACTCCGAGTCATTCCAGGGCCAGGTGGCCGAGCAGGTGCTGCGCTCCTACGATTTCGACCAGTTGTTCATCGGCGCCACCGGCCTTGATCTCGCGCGCGGTACTACCACGTTCAATGAATTGCTGGGGTTGAGCCGGGTGATGGCCGAGGTTGCTCGTGAGGTGATCGTAATGGCCGAGGCCGACAAGCTGGGCCGGCGCATCCCCAACCTGGAACTGCCGTGGAGCAGCGTCCAGATCCTGATAACCGACGAGCGCCTCAGCGATGAGGCGTACGAATTGATCCAGGCGCGTGGCGTGAGAGTGATCCGCGCGCGCTGCGAAGACTGAAAAGGAGAGCCATCCCATGTGTGGAATCGTTGGCGCCATCGCCGAACGTAATGTGACCCCGATTCTCGTCGAGGGCCTCAAGCGCCTTGAATACCGTGGCTACGACAGTGCCGGGGTGGCCGTGGTCGATGGCTCCGGCGCCCTGGGTCGCCGCCGCCGCGCCGGCAAGGTGTCCAGCCTGCAGCAGGCCATCGACGAGCAGCCGCTACTTGGCCGCCTGGGTATCGCCCATACCCGCTGGGCCACCCACGGTGCGCCTACCGAGGCCAACGCCCACCCGCACTTCTCCCATGGCGAACTGGCGGTGGTGCACAACGGCATCATCGAGAACCACGAGACACTGCGTGAAATGCTCAAGGCCCGTGGCTATGCGTTCACCTCGCAGACCGACACCGAGGTCATCGTCCACCTGCTGCACCTGCGACTGACCGAGATGGGTGATCTCACGGTCGCGCTCAAGGCCACGGTCAAGGAGCTGCACGGCGCCTATGGCCTGGCGGTGATCAGTGCCAGGCAACCGGACCGCATCCTCGCCGCGCGCAGTGGCAGTCCGCTGGTGGTCGGCCTGGGTCACGGCGAGAACTTCCTGGCTTCCGACCAGCTTGCCCTGCGCCAGGTGACCGACCGCTTCATCTACCTGGAAGAAGGCGATATCGCCGAGATCCGCCGCGACAGCGTCCAGCTGTGGGACGTGAAAGGCAATCCGGTACAGCGTGAGGCCGTGCGCTACCACGAGGGCGCCGAGGCTGCCGACAAGGGCGCCTACCGCCACTTCATGCTCAAGGAAATCCACGAGCAGCCGTCCGTGGTGCAACGCACCCTGGAGGCCCGCCTGGGCGCCGAGCAGGTGCTGGTGGACAACTTCGGCCCGCAGGCTCGCGAGCTGCTGGCCAAGGTGCGCACCGTGCAGATCGTCGCGTGCGGCACCAGCTACCACGCCGGCATGGTTGCCCGTTACTGGCTGGAAAGCCTGACCGGGATTCCCTGCCAGGTCGAAGTCGCCAGTGAGTTCCGTTATCGCAAGGTCGCCGTGCACCCGGATTCGCTGTTCGTCACCATCTCTCAGTCCGGCGAAACCGCCGATACCCTGGCCGCGCTGCGCTACGCCAAGGAGCTGGGCTTCCTCTCGAGCCTGGCGATCTGCAACGTCGCCACCAGTTCGCTGGTGCGCGAGTCGGACATGACCCTGCTGACCAACGCCGGCCCGGAAATAGGTGTTGCCTCGACCAAGGCCTTCACCACCCAGCTGGTGGCGCTGATGTTGCTGACTCTTGGCCTCGGCCAGGTGCAGAAGCGTCTTGGCGAAGGCGTCGAAGCGGAACTGGTGGCCGAACTGCGTCGCCTGCCGACCCGCCTGGAAGAAGCCCTGGCGATGGAAAAGGTGGTGGAGAAGGTCAGCGAGCTGTTCGCCGAGAAGCACCACACCCTGTTCCTCGGCCGTGGCGCGCAGTACCCGGTGGCGATGGAAGGTGCGCTCAAGCTCAAGGAAATCTCCTACATCCACGCCGAAGCCTACCCGGCCGGCGAGCTCAAGCACGGCCCGCTGGCCCTGGTGGACGCCGACATGCCGGTGGTCACCGTGGCGCCGAACAACGAGCTGCTGGAAAAACTCAAGTCCAACCTGCAGGAAGTGCGCGCTCGTGGTGGTGAGCTGGTGGTCTTCGCCGAGGGCGGCACCGGTATCAACAACGGCGCGGGCATCCATGTGGTGGGCATGCCGGCGATCCACGATTGCCTGGCGCCGATCCTCTATACCGTGCCGTTGCAGCTGTTGTCTTACTACGTCGCCGTGCTCAAGGGCACCGACGTCGACCAGCCGCGCAACCTCGCCAAGTCGGTGACCGTGGAGTAAATCGACCACCGTCCATTGGTTTCCAGAGGCCCCGGCGCGTTGCGCCGGGGCCTCGGTTTTTCTGTCTTCCGCAGCGGATGAGTGGGAAATTTCGCCTAAGCTTCGTCACGTTTTCTCTACAAAAGTTTCACAAATTCTTCTCACTTCTGCCAAGACGATAAGTCAGCCTTTGCGCAGCGTCCCTGATGGGTGCACTGCGTAACCGAGGCCCTTGCGGCCCGGACGAACAAGACCAGGTACCGGCCTTGGCCGGTCACTACAAAAACACACTGGCTCGGGCGACCCATGGCGATTACAGCGTTCCTGCTGACACGGGACACCTCTGCCCCCGGCTTGAGCTGGGGGCGCTGTTCGTGAAGTTTCTGGTCACCGGCGCCGCCGGTTTCATCGGCTTTCACATCGCCCAGCGGCTATGCCGCGACGGCCACGACGTGGTCGGTATCGACAATCTCAACGACTACTACTGCGTCGAGCTCAAACAGGCTCGCCTGGCCTTGCTGTGCCAGGAGCGCAACTTCCGCTTCGAGCACCTGGACATCGCCAATGCACCGGCCCTGGCAGCCCTGTTCCAGGCGGAAAGCTTCGATCGGGTGATCCACCTGGCCGCTCAGGCCGGGGTGCGCTATTCGCTGGAAAACCCGCAGGCCTACGCCGATGCCAACCTGACGGGCTTCGTCAACCTGCTTGAAGGCTGCCGCCATTCGCGGGTTGGCCATCTGGTATACGCCTCCAGCAGCTCGGTTTACGGCATGAACAGTGCCATGCCATTCAGTACCGACGCCGTGGTGGACCAGCCGGTGTCGCTGTATGCCGCCACCAAGCGCGCCAACGAGCTGATGGCGCACACCTACGCGCACCTTTACCGACTGCCGGTCACCGGCCTGCGCTTCTTCACCGTGTACGGCCCCTGGGGGCGTCCGGACATGGCGCTGTTCAGGTTCACCCGCTCGATCCTCGAGGGGCGCGCCATCGATATCTACAACAACGGCGAGATGTCCCGCGACTTCACCTACATCGACGATGTGGTCGAGGGCGTGGTGCGCATCCAGGACTACCCGCCGCACAAGGGCGAGCACGGCGAGGCGCCGGTGGCGCTCTACAACGTCGGCCGTGGTGAGCCGGTGCGCCTGCTCGACATGGTGGAGTACGTGGAGCAGGCGCTCGGGCGCCGGGCTGCCCGCAACTATTTGCCGCTGCAGCCGGGTGACGTGCTGCAGACCTGGGCCGACGTCGAGGCGCTGGCATGGCGCACCGGCTTCCGTCCGGCGACTTCGCTGCAGTACGGGGTCGAGCGATTCGTTCATTGGTACCGCGAGTTCTACGCGATTGAAGAGCCCTGCGTCGGTGCGGCGTGAAGGGCCACGGAGTAAAAGTCCAAGCATGTCCAACAGCCCTTATGTGTCGGTGCTGATTCCGGCGAAGAATGAAGCCGAGAACCTTCCCGAGCTTCTCGAGGAAGTCCGCCAGGCCCTGGCCGGCGAGGTGTTCGAAGTCCTGGTGGTGGATGACGGCAGTACCGACGCGACCCGCGCCGTGCTGCAGAACCTGCAGCAGGGTGGCTACACCCAGCTCAGGGTGCTGACCCACGAGCGTTCGCTGGGCCAGAGCACCTCCATCTACCACGCCGCCGAGGCTGCCCGTGGCCACTGGCTGGCGACCCTGGACGGTGACGGCCAGAACGATCCGGCGGACATCCCCGGCATGCTCGCCATGGTCCGCGCCGCCGATTGCCCGGCGGACCTCAAGCTGATTGCCGGACACCGGGTGAAGCGCCAGGACAGCGCCAGCAAACGCTGGGCTTCGCGCTTTGCCAACCGCCTTCGCGGGCGCCTGCTCAACGACCACACCCCGGATACCGGGTGCGGACTCAAGCTGATCGAGCGCGACGCCTTCCTGCGCCTGCCGTACTTCGATCATATGCACCGCTTCATTCCGGCGCTGATCCAGCGCCACCAGGGCAAGATGCGTGTGCATCCGGTGAACCACCGGCCGCGTAACGCCGGGGTGTCCAAGTACGGCAACCTGGACCGCGCGCTGGTGGGCATCCTCGATCTGTTCGGTGTCTGGTGGTTGATCCGGCGTACGCGTCTGGATGCCGTTCCCCGCGAGCTGGGGCGCTGACCCATGGCGAACCGGGGCGAGTCCGGCAATTCCTTCTCCAGCCCGGCGCCACTGCGCATGGGGCCTGGCGCGCAGTATTCATGGTGGTGGCGTTTCGCTGAGCGACCCTGGTTGCTGCTGATCCTGGCGGCCTTGCTGCTGGGCGCCGGGCTGGGGTTGCGCCAGCCAGGTAACGTTGACGAGGAGCGTTTCCTGGGCGTGGCCCTGGAGATGCTGCAGAACGGCGACTGGTTGATCCCCCATCGCGCTGCGCAGATCTATCCGGACAAGCCGCCGCTGTTCATGTGGCTGGTAGCGGTGCTGGTGCGCCTGGGGCTGGCGCCGAACCTGGCGCTGTTCCTGCCGGCCTTCGGTTCCGGGCTGGTGGCGACCGCTTGCCTCTACGACCTCGGCCGGCGCCTGTGGAACCGCCGCATCGGCCTCATCGCCGGGCTGCTGTTCCTGGCCACGTACCAGACCTACGCGGTGCTGCGCGATGGCGGCATCGACGGTTTCCTCTGCCTGTGGATCAGCCTGGGCGTCTATGGCCTGTGCCGCCACCTGCTGCTCGGCCCTGCGTGGCGCTGGTTCTACCTGGCCTGCGTGGCGATGGGCCTGGGCATCATCAGCAAGGGCGTGGGCTTCCTGCCCGCGCTGATGCTGATCCCCTATGCCTACGCGGCGCGCAAGGGTTGGTCCGGCGTGGTGCGCATGCCCGGCCAGGCACGTGCCTGGTGGTTGGGCCTACTGGTGGTCCTGGGCGCCATCTCGCTGTGGCTGGTGCCCGTGCTGCTGCACGTGCTCCTGAACGGCAGCGCCGACGGCCGTGCCTACCTCGACAACATCCTCCTGCACCAGACCGCCCAGCGCTATGCCAGCGCCTGGCAGCACCAGGAGCCGTTCTGGTACTTCTTCGTCAAGGTCATCCCGCAGTACTGGCTGCCGTTGCTCCTGGCCCTGCCGTGGATGGTGCCGGCCTGGCGCCGACAACTGGCCCGCCATGACGGCCGCCTGCTGGTGCTGCTCGGTTGGGTAGCGCTGGTACTGCTGTTCTTCAGCCTGAGCTCAGGCAAGCGCAAGCTCTACATCTTCCCTGCGCTGCCCGGGTTGGTGCTGGCCATGGCGCCGCTGGTGCCCTGGCTGCTGCACCGCTGGTTCGCCCAGCGGCCGAGGGCGCGCAAGGTCTTCCAGGTCATCGCGCTGGTCTGGTTCGCCGCCTGGTTCGCCCGTGGCGTCATCGAGCCGCTGCGCGACCCCGGCGACGACCGTCGCCCGCTGATGGCGGAGGTGGCGCGCCTGAGCGGTGGCGCCGAACTGGTGCTGACCAACTGGCGCGAAGGCCACTGGCTCTATGCCCGCCAGCCGCTGGTGCATTTCGGCCTGGATACCCCGGACCCATCGACCAAGGCGCTGACCTGGCTGCGCGGTCATCCGCAGGCGGTGGCCATGGTTCGTGCCGAAGACCTCGAACGCTGCTTCCGTCGCGAACGTGCCCGCGAGGTGACGGGCGACTACGAGGAACACTGGTTCCTGGTCGGCGCCGATGCCGACAACAGCCAGTGCGCTGACGACGCTTCCGCGCCGGCCTATCGTTTTGCCTGGAAGCAGCCGCTTTTCTGATTTTCCACTTGCCTGGGAGTCCGAACGTGAACAGAGCCGCTGACAGCCTGGAAGTCATTCAGCCGCACCCTCTGCGCCACCGTTTCAGCTGGCGCGCCTGGGCGTGGCTGGCCCTGGTCCTGGTACTGCTCCTGCCAGCCGTGACGCTGGCGCTGCTCAAACACTGGCCGCAACGGGCCTACTTCTATTTCAGCAGCCAGCTGCACGCCGCCGACTGGGCGGGGCGCAGTGTCTGGCTGCCCGACTACAAGGTGGTGATCGATGCGCTGCCGGTGAAGGGCATCGAGTCCGACCTGTCCGCCATCAGCTTCGACTTCGACCATGACCGCCTGATTGCGGTGACCAATTCCGGAGCCATGAAGCTGGCGGTGCTGAGCAAGAGCGGCGAGATGTTGGCGCAGTACCCCTTGGTCGGATTCGAGGATGTGGAGGGGGTGGCCTACCTGGGCGATGGCCTGGTGGCGGTGTCCGACGAGAACCTGCAGCAGATCGATTTCTTCGCGCTGCCGGAGCAGCCCGGCCAGAGCATCGATGCCCGCGACGTGCAGTCGATCGCCCTGGCGATCAATCCAAGTGTCCACAACAAGGGCTTCGAAGGCCTGACCTACGATGCCGAGCATGACCGCCTGTTCATCGGCAAGGAACGCGGCCCGCGGCAGATCTACGAGATCACTGGCGTGCGTGCGAGCCTGGCCGGCAAGCTGCAACTGAAGGTGATCGACCATACGGCCTGGGTGAAGCGCAGCGTATTCGGCACCGATATCTCCGACCTCCACTACGACCACAAGAGCGGCCACCTGCTGGTGCTCAGCGAGGAGTCGCGGCTGATCATGGAGCTGGACGGGCAGGGCGAGCTGGTCAGTTTCCGTTCGCTGGGCGGGTTTGGCGACCTGAAGCGGGCGGCCCCCCAGGCCGAAGGGCTGACCATGGATGCCGACGGCAACCTCTACGTGGTCAGCGAGCCGAATCTCTTCTACCGCTTCGAGAAGCAGCGCTAAGCGCTATCGGGAGCCGCCTGGGGCTCAGTTGCTCTGCGCGCCGGCGCCCTCGGTCTCGGCCTGGCGCCGGATCAGCGACAGGTTGCGCAGGTAGACCACGATGCCGAACGACTGGCCGAGGATGATGATCGGATCGCGCTGCGCCACGGCGTAGCTGAACAGCAACACGCTGCCGGCCATCGACAGGTACCAGAAATGGATGGGGTTGACCGGGCGCCCGGCGCGCTCGGAGAACCAGAGCTGCAGGACGAAGCGTCCGGTGAAGAGTACCTGGCCGACCATGCCGATAGCGGTCCAGAGCGGGTCGGCGCCGGTGATGACCTTGAGGATCGGCTCAGGCTTCGATATCCAGCCCAATGCGATCGCCACTGCCGCCCAGGTCAGCCAGGGCCAGGCGAAGAACAGCGGTCGGCCCCCGCCGTGGCGGCGATCCAGCTCAAGATTGCGCAGATAGATCGCCAGGCCCGCAAGCTGTCCCAGGCTGATCACCAGGTCGCGCTGGTGCGTGGCGTAGGCCAGCAGCAGCACCGCGCCGGCACAGCTGAAATACCAGAAATGCACCGGCATCAGGCTCATGCGCGCGCGCTCGGACAATACCCATTGGACCAGAAAGCGGGCCGAGAAAGCCGCCTGCGCAGTCAGTCCGATGGCAAACCACAGTGGATTGGCTGCGTTCAAGCAAAGCCCCCTGGTCGGATCGTCGAGAGCCGCGACGGGCGCGGCCGATAGCACTGCCGGGAGTATACACACGGCAGATGTCTCTTCAGTGGCTGTGACGAATGGTCGGGTGAAATGGCCGAGCGGAGGAGGGGATCAACATTCCCCCGGTGCCTGCACGTCCGGGGGTGTGGACGGGGCACCGAGGCCAGGCGGCAGGAGCCGCAACACGAGGGGAATGGAAATCGACCTTGTCTTGTGGACAAGGTCGGACCCCAACCCTCCGAGGGGTACCTGACAAGTCTCCCGAAGGGTGCGAGGCGGGCCAACGATAGAAGCTGGCCACTGGCCGGTCAATCGAAAACGACAAACGCGTGTTGGGCCTGTCCGATATTCGAACCAAAAGGGCGATGGAAAGCCGCGGACTTCGTTAGCCGGCTATCGGAGGTGTCTATACTGTTTCCGAATGTGTCAGCGAATCTGCGCCGGGACGGGCTGGCGATGCGTCTGATACGGGGTGGCGAGGGACTTCCGCCCAGAGACCCGGGAAGCCGTCCACCCAACCAGAGAAGCCCCATGAACGCACCGTCCTCTGCACCGCAGTACTCCGCCCACGAGCGCCGTACGCGCATCCTCGCCATCGTCGGCGCCTCCTCGGGCAACCTGGTGGAGTGGTTCGACTTCTACGTCTACGCCTTCACCGCCCTGTACTTCGCCCACGCCTTCTTCCCCTCGGACAACCCGACGGTGCAGTTGCTCAACACCGCCGGGGTGTTCGCCGCCGGCTTCCTGATGCGCCCCATTGGCGGCTGGATGTTTGGCCGCATCGCTGACAAGAAGGGCCGCAAGACGGCGATGATGATCTCGGTGCTGATGATGTGCGGCGGATCGCTGGCGATTGCCGTGATGCCGACCTACTCCAGCATCGGCGTCGCCGCGCCCGCCCTGTTGCTGCTCGCGCGACTGTTCCAGGGCCTCTCGGTGGGTGGCGAGTACGGCACCAGTGCCACCTACATGAGCGAGGTGGCGCTCAAGGGCCAGCGCGGCTTCTTCGCCTCCTTCCAGTACGTCACCCTGATCGGCGGCCAGTTGCTGGCGGTGCTGGTGGTGGTGGTCCTGCAGCAATTGCTGACCACCGACGAGCTGAAGTCGTGGGGCTGGCGGATTCCCTTCGTGGTTGGCGCGATCACCGCGGTGATCGCCTTCTACCTGCGCCGTTCGCTGAGCGAGACGGCCAAGGCGTCCAACCTGCAGCGCAAGGAGTCGGGCACGCTCACCGAGCTGTTCGCCAACCACAAGCGCGCCTTCTTCACCGTGCTCGGCTTCACCGCCGGCGGCTCGCTGATCTTCTACACCTTCACCACCTACATGCAGAAATACCTGGTGAACACCGCCGGTATGGACGCCAAGGTGGCCAGCGGCGTGATGACCTTCGCGCTGTTCGTCTACATGTGCATGCAGCCGCTGTTCGGCGCGCTGTCCGACCGCATCGGGCGCAAGACCTCGATGCTCTGGTTCGGCATCCTGGGGATGATCTTCACCTGGCCGATCCTCTCCGCGCTGAAGGCGGTGAGCAGCCCCTACATGGCCTTCGTGCTGATTATCGCGGCGCTGGCCATCGTCAGCCTGTACACCTCGATCAGCGGGCTGATCAAGGCGGAGATGTTCCCGCCGGAGATCCGCGCCCTAGGCGTGGGCCTGTCCTACGCGATTGGCAACGCCATCTTCGGCGGTTCGGCGGAGTACGTCGCCCTGGGCCTGAAGACCATGGGCGTGGAGGGGTACTTCTACATCTACGTCTCGGTCATGTGCGGCGTGGCGCTGGTGGTCTGCCTGCTGCTGCCGGACCTGCGCAAGGTCAGTTACCTCAACGACGAGGACTGACCCTGCCGCGAGCCGCTAGTCGCTACCCCGGCCACGCAGGGCGTGGTCGGGCAGCGCCAGTGCAATCAACAGGGCCAGGGCGCCGAAGCCGGCATTGATCAGGAACAGGTGCCTGAACACGCCATCCAGCGTCTGCCGTTGCGCCTCGTGACCTGGGCCGCCCAGGCTCGCCAGCAATGCGCTGGCCGACAGGCCGTGGCCGGCGTTACCCGCCAGCGGCTGCAGCATGGCCAGGAGCAGGGCCGACATCAATGCGATGCCCACCGCCCCGCCGAGGGAGCGGAACAGCGTGATATTGCTGGTGGCCACGCCCAGGTAGCGGCTGTCCACCGCGCTCTGCGCCGCCACCAGGCTGGTGGGGAACTGGGTGCCGGCGGCGATGCCGGTCAGCAGCATGCACAGGCCCGAGAGCAGGTAGGCGCCCGGCGAGGCCAGCGCCAGGCCGGCGATGGCACAGGGCGTCAACAGTGCGCCGGCGACTATCTGCGGCTTGTAGCGGCCGAGGATCGCGGTCAGTCGGCCGCAGCAGTAGGCGCCGATCGGCACGCCCATGGCCAGTGGCAGCAGGTGCAGCGCGGCGCTGTCCGCGCCGGCGCCAGTGACCGACTGGAAACGCAGCGGCACCAGCACCGACAGCGAGATGACCTGGAAGCTGGCGAAGAAGCTGATCAGCCAGCTCAGCGTCGCCGCGCGGATGCGGAACAGGTGCATCGGCACCAGCGGCTCCGGCGCCTGGCGTTCCTGCATTACGAACAGCGCGATCAGCGCCAGTGCGGCGGCGAACAGCCCGAGCATCTGCGGATCGCTCCAGCGCGCGCCCTGGCCGACTTCGGTGATCGCCAGCAGCAGGCTGCCCAGGCCCGCGATCATCAGCGCGGTGCCCAGGTAGTCGATCACCGGCTTGCGCCCCGGCACCGGTAGGCCGCGCAGGGTGCGGCGCGAGACGGCAAGCGCGACCAGGCCCACCGGCAGGTTGATCAGGAACACCCAGCGCCAGGACAGGTACTCCGTCAGCAGCCCGCCCAGCACAGGACCGGCGATGCTGGCGATGGCGTACATGCTGCTGAAGTAGCCCTGGTAGCGGCCGCGTTCGCGGGGCGGGACGATCTCGCCGATGATCGCCTGGCTCACCGACATCATGCCGCCGGCGCCGATGCCTTGCAGCACGCGGGCGAGCACCAGCTGCTCCATGTTCTGCGCGGCGCCGCAGAGCAGGGATGCGGCGGTGAACAGGGCGATGGCGAACAGCATCAGCACGCGGCGCCCGTAGAGGTCGCCGAGCTTGCCGTAGATCGGCATGGAGATGGTCATCGCCACCATGTAGCCGGAGATGACCCAGGCAAGCAGGTCGAAGTCGCCGAAGCCGGCAGAGATCGCCGGCAGCGAAACGGCGACGATGGTCTGGTCCAGCGCACCGAGGAAGATCGCCAGCATCAGTCCCACCAGCACGGTGCGGACCGCCGGACGCGGTGCGGAGAAGGTACTCAAGGCGGCCCCCTTTACTGCAGAGGTCCTTCGGTCGGAAAGCGCCGAAGGGCGGCACAGTGTAGCCCAGGCCGGGGTCCAATGATCACGGGGTCTGCAGCCCGCGAGCTATTCTTTCCATTACGCAGAGGCTCTATCTCAGGCCTGATAAGGATGCATCCCGGACCGACTGCTACGCTTGCATGGCGAACTATCAATCCGGGGAAGTCGGCTGGCGCTGCCGGGCGAACTCAGCGCCCGATGGATTTGCGCGGGCCAGGCCATAGGGACTGACTATGGAGGAACTGGTCTATAGTTCTTCAGCCCTGTGACCAGGAGGTATGCATGAAAGCCAATCTGCCCTCTGAGTTGCTGTCCCTGCAGTTGCCGTTGCGCATCCGCATCGGCGAGGCCCAGGCCTTCGACCTGGGGCCGGACCCGCAGGTAACTCTTGTCGTGCGTGACCCGACGCTGCTGACCGAGATCAGCCGGCCCAGTCTCGATGTACTGGGGCGCGCCTATGTCGAGAAGCGCATGGACATCGAAGGCCCGATCGGCGAGGTGATCGCCATGGGCGATGCCCTGAGCGCCGCGCTCGGCGACGACGACGACTCGGGCGAGCACGTGCGCGAAAGCCACGACAAGGCCACCGATGCCGAGGCGATCCACTACCACTACGACCTCTCCAATGAGTTCTACCAGCTGTGGCTGGACCCGGAGATGGTGTACTCCTGCGCCTATTTCGAGACTGGCAGCGAGGGCCTGGCCACCGCGCAGCTGGCCAAGCTGCGCCACCTGTGCCGCAAGCTGCGTCTGCAGCCGGGTGACAGCCTGCTCGACGTGGGTTGTGGCTGGGGTGGCCTGGCGCGTCTGGCGGCGAAGGAATTTGGCGCCAAGGTGCTGGGCATCACCCTGAGCGAGGAGCAGCTCAGGCTTGGTCGCGAGCGGGTCAAGGCCGATGGCCTGCAAGGCCAGGTCCGGCTGGAGCGCATGGACTACCGCGACCTGCCGCGCGACGGCCGTTTCGACAAGGTGGTCAGCGTCGGTATGTTCGAGCACGTCGGCCACGCCAACCTCGGCATGTACTTCCAGCACCTGTTCGACGTGGTGCGCCCGGGCGGGCTGGTGATGAACCATGGCATCACCTCGCGCTTCACCGATGGCCGGCCAGTGGGGCGTGGCGCTGGCGACTTCATCGACCGCTATGTCTTCCCCCACGGCGAGTTGCCACACCTGTCGCTGGCGGTGGCGCGGATGAGCGAAGCCGGGCTGGAAGTGGTCGATGTCGAAGGGCTGCGCCTGCATTACGCGCGCACCCTGGACTTCTGGAGCGCGAGCCTCGAAGCGAAGCTGGCTGAAGCCGCGAAGCTGGTGCCCGAACAGGCCCTGCGCATCTGGCGCCTGTACCTGGCCGGTTGCGCCTACGGCTTCAAGAAGGGCTGGATCAACCTGCACCAGATCCTCGCCAGCAGGCCGCACGCCGATGGCTCCCATGAGGTGCCGTGGAACCGGCGCGATATCTACGCCTGATGCTCAGAAGCGGTCGGCGGCCAGCCAGCCTTCGGGGCTGGTCGCAGGCGGTACACCGCGCTCGCGCAAGCCCGCTTCGAATGCCTTTTTCCAGATGCGCTCGGCGCAGTACTGACTGTATTCGCCCGCCAGCCTGTCCACCCGCGCATACGCCGAGTCGGTCGCCACGCCGGCGGGTGGCGTCGGGCCGAGGCGTTCCAGGGCCTGGCGCGCTTCCAGCGTATCGCGGGATATCTTCAGGCAGTAGGTAAAGTGCGCATCGGACATGCCCGGATAGGGCGAATCATGCTGGCGCAGGTAATTGGCCAATTGCATGAGCGCAATGATGATCCCGATCCCTGCCGCGAAGACCAGGCCGAAGAACCCCAGGATCAGCACCGGCACGGCGTCGAACAGGTCACGCTGCAGAGAGCGGGGGATTTGCTTCCAGACGTAGAGCCATTCCTTGGGCGACATGACCATCCCTGTCATGAAAGTGGGCACAATGGCGACCACTCTAGGGACTTGAGGTGAACAGTGCCATGACGGCTTCTCTGACTCTGCGTGAACTCGACGTCGACCAGGCACCCTGGCCGCTGTTGCTGCTGGCCGATCCCAGCCGCGAGCAGGTGCAGTGCTACCTGCGAGAGTCCTGCCTGCTGGCGCTTTTGGCAGGAGGACGCACGCTGGGGGTGGTGGTGATCACGCCCCGCTCCGAAGGCGCGGCGGAAATCACCAACCTCGCGGTGGATGAAGCCTGGCAAGGGCGCGGCCTCGGCCGTCGCCTGCTGGAGTCGGCCATCGCGCGGGCCAGGGTGGACGGGCTGCAGCGGCTGCTCATCGCCACCGGCAACTCCAGCCTCGCCCAGCTCGGGCTATACCAGCGGGCGGGGTTCCGCATCGTCGGGATCGAGCCGGACTACTTCGTCCGGCATTACCCCGAGCCGATCTTCGAGAACGGCATCCAGTGCCGCGACCAGATCCGCCTGGCGTTGGCGCTCAATCCCTAGCCGCGCCGCCAGCGGCTGACCGCCACCGCATCATGGGCGTGCAGGCTTTCCGCGTGGACGACCCGCACGTCGAACCCGATTAATTCCTCGCGCTGCATCAAGGCCCGGTGCAGCCGGCGCGCGGCATCCTCGCAGAACATCAGGTTCTGCCCGTTGGCGAGGGCGAAGGCCTGCTCGTCGGCGCGCTTCACCGCCGTCTGCACGGCGGTGCCGAGGGCCGCTTCGGCGTGGTCGATCAATTCGTTCAATAGAAAACCAGTGGCCGCCGGATCGAGCCGCAGGCGAAGTCGCGCCTCGCTGCGCTGGCTGTGCGGCGCGGCAACTATGCCCTGCGTGCTGCCGAGCCAGTCGCGGACTTCATCGGCGTGCAGCGCCCGCCCGGCGAAGTCACAGTCGAAGCGCTCCTAGATCAACTGGCGGGCAAGGGCGGCGGAGCAGGGGCAGGTGGAGGAGTAGGGCAGCGACAGGCACAGCTCCAGTTGCAGCAGGCCAGCTTCCCTGTGGGCGTGGATTTCGCAGGGATAGCGCTTCCAGCCGCTCAACGGGCTGACCAGCGCCGGACGGCGCAGCATCAATTCGAAGCGCAGGACCAGGCTGGCCTGGTGGGAAAGCTGCGCATGGCTTTCAAGAAATTGCCCAAGGGTATCGCGCAGCAGGGCGGGCGAGAGCTCTGCATCGGCCAGCGCTTCCAGCGCCAGGTACAGGCGCGACATGTGGATGCCGCGCGCCCCGGCGTCATCGAGGCTGACGCCGGCGTCGGCGAAGGCGGCAACCCGCTCACCGGTGATCCTCAGTGGCACGGCAATGCCCTGCATGCCAACCCAGTCGAGGGGAATTGGCAGGTGGGTGGACTGGCGGGCGATGTCGGGAAGGGCGGCGGTCATGGCAAGGGTCGCTGGTTGCAATTGTTATAATATAACGTAGTTGCTTCCGTACGATCCCGCAATGGGTCGATGCGCTCCCGTGGCTCAGCGCGCCTGCTGCTTGCAGCCGCTCACTCGCCCGCAGGTCAGGCGGGTGCTGTCGCCGGAGGAGCTGCTGAAGTGGCTGATGTTGGTCCAGCCGATGCCGCGACTGGTGCCGACCCACACTTGCCCGTCGCTGGCGACGCCGCTGAAAAAGGTCAGGCTGCCAAAGCGCGTGCCGGTTTGCGCCCATTGCCTGCCGCTGGCGGCATCGAAGCCGCGCAGGTAGGTGTCGTGGCCCTGGGTGGCGACGCTGTAGAGGTTGCCCGCGTCGTCCATGCAGGCCATGACCTGCGCCGACCAGGCGCAGCGCGCCGGCTCCTCGCCGGGGAAGGGCAGTGGCGCCTGGCCGCTGGCGCAGGCGAGTGGGGCGAACAGGCAGAGCGGCAGGGCGCGGCGCAGCATCGGGCATCCGGAATTCAGCTGGGGCGGGGCATTGGTATCGCACGTCGTCGGTCGGTTGTCGATTCTCGATTGTAGAACATGAATTGTTATAATATAACATTAAAAGATCACTCCGACCCGGAGACGGCCATGACCGAACAGGAACTGCTCGCCCAGCCCGGCGAGGCCTACATGAGCGAGGCGCAACAGGGTTACTTCCGCAACCTCCTGCTGAACCAGCGTGGAGAGTTGCAGGTGCGCATCGACGAACAATTCCACGCCCTGCAGGACGGCGAGCGCCCCAGCGACGACGCCGATATCGCCAGCCGCGAGGAAGCGCGCCAATGGCAACTGCGCGTGCTTGAGCGCGAGAAGAAGCTGCTGGACAAGATCGACCAGGCCCTGGCGCGCCTGGTGCGGGGCGATTACGGCTGGTGCGCGGAAACCGGTGAACCGATCGGCCTGCGCCGCCTGCTGCTGCGCCCCACCGCCTCGTTGTGCATCGAGGCCAAGGAGCGCCAGGAACGGCGCGAACTGCATGTCCGTGAAGCCTGATCCCCTGGAGTCCATTGCCTTGAATGCCCCCATGAACCAGCCACTCCCCGTCACCGTACTGTCCGGCTTTCTCGGCGCGGGCAAGAGCACCCTGCTCAACCATGTGCTGAAGAACCGCGAGAACCTGAAGGTCGCGGTGATCGTCAACGACATGAGTGAAATCAACATCGACGGCCGCGAGGTGCAGCGCGATGTCAGCCTCAACCGCGGCCAGGAACGCCTGGTGGAGATGAGCAACGGCTGCATCTGCTGCACCCTTCGCGAGGACTTGCTGGAGGAGGTCAGCCGCCTCGCCCGCGAAGGACGCTTCGACTACCTGCTGATCGAGTCCACCGGCATCTCCGAACCGCTGCCGGTGGCCGAGACCTTCACCTTCCGCGACGAGCAGGGCCGCAGCCTGTCGGACCTGGCGCGGTTGGATACGCTGGTCACGGTGGTCGACGGGCTGAACTTCCTCGCCGATTACGAGGGCGCCGAGAGCCTGGCCGAGCGCGGAGAAACCCTAGGTGAGGACGACGAGCGATCGCTCAGTGACCTGCTGGTGGAGCAGGTGGAGTTCGCTGACGTGATCCTGGTGAGCAAGATCGACCTGATCGGCAACGCCGAGCGGGACGAACTGCTGGCGATCCTGCGCAAGCTCAATCCGGATGCCTACATCCAGCCCATGGTGATGGGCCAGGTGCCGCTGGCGCGCATTCTCGACACCGGCCGCTTCGACTTCCAGCGCGCCGCCCGCGCGCCCGGCTGGCTCAAGGAGCTGCGCGACGAGCACCTGCCGGAGACCGAGGCCTATGGCATCGCCTCCACCGTCTACCGCGCACGGCGGCCCTTCCATCCACGACGTTTCCATGACTTCCTCGCCCAGCCCTGGAGCAACGGCCGGCTGCTGCGCTCCAAGGGCTTTTTCTGGCTGGCCAGCCGCTACCGCGAGGCGGGCAGCTGGTCCCAGGCCGGCGGCCTGATGCGCCATGGCCTGGCCGGTCGCTGGTGGCGCTTCGTCCCGCGTGAATCCTGGCCGCAGGACACCACCGAGTTGCAGGCCGTGCTCAAGCACTGGGACGGCGACAGCGGCGACTGCCGCCAGGAGCTGGTTTTCATCGGCCAGAACCTGGACTTCGGCCGGCTGTTCGCCGAGCTGGACCGCTGCCTGCTGGATGACGCCGAAATGGCCGCCGGCGCCTCTGCCTGGAAGCAGCTGCCGGATCCGTTCGAGCCCTGGGAGGTGCAGGCCTGATGGGGGCTCTCGATTCGCCAGCCGGGCCGCGCCAGGTGCTGGGGGATGACCCGCAGGTGCTGGCCGAGGTGCTGAAGGAAGACGTCAACCTGGCCATCTGGCAACGCACGCTCTACCCGGAAATCAGCGCTTTCGCCGATCGGTTGGGCAGCCGGCCGCTGGACCTGAAACAGAGTCTGGACGTGCAGGGAGAGCGCGTCGTGTTGCGTGAGCTGCTGCCTGAGCACGCGCGACTCGACGGCTTCTCGCTGTTTCGCGCCGACCTTGAGTGGTTGCTGGAAGCCTTTGCCTGCCTCACGGGCGCACGACGCATCGGCCTGCGCCTGCGCAGTCTGGACCGCGCCATGTGCCCGCGTTTTCACGTCGATCATGTGCCGCTACGGCTGGTCACCACGTATATCGGGCCGGCCAGCCAGTGGCTGGAAGAGTGGGCGATGGCGCGTACGCGGTTGGCCGATCCGACGGCGGAGCCCAACGACGCTGTGCAGATACGTCAGATGGCGGCCGGCGACGTGGGTCTGTTCAAGGGCGAGAAATGGGCCGGCAATCTCGGCGGCGGCATCGTCCACCGCTCGTCGCAACCGGCGTCTGGCGAACGGCGCCTGCTGCTGACGCTGGACTGGCTGCGCTGATTCCCGCATCGGCAGGGAGGTGCCGGGCGGGCAAAAAAATGGGCCGCCAGGGGATGGCGACCCAATTCACCAAGATCATGTTCGGCGTGGGGTGCCGAGAGGGTGTGAGGTACCCAGCGACAGTAAGCCTGAGCTGTATGACGGGCCGATGACCGTACCTCAGGGCTTGCGCCACTGGCCGTTGCTCTGCCCCTCGCAGAACGGCTGGAGGATGCGCGCATCGCTGGCCACGCCGTAGTAATGGATGTCCTGGCGGTAGGGCATGCCCTGTACCTGGGCGTTTTCGCAGACCCCGAAGGCGCCGCTCGGGCAACTATCGGCATAGGTGACCTGGACCTTCTGGTCCTTGAGCTGCGGCTGGCAGAAGCCTTCGCGGAACAGCTTGGCGGGAATGCTGCGGTTCTGCTGGCAGACCTTCACGTCGAGGTTGGCACCCTGGCTGTGCACCACGCAGGCTTCGCCGTGGGCGAACAGCGGCAGGCAGGCGAGGGCGAAGGGCAGGAGCTGGCGCATGGTCGATCCGGGGGGTGCGATAAGAAGCCGCGACTCTAGCGCTTTTCCCGGCGAGCGTCAGGCGGCACCATGGGCGAATGTTGAAGCAGATCCCGACTTATCTCATCGCCGGCCCTCTCGGGGCGGGCAAGACCAGCCTGCTGCGCGACCTGCTGGGCCAGCGCCCAGCGGACGAGCGCTGGGCTGTACTGGTCAACGAATTCGGCCAGGTTGGCCTGGACGCCGCGCTGCTCAGCCGCGACGAGGATGGCGTCGCCCTCGGCGAGGTCGCCGGCGGCTGCCTGTGCTGCGTGAATGGCGCGCCCTTCCAGGTCGGGCTGGGGCGGCTGTTGCGCAAGGCCAGGCCGCAGCGACTGTTCATCGAGCCCTCCGGCCTCGGCCATCCGTCGCAGCTGCTGGCGCAACTGCGTGCCGCGCCCTGGCAGGGCGTGCTGGCGGTGCAGCCGCTGGTCATGGTACTGGATGCCGCGGCGCTGGCGGCCGGGCAGCCGCTGCCCGAGGCCCAGCAGAATGCCCTGGCGCAGGCCGGGCTGTTGCTGCTGAACAAGAGCGAGGACCTCGATGACGCGGCCCGTGCCGCGCTATTGGCCGGCTTGCCGGCGCTGCCGACACGCTGGACCACCCAGGGCCATCTGGCGCTCCCCGAATTGCCCACCGTGCCCCTGACCGAGCCCGCGGCCGAATTACCCGTGCTGCCCAGGGGCGTGGAAGGTGCTGTGCTGCTGCACCGCGACCAGCCCTTGCGGCAGGAGCGCATCGAAGACGGTCGGCAGGCGATTGGCTGGCGCTTCCATCCGGACTGGCGTTTCCGTATCGGTGAGCTGGATGCGTGGCTGGCCACGCTGCCCGGCTTGCTGCGGGCCAAGGCGGTCCTGCATGGCGAGGCCGGGTGGATGGCGTGCAACCGCACCGATCGGCCAGTGGCCTGGACGGACAGTGCGTGGCGTCGCGATAGTCGGATCGAGTTGATCCTGGCCACGGAAGTCGACGCGCAACCGCTTCAGAATGCGCTTCTGCGCTGTGCCATAGCGCCGGTCTGACGGTCGAGGTTGCCCTTGCGGGTTGAGTGAATGATAATAATTATCAGAAGATAGTGCTTCCTGAACTCTTTCCGCAGGAATTCTCATGTCGTTACCCCAACTGCGCGAAGCGGCCGACACCCGTCTTGCCGACTCCGCCGAGGCCCCGCTGTTTCCCGCAGCGGTGGCGGAAGACAGCGCCGTACTGCCCAGCGTGAACGCCCAGCGCGTCAACGAGGCCAACCTGCGCCTGGTCAGTTGCGAGGGTGAGCGGCGGGATGCGGAAGTGATCCCCGAAGAGGTGCTGATCCCCTACGCCCTGCCCGTGGAAGGCGTGGAAGAGGGCGAGGAGCCGCCGCGCCCGGGGGGCTGGTGGAAGTCCTCGGGCCTGGCGATTGGCATGCACGTCGCCATAGTCGCTGCGCTGTTCTGGGTCGTGCCCTCGCCGGCGGAGCTGAACCTGGGGCAGGGCGAAACGCCCAAGGCGATGCAGGTCAGTGTCGTTACCCTGCCGCCCAAGCCGGAGCCGGTGCAGCAACCGCCGGCGGCCGCGCCGGTTCCGACGCCGCCTGAACCGGAGCCGCCCAAGCCGGTCGAGCCGCCCAAGCCTGTGGAAAAGCCCAAGCCGAAACCCAAGCCGGTGGAAAGGGCCATCCCCAAGGTCGCGCCCAAGCCCAAGCCGAAACCCAAGCCCGAGCCTGAGGCCGAAGCGGCGCCTGAAACCACCGCGCCACCGACCCCGGCTGCGCCGCCACCCCCCGCGGCACCGACCGTAGGCCAGTCCACCCCCGGCGCGCAATCGGCGCCCACCGGCTCCCAGGGCCCCGCCGGCCTGCCGACCGGCAGCCTCAACGACAGCGATATCAAGCCGCTGCGCATGGACCCGCCGGCCTATCCGCGCCTGGCCCAGTCCAAGCAGATCGAAGGACACGTGAAGGTGCTGTTCACCATCACCAGTGATGGCCGGATCACCGACATCCAGTTCCTCGAGTCGACCCCACCGCGCGTCTTCGAGCGCAGCGTGCGCGATGCCATGGAAAGATGGCGCTTCGAGCCCCGCACCGTCGGCGGCCGGATCGTCGCGCGTCAGGCGACCAAGGTGTTCAATTTCGAGTTGAAGAAGGCTCGTTGAGTCCTTTCCGCAGCCAATAAAAAACGCGCCCCAGGGCGCGTTTTTTGGTGCCGGCAATCCGTGTCGAGGGGCTCTCCGCAAGGCCGAGGGGACACCAGGTTCTTGCTTGCGGTTCGCCCCCGGCGTGGCCTGAAGCATTGATCGCGGGCATGGCCCGCTCCTACGAGAGAGGCACCGGCCCCAACCTGTAGGAGCGGGCCATGCCCGCGATGTTCTTGCTCTTCGCAGGGTGCCGGGCAGCTTTCTGTAGGAGCGAGCTTGCTCGCGAACCGCCTGACGCCGGCCTTGCCGGCGGATCGCGGAGAAGCTCCGCTCCTACGAAAGGCGACTCATTCCTCCTGGAACAACTCCGCCTTCAGCAGCTCCAGCGCTTCCCTCGCCCCACCCACGGCGATCTGCACCGGCACGCCGAGCATCAGGTTCAGCGGCAGGCCGAAGGCCTCCACCTGGTTGCCGTCGCGGTCGCGGCCCGGCTCCTGGCCCTTCCACTCGCAGGGCAGGCGCTCGGCGCAGCTCCCGCCCTCGCGGATGTAGCCGTACAGTGGCTTGCCCAGGGCGGCGGCATAGCCCAGTTCGAAGGCGGTGCCGCTGTCCGGTTCAGTGCCGCGGAAGGGATTGAGATTGGCGACCACCGCGTCGGCCTCGGCGATCAGCGCGAGATTGGCCTGGTAGATCCACAGCGCCTGGTCCTGTGGCTGATCGATCCCCTCGGGCACCTGGTGATCCAGCGGATAGAGGCCCTGCAGGCCGAACTCGGCGCACAGGGTCTTGAGCCGTTCGCCCTGTTCGAAGGCGTCGGGGCGGAACACATCGGGGCCGGCGAGGTAGATCTTGAGCATGGTCAGAGTCCCATCAGCGACAACATCAGGAAGGTGGCAAACAGCACGAAGTGGGTCATGCCTTCGATGGCGTTGGTCTTGCCGTCATGCAGGTTGAAGCCGGCGACCATCAGGGTGATGAACATCATGCCGGTCTGCAGCGGCGTCATCGCCATCTGGATCGGCTGGCCCTTGAACAGCGCCAGGGCCTCGATCACCGGTACGGTGAGGATCACGGTGGACAGCGAGGCGCCCAGGGCGATGTTGACCACCGGCTGCATGCGGTTGGCCAGCGCGGCGCGCAGGGCGGTGAGGATTTCCGGGCTGGCGGAGATTGCCGCCACCAGCAGCGCCGGCACGATCGGCGGCACGCCGCTGCCTTCCAGGCCGACGTCCAGGGCCTTGGACATCACCTCCGCCAGCGCGCCGATCAGCACCACGCCGACCACCAGCAGGCCCATGGACTGCTTGCTGTTGCCGGCTGCCTCGTGGCCTTCGGCGTGTTCGCCGTGGGCGGCGTAGTTGTAGCTGAAGAAGTAGCTGTGCTGGCCGGTCTGCATGCGCAGGAACAGCGCGTAGAGCATGACCATGCAGCCGATGGTGAAGAACGAGTAGAGCTTCCACTGCTCGGCCGGGATCAGCTCCGGCACCACCATGGAGATGCCCACGGCGGTGAGGATCATGGTCACGTAGGTCTTGCCCGAATCGTCGTTGTACGACTGCTCGCCGTGCTTCAGGCCGCCGAGCAGCGCGGCCAGGCCGAGGATGCCGTTCATGTCCAGCATCACCGCGGCGTAGATGGTGTCGCGGGCCAGGGTCGGCGAATGGTTGTGGCCCATCATGATCGCCAGGATCACCACTTCCACCAGCACCGCCGCCAGGGTCAGAATCATGGTGCCGTAGGGCTCGCCGACCTTCTCCGCGAGGATTTCGGCGTGGTGCGCCACGCGCAGCGAGACGCCGATGATCACGGCCAGCAGGGCCGTGGCGGTGATCCCTGCGAGCATCTTGCCGCCGCCCAGCAGGCTGTGCTCCAGCGGGTACACCGCGATCGCCACCAGCAGGGCGAGGAGGAGGAATTTTTCGTCTTTGAGCGCGCGCAGCATCGAGGGCTATCCATTTCCGGCAGGAGCAAGTGCGCCATCTTAGGCAATGCCCGGAAGGCACACCAGGGGCGTGCCTGCGAGACCTGGGTACAGATCACGGCGGCGGGAGGTGCCCGTCATCGGCATCTTCATCTGCACCTTCTCCGGGCCGTGCGATAATTTCCCCGACCGCCTGATAACGAGATCTCACCATGTACGACTGGCTCAACGCCCTGCCCAAGGCTGAACTGCACCTGCACCTGGAGGGCTCGCTGGAGCCCGAGCTGCTCTTCGCCCTGGCCGAGCGCAACAAGATCGCGCTGCCATGGGGAGATGTCGAGAGCCTGCGCCGGGCCTATGCCTTCAACAACCTGCAGGAATTCCTCGACCTCTACTACGCCGGCGCCGACGTGCTGCGCACCGAGCAGGACTTCTACGACCTGACCTGGGCCTACCTTCAGAAGTGCAAGGCGCAGAACGTCATCCACGTCGAGCCGTTCTTCGACCCGCAGACTCATACTGACCGCGGCATTCCCTTCGAGGTGGTGCTGCGCGGCATCCAGGGCGCGCTGAAAGACGGCGAGAAGCAACTGGGCATCCGCCACGGGCTGATCCTCAGCTTCCTCCGCCACCTGTCCGAGGAGGAAGCGTTCAAGACGCTTGAGCAGGCCCTGCCGTTCCGCGACGCCTTCATCGCCGTCGGCCTGGACAGCTCCGAGGTCGGCCATCCGCCAAGCAAGTTCCAGCGCGTGTTCGACCGCGCCCGCGCCGAAGGCTTCCTCACCGTCGCCCACGCCGGCGAGGAAGGCCCGCCGGAGTACATCTGGGAAGCCCTGGACCTGCTCAAGATCCAGCGTATCGACCACGGCGTGCGCGCCATAGAGGACGAGCGGCTGATGCAGCGCATTATCGACGAGCAGATCCCGCTGACCGTCTGCCCGCTGTCCAACACCAAGCTCTGCGTGTTCGACCACATGCGCGAGCACAACATCCTCGACATGCTCGAACGCGGGGTGAAGGTGACGGTGAACTCGGACGACCCGGCTTACTTCGGCGGCTACGTCACCGAGAACTTCCAGGCCCTGCATGAGCACCTGGGCATGACGAAG
Organism: Pseudomonas sp. SCB32; assembly: GCF_009189165.1. Lineage (NCBI taxonomy): Bacteria > Pseudomonadati > Pseudomonadota > Gammaproteobacteria > Pseudomonadales > Pseudomonadaceae > Pseudomonas > Pseudomonas sp. SCB32. The sequence goes on from NZ_CP045118.1 coordinate 213,496, forward strand.
GAACAGGCGCAGCGGCTGGCGCAGAACAGCCTGGATGCGCGTCTGGTGAAGTAACGCGTCAGAGCGAGGGCGGCGCCAGCAGGCCCAGGCCGTCCAGCAGGCGGCCCAGTTCGCGCATGTCCTTCGCCCGCGCGAACTCGCCGCCGAGCCCGCTGAAATCCAGTTCGCCGAAGCCGACTACCCGCGCACCGGCCGCCAGACCGGCGCGCAGGCCCGGAAGGCTGTCGTCCACCACCAGGCAGCGTTCGGCCGCCACGCCCAACTGCCGGGCGGCGTGGCGGATCAGTTCGGGGTCGGGTTTCCAGGCGCCGACGTCATAGGCGCTGATCACGCGCCCGCGAAAGTCATCCAGCAACCCCGCGCAGTCCAGGCTGGTCTCGATCTTGTCGCGCGGGCCGTTGGAGGCCACGCACTTTGCCACCCGCAGCCGGCGCACCAGCGCCACCGCACCGGGCATCGGCCGCAACCGGGCGCGCAGCCAGGGCAGGCTGCGCTGACGGTAGTTGGCAAGGAAGTCGGATGGCGCCACCTGTGGATAAAGTCGCCCCAGGTGCTCCACCACGTCCTGGAAGCGTTCGCCCCGGTAGATCGGCAGGATGGCCTCCACCGAGGTGTGCACGCCGCGCTCGCCGAGCAGCCGGACGATCAGTTCGGCGGACAGCTGCTCGCTGTCCACCAGCGTGCCGTCGCAGTCGAAGATCAGCGCGTCGATCCGACCGGCCATGTCAGGCTCCGGCCACCGTGGCCGCCAGCGCGGTGGGGAAATCGGGGTGATAGCCCGCCGCTCTGGGCGCGTCGAGTATCCCGGTCTTGCGCAGCTTGCCCAGCACCCGCGCGTTGGCCTCGCACAGGCGCACTTCGATGCCGCGCCGCTGGAGGTCTTCGATCACTTCCTGCAGCGTCTGCAGGCCGGTGATGTCCATGAAAGGGACGCGGCGCAGGCGGATGATCAGCACCTTGGGATCGGTGTGGGTCTGGGCCAGGGCGCGCTCGAACGTCTCCACCGCGCCGAAGAACAGCGGTCCCTCGATGCTGTACACCAGCACGCCGGGTGGCAGCTCGGCGAGACCCCGGCCGCGCAGCTCCACGTCCAGCTCCGGGCCTTCGTCAGCGTGCACTTCCACCGACGACGCCATGCGCCGCATGAAGTGCAGCATGGCGAGGATCACGCCGATGTTCACCGCGATCACCAGGTCGCTGAACACCGTGAGCAGGAAGGTGATCAGCAGGATCGCCACGTCGGCGCGTGGCGCGCGCCTGACCATGAACAGGAAGTGCCGCGCCTCGCTCATGTTCCAGGCCACTACGAAGAGGATCGCCGCCAGCGCGCAAAGCGGAATGTTCGAGGCCAGCGGGGCGAGGAACAGCAGGATCAGCACCAGGGTCACGGCGTGGGTGACCCCGGCCAATGGGCTGCTGCCGCCGTTGCGGATATTGGTGGCCGTGCGGGCGATGGCGCCAGTGGCGGCGATTCCGCCGAACAGCGGAGTGACCAGGTTGGCGATGCCCTGGCCGATCAGCTCCTGGTTGGAGTCGTGGCGGGTGCCGGCCATGCCGTCGGCGACCACCGCCGAGAGCAGCGATTCGATGGCGCCCAGCATGGCGATGGCGAAAGCCGGGCCGATCAGCTCCAGTACGCGCGGCAGGGTCACCTCCGGCAGGCTGAAGCTTGGCAGGCCCTGGGGAATACCGCCGAAGGCGCTGCCGATGGTGGCGACGCCGTCGAAGTGGAACAGCGACTGGATGGCCGTCACCACTACCATGGCGACCAGTGGGCCGGGCACCCGGTGCAAGGCTTTGATGCGCGGCGTGAAGAGCACCAGAGCCAGGCCCAGCAGCGCCAGAACGGTAGTCGCGAGATGCAGCTGTGGCAGCGCCTGCAAGAGGTGCCAGAGCTTCTGGTGGAAGTGCTCACCGCTGACGGCGGGCAGGCCGAAGAAGTCCTTCCACTGGCCGACCCAGATGATCACCCCGATGCCGGCGGTGAATCCGACAATCACCGGTGCCGGGATGAAACGGATGATGGTGCCGAGCCGGCTCACCCCGAGCAGCACGAGAATGGCGCCAGCCATCAGCGTGGCGATCTGCAGGCCGTCGACACCGTACCTGGCGGTGATCCCGGCAAGGATGACGATGAAGGCGCCGGTGGGACCGGCGATCTGCACCCGGCTGCCGCCCAGCAGCGACACCAGCGCACCGGCCAGGATCGCCGTATAGATGCCCTGTTCCGGCTTCACTCCACTGGCGATGGCAAAGGCCATGGCCAGCGGCAGCGCCACCACCCCGACTATCACCCCGGCCACCAGGTTGCGTGTCCAGTGCTCGCGGCCGAACAGGCCGGCCTTCCAGGCGTCTCGCAGGGCGATCATTGCAGTCTCCGACAGGGTCCTGGCTGTTGATACTAACAGGCCGGCGCGTGGCCGGGCGCTGGCGCAGGTCATGGCCGCGGCGTGCTGTCGCAGGCTGAGTCGGGTGAACAGAATATTGCACGACCCCTGATGGCGCGCGGTGTCCGGCCTACTCTCTGGACGCCTATATATGGGCATTCATACCTGAAATTGACGGCGTCGATTTGCCAGTCGCCCCGAAAATTGGCACAATGTGTTCATTATGTTGAACATCAAGGCTCTACCTCTCCCCACTTCCCGCCTGGTTTCGCGCGAGCGTTACTGGACCGGCGACCTCTAGCCCCTCCCAACGGCAGCTACCTGTTGGTGGCGCCAAGCGCGGCGAACCTCGCCGCCCGAGTCGGCGCCACCGAACCCGAACCGAAACCGCCGCAAGGATGCTCCTCGCGAGATTGCGATTGCGCGCGGCCGCCCGTGGGAGGGCTTGCACCATGCGTTCCTGGATCTATCTGTTTGCCGCCATCGGCTTTGAAGTCGTTGGCACCACTTCGATGAAACTGACCCATGCGCTGTACCCGGTTGCGGGTCTGCTGCTGATGTACCTGATGGTCGGCCTGTCGTACTACTTCCTGTCCCTGGCCATCAAGCATGTGCCGGTGGGTGTGGCCTACGCCCTTTGGGAAGGCATCGGCATCGTGCTGATCTCGCTGGTCAGTGCCGCCTGGCTGGGCGAGGACCTGACCCTGGAGAAGGCTCTGGGCCTGGTCGTGATGATCGCCGGCATCCTGCTGGTGAAGTCCGGCACCCGCAAGAGCGAGCGTGAGACCGGCATGGAGGCCGCAACATGCTGAACCATGACCTGATTCCGATGGCCTGGCTGGGCCTGGCCATCGTCCTGGAAGTGATCGCCAACCTGCTGCTGAAGTACTCCGACGGCTTCCGCAAGCGCATCCTGGGCGTCACCTCGATTCTCTTCGTGCTGGGCGCGTTCACCGCACTGTCCCAGGCGGTGCGTGGCATCGAGTTGTCGGTGGCCTATGCGGTGTGGGGTGGCTTCGGCATCCTCGCCACCGTGGCCATGGGCTGGGCCCTGTTCGGTCAGCGCCTGGCCTGGCGCGGCTGGCTGGGCCTGGTGATGCTGATCGTGGGCATGGGCCTGCTGAAGCTGGCCTGATCCCCTTGCAGTGACCCAAAGGCGGAGCCTCCGAAAGGGGGCTTCGCCTTTTTCATGGCTGTCGTTCTGGCGTCGCGAGGGTCGCGCACTGGTCCAGGTACGCCCCGCTTAAGCAATCCCTCGCCCCGGTCGCCCTATCTCTGCAGCGAAGGCTGCGCGTCCAGGCGGAAACACCGCTTCCCGGTACGTGCGACGAACGTCCGGGCGGAAGCCGAGCTTCTGCATGGATTTCTCGCAAAGCCCCGTGGATAGGGGCTCCGGCCATTGGCATCGATATTGCTCTCGGGCAGCAAAGGGGTGTTTTCAGATGTCCACGATAGATTCCGACTACGTCAAACAGATGGCCCAGCAACTGGCCACCTATGAGGTCCAGAACGGGCTGAGCAAGGCCGATCGCAACAAGGCCTCGTACCAGTCGCAGCTCACGGCGGTGACCTCGCTGGAGTCCGCGCTCAAGACCTTCGCCTCGGCGGTGAAAGGCCTCAACAAGGCCACCGACGCCAGCATGCTGGTCAACAGCGCCACGATGAGCAAGGACGGCTACCTCACCGCGACGGTGGGCAGTACCGCGGTGGCCGGCAAGTACGATTTCTTCGTCGAACAGCTGGCCACCTCGCACCAGCTGTCCTTCTCCGGGCTGCAAGCGGGCGACATCGACACCCAGGGCACCCTGACCCTGAGCCAGAACGGCAAGTCCTTCGACATCGACCTGAGCAAGATCGACAGCGATGGCGACGGCAGCAACTCCCTGGACGAGCTGGCGGCGGCGATCAACAAGGCCACCGACAACACCGGTGTGAAAGCCACCCTGGTGCGCAGCAATGGCCAGGTTTCGCTGGTGCTGGGCGCGGATAAGAGCGGCGCGGCCAATGCCATCGGCCTCTCGCTCAGCGGTACCTCTACCGCCAACAGCGCCTTCGAGAACGCGCTGGCCAATCCGCAGGAACTGTCCAAGGCGCAGGATGCCCGCGTCCGCCTGGGCGGCGAGAGCGGCATGCTGATGACCAACGCCAGCAATAGCTTCGACAACATCATCGATGGTGTGAGCGTGACCTTCACCCAGGCGCAGAAGTCCGGCGAGCAGCCGATCTCCATGACCATCGCCCAGGACAAGAGCGCCACCACCAAGAAGCTGCAGGGCTTCATCGACGCCTACAACGCCCTGGCCAGCCAGATCGACACCCTGACCGCCAGCGGTGACCAGAACGGCAACGCCCGTGGCGCGCTGGCTGGCGACTCCAGCGTGCGCGCCATCGACAACAGCCTCAACCAGCTGCTGCGCACCACCTTCGGCGGCACCAACCTGATCAATCTCGGTGTCAGCGCCGACCGTAACGGCAAGCTGACGCTCGATACCAAACGCTTCGAAAAGGCCGTTGCCAGCGACCCGCAGGGCCTGGACAAGCTGTTCCTCGGCAAGGGCAACCTGCTCGACAGCCTGGACAAGAACATCGCGCTCTACACCAACAGCGCAAACGGCGTGATGAAGTCCCGCAAGGACACGCTGAACAACGGCCTGCGCCGCGTGAACGATGACTACGACACGCTGCAGAAGCAGTACGACAGCTACTACGCGCGTTACCTCAAGCAATACACCTCGATGATGCAGACGATGCAGTCGATGAGTCAGACCAGTGGGATGTTCGGATGAGCGGCTACGCAATGAACGAGAGCTACGACAGCTACCGGATGGTCGACCTGGAGGCCAAGGCCGCCGCCTCGTCGCCCTATGAACTGGTCCTGGTGCTGTTCGATGGCCTGCTCGATGAGCTGGCCCGCGCGCGCGGGCACATCGAGCACAAGCGCTACCAGCAGAAGGGGCGCTCCCTGGAAAAGTGCCTGAACATCCTCAATGGCTTGAGCGGCGCGCTCGACTACGAGAATGGCGGCGAAGTGGTCCAGGGGCTGGCGAGGCTCTACGACTACTGCATCTATCGCCTCTCCGACGTCAGCGTTTCGCTGGACGTTGTCGGCATCGATGAAGTGGTGCGCCTGCTGGGCATCCTGCGCGAAGGCTGGGAGGGCGTGAGTGCCACACGTGGATGATCGCCAGCGCCTGCTCGAGCTGTACGAACAGCTCGGCGCAGCGCTGCAGCGCAAGGACTGGAGCGCCATGGGTCAGATCGACCTGGCGATCCGCGCGCAATTGGTGGCGATGGCGTCGCAGCCGGGCCTGGCGGCCGATGTGCTGCTGGCCAAGAAACGCCTGAAACACCTGCATGAAGACGCGTCGCAGGCCTGCGCGGCGGAGTGCGAGCGCCTGCGCCGCCTGCTGTTGTCGCACCTGGAGTACGCCGAAGGCCGTTCGGCGTACATGCAGGTGGATATGCTCCCGGAGGGGCGATAGACCGTGATCCAGCTGATGACCCAGCCCATCCCCGTCGTCGCCGCTGGTGGCGACCGCCCGGTGGCCGACGCCCGCGCGGCGGGTTCCGCCGTTGCTGCGAACGTCTCCGGCTCCCGCGCGCAGCAGGGACAGGCGAACGCCGAGGCGCGGACGATCACGGTGCAATCCTTCCTCACCCAGTTCGACACCGCGCAGACCGACGACTCGGCGCAGCCGGCGAGCAGCGCGCAACCGGTCCTGCCCGAAGCCGTGACGCCGGAAAGTGCCGATGCCGACGCCTCCACCCCGCCAGCGCAGGAGGCGTCTCCCTCCGGTGCGGAAAACTGGCTGGCCGGGATGCTCAGCCAGGCCGGGTTGATCGTGCAGGCGCGCGACAATCCGCCGGCAGAGACTTCCGCGCGTGTTGCCGGTTTCGCCACTCAGGCCACCCAGGCCGTCGAGTCCCGCGCACAGCCCGCGCCGTCCGCGGTGCCGCCGGAAGACGTCCTGCTGCCGCCCGCCGAACCGCAGGACGATGCCGGCAAACCCACGGCTCCCGCTCCACGTGAGACCACCCAGAGCCAGGCGCAGACGCTGCTGCAGCAGCACCTCGCCGCCGCGTCGGCCACGCCGGACGCCACTGCGCCGCAACTGCCCAGCGCTGCCGTCGATGTGCGGTTGCCGGGCAGCGACGGCAGCGCGCCGGCCAATGCGCAGGCAAGCACGACGCCGCTGTTCGACAAGCTGCTGCACCTCAAGGGCGACGATGCCCACTGGGGCGAGCAGATGGTCACGGCGCTGCGCGACAACGTCGAGCTGCAGCTTGGCCAGCGCGTGCAGAACGCCACGATCCGCCTCGACCCGCCGGAGCTGGGCGCGATGGAAATCCTCGTGCGCCATGAGGCGGGTCAGCTCAACGTGCAGATCTCCGCCTCCCACGGCGAGGTGGTGCGCATGCTCCAGCAGACCAGCGAGCGCCTGCGCCAGGAGCTGGTCGGGCACAACTTCCTGCAGGTCAACGTGCAGGTGTCCGCCGACTCGGGCCAGAACGGCCAGCAGAACCGCCAGCGCTTCGAGCAGGAACAGCTCGCGGTTTCCGCCAATCCGCGCGACGCGCAGGTCGGCGAACGCGCCGCGCCGCGTGGCGACAGCGATGTACTGATCACCGTGTAGGCCGCGCGCGGCCCGCACTCCCACAGGATTTTTCGAGATACCCCATGTCCACGTCGCGCCTCGTTGTACTGATGCTCATCGTGAATATCGCCGTCGTGCTGGGTGGCGTGTTCGTCAATTACAAGATGATCAAGTCCGCCAGCCTCGCCCCGGCGGCCGCCGCTGAAGCCGGCAAGGAGGACGCCAAGCCGGAGGAAGAGAGTGCCGAGTACCTCTTCGTGCCGGTGGAGAAGATCATCGTGAGTTCGCGCGGCGATGACCGCGAGCACTACTTCGTGATCGACCTGGTGCTGCAGGCCACGGCCGACCAGGACCGCAAGAAGCTGGAAAGCGTGGCGCCCATGGTGCGCAGCTCGGTGGTGTCCAACCTGACCCCGGAGAAGTTCGAGACCCTGCGCGCCATGCCCATCGGCGAGGTGCAGGCGCGCCTGGAAAAGGCGGTGATCGACGACTTCTCCGCGCGCAAGGTGGTGGTGCCCTTCGAGCACGTGCTGCTCAGCAAGATGATCGTCCAGTAAGCCGCCATGCACGCCCTTCGCGATCCCGCCTACGACTACGGCAGCGCCTACGCTGGCGACCACGGGGGGGGCCATGCGCGCCTGTCCCCGGTTGCCGAGCAGCGCTGGATGATGCAGTACCTGCCGCTGGTGCGGCGCATCGTCAGCCAGCTGTCGCTGCAGGCCAACCAGGTGCTGGATCGCGAGGACATGGAACAGATCGGCCTGATGGGCCTGCTCGAAGGCCTGCGCCGCTATGGCGAGCCGGACGAGCAGTTCGGCCGCTTCGCCGCGTTGCGTATCCGTGGCGCGATTCTCGACGAGCTGCGCCGCCAGGACTGGCGCCCGCGCCAGGTTCGCCAGCAGGCGCACAAGGTGCGCGACACCATCCGCGCCCTGGCACGAAAGCTCGGCCGCGTGCCGAGCGACGAGGAAGTGCTGGCCGCCACCGGCCTCGACGAGGCGGGCTACCAGGACTACCTGCGCGCCGAATCCTCCGAGGCCATCGAGAGCTTCGATGCGCTGCTGCAGAGCGGCCATGAAGGCGTTCAGGGCAGCGGCGATGCGCTGGAAGAGCGGGTGTTCAAGGAGCGCCTGCTGGCCCAGGCGCTGGAGCGCCTCAACGAGCGCGAGCGGCTGATCCTCAACCTGTACTACCAGCACGAGCTGAACCTCAAGGAAATCGCCCTGGTACTGGAGCTGACCGATGCGCGCATCTGCCAGCTGATGAAGCAGGCGATCGGCAAATGCAGCCGTTTCCTCAACGACCCCGACACCCCCTGAAGAACCCAGACCTATGCAGAAAATCATCGGTGCCCTGATCATCATCGCCTGCGTCCTCGGCGGCTACGCCATGGCCCATGGCGACATGCGCGCACTCTGGCAGCCGGCGGAGATCGTCATCATCCTCGGCGCCGGCCTGGGCACCCTTGTCGTCGCCAACCCGCGCGAAGTGCTGCTGGAAATGTGCTCGCAGATCAAGGGCGTGTTCGTCTTCAAACGCCGTGGCGAGGAATTCCAGCGCCAGTTGCTGATGCTGCTCTACGAACTGCTGGAGATGGTCGACGTCGGTGGCCTGAAGGTGCTCGACGCGCACATCGAGGAGCCGGAGCAAAGCGAGCTGTTCGCCAAGTACCCGCTGATCCTCCAGGAAAAGAACCTGATGGCGTTCATCGCCGACAACTTCCGCCTCATGGCCATGGGCAAGATCAGCGCCCACGAACTCGAAGGCTTCCTCGAACAGGAGCTGGATGCCATGGAACACGCCCTGCTGCAGCCGTCCAAGTCGCTGCACAAGGTCGGTGAGGCGATGCCGGGCTTCGGCATTCTCGCGGCGATCATGGGCATCATCATCACCATGGGCAACATCGGCGGCTCGGTGGCGGAGATCGGCGCCCACGTGGCCGCCGCCCTGGTCGGCACCTTCTTCGGCATCTTCGTCTGCTACTGCCTTATGGACCCGCTGTCCAACGCCATGTCGCAGCGCGTGAAGACCGAGCTGTCGGCGCTGGAGTGCGTGCGGACCACGCTGGTCGCCCATGTCGCCGGCAAGCCCACGCTGCTGGCGGTGGACGCCGGGCGAAAGCTGATCGAGCAGGATGTGAAACCGGCCTTCAAGCAGCTGGAGACCTGGGTTACCCGCTATGAGGAAGAGCGGGACGTCGCATGAAGAAACGCGCCGACAAGCATGGCGAGATCATCGTCAAACGCCGCAGCAAGAAGGGCCACGAAGACGAACATGGCGGTGCCTGGAAGGTAGCCTTCGCCGACTTCACCCTGGCGATGATGGCGCTGTTCATGGTGCTGTGGATCATCCAGCCGCAGGTCAACTCGCAGCCGATCGCGGTCGGTGACCGGGACGTCAACCCGGTGGTGGATGGCGGCGCCGGCGTGTTCGATGGCGCCAGCCGCACGCCCCTCGAGCTGGACGGCATGCCGCAGCCGGTGAAGACGCCTGAGCGGCCGGCGCCCGACCTGGCGCTGGCCAGGAACAAGGCCGGCGAGCAGAGCGGGGAGCATGCCACCCAGCAGCAAGGCGAGGGCCGCCAGTACGACAGCAATGACGACCTGCGCGAGCTGGCCGAGCTGATCCGCGAGGTATCCGGCAAGGTCGACGCCCTGGCCAACATCGAGGTGACGGTGGTCCCCCAGGGCCTGCGCATCCTGATCAAGGATGACCAGCAGCGGTTCATGTTCGAGCGTGGCAAGGCGGCCCTCGATCCGCATTTCCAGACCTTGCTCGGCGCGCTTTCCGGCGTGCTGGCGAAGGTGCAGAACAAGCTGATCCTGAGTGGCCACACTGATGCGGTGCAGTACCGCCGTCCCGATGGCTACAACAACTGGAACCTCTCCGGCGACCGCGCCCTGCGCGCGCGCAATGTGATGGTCGACAGCGGCTTGCCGGCCGCCCGGGTACTGCAGGTGGCGGCCCAGGCCGACGTCATGCCGCTACGTCCGGAGGACCCGGAAAACGGCGCCAACCGGCGCATCGAGATTCTCCTGCTGACCCAGCGCGCGGAGAGCCTGTACCGGGAGATCTTCGGCGAGAGTTATGCACAGGTGCATTACTCCAGCTCCGGCGCGCAGCTGGTCACGCCCAAGCCGGCTGAAGCGGCGCCAGCGCCAGTGTCGGCGACCGTCCCGGCTGCACCGGCCACGCCGTAAGCGGATCAGTGGCCGCGCAGCTGGCGGGGACAGAACACCTGGCGCGTCTCCACGCCGTAAAGGCAGCCGCCCAGGGGTTCGAGGGTGATGCGTGCGCCGCGCTGGCGGCCATAGAGCAGGCTGAAGATCAGCTCGTTGTCCAGGCCGCTGTCGGCGCGCAGGTTGCTGATGCTGTTTTCCTCCACCTGCAGCTGGTAGCGCCCGCGCAGGTCGCTGCCGAGCAGGCCGGAGACCTCGAGGATGTTCGCGTCCTGCTGGATCATCGAGTAGAAGCGCCCCTCGTGGAACATGGTGGTCTGGGCGATATCCAGCACCCTGCCGGTGCTGAGCACGACCTGGCCGGTAGAGGCGTAGCGGCCATCGATGGCCGAGGTGTTCTGTGCGTGGCGCCACAGCAGGTACAGCGCCAGCGCGAGGCAGGCGACGCCCACCAGGGAAATCAGCAGGCAGCGGCGAGCCACGCCGGCCTCGCGGCGTAGGATCAGTTCAGGCACTTGCGCAGCTGCTCCTGGGAAATCCGGGCGATCTGGCTCTCATGGATCAGCAGCCAGTTGGAGCGGCCCTCGGGCTGCACGCACACCAGCTCGTAGAAGCCCGACGTCATGTGCAGCAGCAGGCCGATAGGGCGGGTTGCCAGTTCGGATAGCTGCCTGGCCAACTGCCGGGTGTCCTGCATCAGCCGCTGGAGCTCCTGCTCGTTGTCTTCCACGTAGGTGATCTGCAGCGGTCCGAGTTTCTGCTCCGCGGTGAGTACCGGGTTGCGCAACTGGGTGTGGTAAAGGGCGCCGGCGAGTACCAGCAGGCCGAGCGTGCACAGGCTGGCGGCGACGAACTTCAGACGCCGCTGTCGGTTCGCTTCGGGCTTCTTTTGCGTGGGCTCCCGCGGGATGAAGGCCGGCGCGGCATCGGCGCTGTCCACCTTCTGTTCCGACTCCGGCTCTGCCGCCGTGTTCGCCAGGTACTGCGGGTTGAACATGTAGCCGCGACGGGGCAGGGTCTGGATGATCTGCCGCTGCTTCTCGTCCGCCAACACCTGGCGCAGGGTGTAGATCTGCTGGTTCAGGCTGCCCTGGCCGACCACGCGGTCCGACCAGGCGTGGGTCAGCAGCTCATCGCGGGCGACCACGTCCCCCGGCGTCTGCAGCAGGCGTTCGAGCACCCGGCTCCCGGAAAAGCCCAGGTCGATACGCTCCACCTGGCCGTCACGGTCGAGGTCGAGCTGATAGAGCGCTGGATAGAACTGCGCGATGCAATCGGAACGGCCGGTGCGGAGGGTCAGACAGGCGATGGAGGCCCGGCTCTCCGCAAGCGTTGGAGTGAGTGTGCTCATCTTGCCCTTGCGAGCCGCTTCCTTGACGGTCGCGGGGAAAGCTCCATGTGTGGATGGAGGCAGGGGCGGCATTTTGACGTCAGAAAAATGTTGGTGCAAGTTCTGAATTTTGCACCGCCGTGCTTGCAATTCTTGCGCGAAATTCGAAGTCGCGAGCCAGAGCGGCTCGTATGGTGGCAATACGCCTTTTGCCTGGGGCTGCGTACCCGCAGACAGCATGACGCCCCGGCCTGCGGGGCGTCATGCGTGGCGAGTTTCGCGCGGGGCGGGGGGCGCTGCGCGAAAGGTTTCGCCTTAGCCCAGCAGGCCCATGATCATGCTGGGCATCTGGCCAGCCTGCTTGAGCATGGAGATGCCGGACTGCATCAGCATGGAGTTCTTGCTCATGTTGGCGCTTTCGGTCGCGAAGTCGGCGTCCATGATACGGCCTTTGGCCAGCTCGGTGTTGTCCTTCATGTTGGCCAGGTTGTTCGAGGTGTGCTGCAGGCGGTTGATGTTCGCACCGAACTGCGCACGCAGGGAGCCGATGTTGTCCAGCGCGGTGCTGATGGTGTCGATGGTGGTGTTGGCGGAGGCGCCCGAAGCGATCTCGGTGCCGGCTGTGGTCGGAGCGGTGGTGGCGAAGAACGACGAAACGTCGGTCAGGCCGCCGGTGCCCAGGGCGCTACCCAGGGCAGTGCTGATGTCCAGGTTCAGCTTCTCGCCGGAGGTGGCGCCGATCTGGAAGCTCATGGCGGCGGAGAACTTGCCCTTGGTGCCGTCGATGGCGGTGCCGTCGCTGAACAGCTTGTCGCCGGCGTACGAGGTGTTCTTCATGATGTTGGCCAGCTCGGAGCCCATCTGGTCGTATTCGGCCTGCAGGGCGTCGCGGTCTTTCTGGCTGTTGGTGTCGTTCGAGGACTGGGTGGCCAGGTCCTTCATGCGTTGCAGGATGTCGGTCACTTCGCTGAAGGAGCCTTCGGCGGTCTGCAGCATCGAGATGGAATCGCTGGTGTTGCGCATGGCGACGTTCATGCCGCGGGACTGGGCGTTCAGACGGGTAGCGATCTGCAGGCCAGCGGCGTCGTCAGCGGCGGAGTTGATGCGCAGACCGGTGCCCAGACGCTGCTGGTTGGTGGACAGCGAGCTGTTGGTCTTGCTCAGGCTGGTCTGGGTGATCAGGGAGGAGTAGTTGGTTTGAATCGACAAGGCCATGGTGGACTTCCTAAGTGAGCTGAATGAAGCCGGCGTTGTGCCTGCTGAAGGGGTAAGGCGACAGCTCCCGGGGAAGGATTAAATGGCCGGGCGAAATTTTTGGCGCGGGGATTCCGGCGGGGCTGCCACGTGTTCCGCCACTGCCGGACCTGACGAGTGGCAACCCGGCCGGAGCGAGGCTCAGGCCTGTTTTCACCACCCTGGCCGGGGCTTGCGCCTCCCCGCTGGCGGGTTCACGGCTACGCTTGAGGTTGCCGCTGGCCGATTCTTTTATGGCCAGCGGGGTGCCAGGGGGCAGCAGGTCGATTGCGCACGAGGCCGTCAGGCAATGGGAACTCACTTTCCGGTTGAGCTGTTCCGGCGTTTTGCCAGCGGGGTTTGTGCATGAGCACGCTACTTGGCGGCGTTTCCTCCCCCACCTGCCTGATCACGGCCACCGGCGCCTTCTGCGCCGAGGCGGTGATCGCGTCACTGCGTCGTCATACGGATGCGCGACTGCTGGGGACCAACTATCGGCCAGCGGAGTGGTGCGCCACCTCGGCCCTGCTGGATGTCGCCTACCAGGTGCCGCCCGCGCGCGAGGTGGACGCCTATGTCCGCCGCATCCTGGAGATCTGCGACGCCGAGCGGGTGACCCACGTCCTGCCGATGATCGATCCCGAGGTCGATGCGTTCGCGCTGCATCATGAGGCCTTCACCTCCCGCGGCATCACCCTGTGCATGCCGCCGCTGGAGAGCATCCGCGTCAGCCGCGACAAGTGGCTGGTCTACCAGGCGTTCCAGGACGTCCAGGGCATCCGCGCCATTCCCACCTGGCGCCTGCAGGACCTGCCGGTGCCGGGATTGGAGCTGCCGCTGATCGCCAAGCCGTGCGACGGTCGCAATAGCGAGGGGCTGGTGCGCATCCAGGATGCGGATTACCTGCGCTACATCCAGGACAAGTGCCAGGGTCGCGACTACATCGTGCAGCCGCTGCTGCCTGGCGAAGTGTGCGTCGTCGACGTGGTGCGGCAGGCCAGTACCGGGCAGTGGGCGGGCATGGCCCGGCAGGAGTTGATTCGCACGCCCACTGGCGCCGGGCTGACCGTGCGGATGCTGCCCGATGCGTCGCTGGTCGAGGCGGCGGGCCGGGTCGCCGAGGTGCTGGGGGTGAATGGCTGCATCAACATGGAGTTCCTCGTGCACGACGGCGAGGCGCTGCTGATGGACGTCAACCCGAGGTTCTCCGGCGGGATCGCCTTCAGCTATCTCTCCGGCTACGACATGGTGCTCAACCACTTCCGCTGCTTCTCGGGAGGCGAGCTGGACGCACCGGTCGTGCCGGCGCCAGCCATCCATGCACGGCACTACGTGGAAGTCACCACCGTCAGCGGAACCTGAGGGCGCAGCTTCCGTCGGGCCTGCTGGGCCGCTTCAGAAGAGGCTGCTCACCACGCCCGACTCCATCACCTTCGCCTCGATGACCTTCTGGCTGCGCAGGTTCTTCACCCGGATCACCTCGTCCTGCTTGCCGTTGGCCAGTGCCTCGCCAGCGGCGCTGGCCTGGATGCCGTCCTGGCTGGCGACGATCTTCACCTGCTGGCCGCGACGCACCAGCAGCGCACCGTCGAGCAGCGCAGGGGTCAGCGGCTGGTCGGCGCGGATGCGGCGGCGGGCAGTCATGCCGACCACGTCCTCGACCCGGGTGAAGTAGGTCCGCGCGCTCTTGCCGATCTGCTGCGGCGCGAGCTTCAACTGGCCCGCCTCCAGTGTCTGGCCGCGCTCGATCTCGCCACCGGCGACCACCGCAGGCAGGTACAGCGTCGGCTGGCTGGTGAAGTACACCGGCCAGCCCGGCTGCCCCGGACAGTTCGCCTCGAAACGGCGTCGGGCGCTGGGCGTCGCGGGGGCTTCGCTGCTTCGCAGTTGCGGGTCGCTCGGGCAGGCGGGGAGCTTGCCCAGGCTGTTGGGCAGGTTGTTCTCCACCCTGAAGGTCATGCCTTTCCAGCCTTCCTTCTGCGCGGTGCCTTTCAGCTCGGCGGCGATCATGCGCTGGGCGGCGGCGTCCAGCTGCGCACGTGCGTCCTGGGCCTGCTCCTGGGCGTGGCCGAGCGCCGCAAGCGCGAGGAGGAAGCAGGCGGAAAGGACTTTTCCGCATCCGCCTGCAGGGTGTGCCCAAAGCGGAAGCGCAGCGTTGCGCGCGCCGCCGGAGATGGCGCATAAAGCCTTGTAAATCAACGACATGAAGCGACCTGAAGGGGTCGGCATGCTTTGTGCTCTGTCGCCACGCACGCCGAACGATGAGAGTGGGTTGCGGGAATGAGTATACGGTTTGACGAGACCCTGGGTATCCACGAGAGGGCCCTGTCGCTGCACATGCAGCGCAGCGAAATCCTGGCCTCGAACCTGGCCAACGAGGACACCCCCGGCTTCAAGGCGCGGGACATCGACTTCGCCGCCGAGATGCAGCACCAGGACGGCGCCAGTGCGCTGCTGGCCAGCACCGGCCCGGCGCGCCCGGACCTGAAGTACCGCATCCCCAACCAGCCCTCCCAGGACGGCAACAGCGTCGAGCTGGCCACCGAGCAGGCGGAGTTCTCGCGCAACGCGATGGATTTCCAGACCAGCCTGACCTTCCTGACCCTGAAATTCCGCGGCCTCAAGCAGGCCATCGAAGGACGCTGACGCCATGGCATTCGATTCCATCTACCGCATCGCCGGCTCGTCGATGAACGCGCAGACCGTGCGCCTGAACACCGTAGCGAGCAACCTGGCCAACGCCGATTCCGCCGCCAACAGCCCCGAGGCCGTGTACCAGGCGCGCAAGCCGATGTTCGCCGCCGTCTACGAGAACGACCGGCTCACCCGTGACGCCGGCATGGGCGGCGCCCATGTGCAGGTGCTCGACGTGGTCACCTCCGGCCGCGCGCCGCAGCGCCGCTACGAGCCGGGCAGCCCGCTGGCCGACGCCACCGGCTACGTCTACTACCCCGCCGTCAACGAGATCGAGGAGATGACCGACATGATGTCCGCCACCCGCAGCTTCGAGACCGGCGTGGAAGTGCTCAACCGGGTCAAGAGCATGCAGTCCAGCCTGCTGAAACTGGGAGACGCCTGATGAGCACGGTCAACAACGACACCCGCGCCACCGGCACCTCGTCGGACACGCCCAAGCAGGCGGTGAACCTCGGCCAGCTCACCGACATGGAGAACAGCTTCATCACCCTGCTGGTCGCCCAGGTGCAGTACCAGGACCCGACCAAGCCGGTGGACAGCACCGAGTTCATCAACCAGTACTCGGCCATGGCGCAGGTGAAGAGCATGCAGAACATGACCACCCTGCAGCAGAACAACCTGGTGCTGATGGACAACCTGCAGACCCTCAGCGCCGCCAGCCTGGTGGGCCAGGAAGTGAAGGTCAGCGCCGACAGCCTGCAGTTGGAGGGTGCCAAGGTCAGCGGCCAGGTCACCCTGGCGCACGCCTCGGCCACTACCGTGCTGCAGCTCACCGATGCCAATGGCGTGCGCACCGACATCGCCCTCGGCCCGCAGGAGCCGGGCGCCGTGCCGTTCTCCATTGACCCGCAGGCCCTGGGCCTGAAGCCTGGCAAGTACAGCCTGGCGGTGAAGACCGACAGCGGCGAGACGCCGGGCGTCGAGGTGTCCGGGCTGGTGAACAACGTCCGCGTCAGCGCCGACGGCCCGGTGCTGGACGTGCAGGGTGCAGGGCAGGTGCCCTTCTACAAGATCGTCGAATTCAGTCAGGGCCAGGCCGCCTGAGCGCCTGTTCCACACCATTGAGGAAGAGCTGAGACCATGAGCTTCAACATCGCCCTGAGCGGCCTGAACGCCGTCACCCAGCAGCTGGATACCATCAGCAACAACATCGCCAACTCCGGCACCGTGGGCTTCAAGTCCTCGCGCACCGAATTCGCCAGCGTCTACGCCGACGGCAAGGGCATGGGCGTGGAAGTCTCCGGCACCACCCAGAGCATCAGCCAGGGCGGCTCGCTGGTGTCCACCAACCGCAACCTGGACCTGGCCATCTCCGGCGGCGGCTTCTTCGTGGTCAAGAGCGGCAACGGCGACACCCAGTACACCCGCGCCGGCGTGTTCAGCCAGGACAAGAGCAACTACCTGATCAACGCGACCGGCCAGCGCCTGCAGGGCTACCCGACCGACGCCGCTGGCAACCTGTTGGTGGGCACCGTCTCCGACCTGCAGGTGAAGACCGCCAACCTGCCGGCCAAGGCCACCGACAAGCTGGAGTTCGTCGCCAACCTCGACTCCAACGAGAAGGTGCCGGCCATCGGTCCGTTCGACCCGCAGAACGTGGCCACCTACAACTCCACCTATACCAGCAAGATCTACGACTCCCAGGGCAAGGAACACACCCTGACCCAGTACTTCGTGCTGACCGGCACCAACACCTGGGATGCCCACTACGCCGTCGATGGCACCGCCGTGGGCGGCGCCCAGGCGCTGACCTTCGCGCCGAACGGCTCGCTGTCCTCGCCGATCGCCGCCGTTCCGGTGAGCTTCAACCTGCCGGGCGTCGACCCGATGAACATCGCCTTGGACTACACCGGCACCAGCCAGTACGGCTCGGACTTCGTGGTCACCACCAACCGCACCACCGGCTACGCCGCCGGCGAGCAGACTGGCATCGCGGTGGAGAGCGACGGCAAGGTCTACGTCAACTACAGCAATGGCCAGCGCATGCTGCAGGGCCAGGTCGCCCTGGCGAACTTCGTCAATGCCGGCGGCCTGCAGAACCAGAGCGGCACCGCCTGGACCGAGACTTCCGCCTCCGGCGCCGCGCTGATCGGCGTGCCCGGCATCGGCCAGTTCGGCTCGCTGTCTGCCGGCAACCTGGAAGGCTCCAACGTCGACATCACCCAGCAACTGGTGGGCCTCATGGAAGGCCAGCGCAACTACCAGGCGAACACCAAGGTGATGACCACCGACAAGGAACTCACCCAGGTCCTGTTCCAGGCCATCTAAGGAAACTCCATGGATCGCCTCGGCTATACCGCGATGACCGCGGCCAGTCGCAGCATGTCTGCGCTGGACATCCGCGCCAACAACCTCGCCAACGTCAACACTCCGGGCTTTCGCGCGGACATGGAGCACGCCACGGCGGTGAACGTGAGCGGCGCCGGCTACGACAGCCGTCACCTCGCACGCATCGAGAGCAGCGGCGTGGACATGACCCCCGGCACCCTGGTGGCCACCGGGCGTGACCTCGATTTCGCCATCCAGGGCCCCGGCCTGATCGCCGTGCAGAACGCCGGCGGCGAGGCCTACACCCGCCAGGGCAATCTGACGATCGACGCCGACCGCCAACTGATGATCAACGGCCGCCCTGTGCTCGGCGAAGGCGGCCCGATCACCCTGCCCGAATACGACGCCATCGCCATCGGCAGCGACGGCACGATCTCGGTGATGCCGAGCGGCGACTACCTGATGACCGATGTCGACCGCATCAAGCTGGTGGACGCGCCGGCCGCCTCGGTGGTGAAGAACGCCCAGGGCCTGCTGGTGAGCAAGAACGGGCAGAACCTGGCGACCAGCGAGGACGTGCGCCTGGTGTCCGGCCACCTGGAGCAGAGCAACGTCTCGGCCATCGACCAGCTGGTGGGCACCATGAGCCTGAACCGCCGGTTCGAGAGCCAGGTGAAGATGATGAAGGCCGCTTCGGATCTGGCCGAAGCGGGCGACCGATTGATTCGTGGCGGCTGAGCCGCGGCGCGATAGCAGGAGCGAGAGATGAGTTCGGCACTTTGGGTCAGCAAGACCGGCCTTGCGGCACAGGACACCGCGATGTCCACCGTGGCCAACAACCTGGCCAACGTGAATACCGTCGGCTTCAAGAGCGACCGCGCGGTCTTCGAGGACCTGTTCTACCAGGTCGAGCTGCAACCGGGCGCCCAGGCTGACCAGGTCAACACCGTACCCTCCGGCATCCAGCTGGGCAGCGGCGTGCGCGTGGTGGGCACGCAGAAGGTGTTCACCGAAGGCAGCATGCAGACCACCGGCCAGCCGATGGACCTGGCGATCATCGGCAGCGGCTTCTTCCAGGTCGAAGCGCCCAACGGCGACACCTACTACACCGAGAACGGCCAGCTGCAGCTCAACAACGAGGGCATGGTGGTCAATGCCCAGGGCCTGCCGCTGAAGCCGAGCATCGAAGTACCGTCCGGTGCCAGCCGCTTCACCGTCGGCAGCGACGGCATCGTCACCGCCATCCTGCCGGGCGAGACCCTGCCCACCGAGCTGGGCCAGATCACCCTGGTCCACTTCACCAACCCGGCCGGCCTGGAGGCCTTGGGTGGCAACCTCTACAAGGAGACCGCCGCCAGCGGCGAGCCGCAGGAAGGCACGCCGGGCGAGGAGGGCCTGGGCACGATCAAGCAGGGCGTGCTCGAAGGCTCCAACGTGCAGGTGGTGGAGGCCATGGTGAACATGATCGCCATCCAGCGCGCCTACGAGGCCAACGCCAAGGTGCTCGACGCCGCGTCGGGCATGCAGCAGTTCCTCAACCAGACGGTCTGACCATGACGCGCCTCGCCCTGCTGGCCGCACTGGCGCTGCTCGCCGGCTGCCAGAGCTTCAACGAGATGCTGCCGGACGAGGACTCCTCGCTCTACCAGCCGCCGGAACTCGACTACAGCCTCCCGCCGACCACCAGCGGCGGGCTGTACCGTTCCGGCAACGGCGGTTCGCTGATCCGCGACAAGCGCGCCATCGGCGTGGGCGACATCGTCACCGTGGTGCTCAACGAAGCCACCCAGTCGAGCAAGAGCGCGGGCACCAGCTTCGGCAAGAAATCCGACATCAGCGTGCCGACGCCGACCATTCTGGACTCGCAGTACGACCAGCTGAACTCCTCGGCCACGGCCAACCGTAACTTCAACGGCGCGGCCAAGAGCTCGCAGCAGAACACCCTCACCGGCTCCATCGCGGTGACCGTGCACAAGGTTCTGCCCGGCGGCGTGCTGCTGGTGAAGGGCGAGAAGTCCCTGCGCCTGAACCAGGGCGACGAGTTCATCCGCTTGACCGGCCTGGTGCGCCTCGACGACATCAACCGCTCCAACCAGGTGTCCTCGCAGAACGTCGCCAATGCCAAGATCTCCTACGCCGGGCGCGGCGTGCTCAACGACAGCAACTCGGCCGGCTGGCTGACGCGCTTCTTCACCCACCCGCTGTTCCCGATGTAAGCAGGCGAGCATTCCATGCGTAGAACCCTTTCCCGCCTGCTGGCGATGCTGTGTCTGTTCTGGCAGGCGCAGACGCAGGCCATCCCGCTGCTGGACCTCGTGGACATCGAGGGCGTGCGCGAGAATCAGCTGATCGGCTACGGCCTGGTGGTCGGACTGGACGGCACCGGCGACAAGAACCAGGTGAAGTTCACCACCCAGTCGGTGGCCAACATGCTCAAGCAGTTCGGCGTGAACCTGCCGCCGAACGTCGACCCCAAGCTGAAGAACGTCGCCGCCGTGAGCGTCACCGCCAGCGTGCCGCCGTCCTACAGCGCCGGGCAGACGGTGGATGTCACCGTGTCCTCGCTGGGCGACGCCAAGAGCCTGCGCGGCGGCCTGCTGCTGATGACGCCGTTGCAGGGCGTGGACGGCGAAGTCTATGCCCTGGCCCAGGGCAACCTGGTCGTGGGCGGCCTGCATGCCCAGGGCCAGAGCGGCTCCAGCGTCTCGATCAATAGCGCCAACAGCGGCCTGATCCCCAATGGCGCGACCGTCGAACGGATGATCCCCAGCGACTTCACCCAGCGCCCGGACATCATGCTCAACGTGCGCAAACCCAGCTTCCAGACCGCGACCAAGGTCATGGAAGCAGTCAATGCGCGTTTCGGCTCTGGTACTGCCACCGCGCTGGACGGCACCAAGGTCTCGGTGCGCGCGCCAGTCAGCAGCGCCCAGCGCACCAGCTTCATGGCCATGCTCGAAGGCATGGAGGTGCAGGAAGGCCGTACCCGGCCCAAGGTGGTGTTCAACAGCCGCACCGGCACCGTGGTGGTCGGCCAGGGCGTGCGCGTGAAGGCCGCCGCCGTGTCCCACGGCACCCTCACCGTGACCATCAGCGAAAACCCGCAGGTCAGCCAGCCGGGGCCGTTCTCCAACGGCACCACGGCGGTCACGCCGCAGTCGAACGTCTCGGTCAGCCAGGACAAGAAACCGATGTTCAAGTGGCCCGAAGGCACCAGTCTGGAAACCATCATCCACACGGTGAACAGCCTGGGCGCGACCCCCGACGACGTGATGAGCATCCTCCAGGCGCTGGAGCAGGCCGGTGCGTTGAACGCAGAATTGGTAGTGATCTGATGAGCATCACCTCGCTCAACCGCCCCATCGTGCCCACCGGCCAGCCAGGCGAGTCGCCCGAAGCGATCCGTCGCGAGCAATTGCAGGCGGCCTCCGAGCAGTTCGAGGCGATGTTCCTGCAGCAGATCCTCAAGCAGATGCGCAAGGCCGGCGACGTGCTCTCCGCCGGCAGCCCGATGCGCAGCCGCGACCTCGACACCCTGCGTGACTTCTACGACGAAGCGCTGGCCGAGCACCTGGCCACGCGCAAGCAGACCGGCATCGCCGACCTGCTGGTGCGCCAGCTCTCCGGCGAGCCGGGCAATGCCGCCGAGGCGGTGGCGCTAACCGACGACGGCGAAGCGCTGCGCCGGCCTTCGGTGTCCAGCCGCAACCCGCTGGTGGATAGCTGGCAGCGCGGCGTCGACCGTCTTGCCCATGCCTGGCAGCAGGGCACGGCGGGCTTCCGCACCCTGGTGGACAGCGTGATCGGCCAGGAGTCCGGCGGTAACGCTTCCGCCGTCTCGCCCAAGGGCGCGCGCGGTCTGATGCAGCTGATGCCCGACACCGCCCGTGAAGTCGCCGGCGAGCTCGGCCTGCCCTATGACGAACAGCGCCTGACCAGCGACCCGGCCTACAACAAGGCCCTGGGCAGCGCCTACCTGGGCAAGATGCTCGACCGCTACGACGGCCAGCACGTGCTCGCCCTGGCCGCCTACAACGCCGGCCCCGGCAAGGTGGACGAGTGGCTCAAGAGCAATGGCGACCCGCGCAGCGGGCAGATCGGCATGGCCGACTGGGTGCGCAGCATTCCCTTCGAGGAAACCCGCGACTACACCCTCGGCGTACTGCGCCGCGTACGCGAGGCCCAGGCGCCGGCGCGCATCCCCGGCAGCGGGCTGTCGCCGGAGACGGGCCTGAAGTACGCGCCGCAGGAGGGATTTAAGCGCGGCGCCGATTCCGTCGCCTATCAGGGACAACAGTCCGAATTTGCCGGCCGACCGGCCTCGGCGGCGTTCGCCCAGCCGATCCGCATCGAGTCGAAGGAGAGTGCGTCTTGAGTATGTTGAGCCAGATCGGCTACAGCGGTCTGCGTGCGGCGCAGATCGCCCTGTCCACCTCCGGCCAGAACGTCGCCAATGCCAATACCCCCGGCTTCAGCCGGCTGAACCCGGTGCTCGCCTCGCTGGCCGGCGAGGGCGGCCTGAACGTCGGCGGTGGCGTGGTGGTGACCAGCATCCGCCGCATGGCCAACGACTTCCAGAACCAGCAGCTGTGGCGCGCCACCACCGAGCAGAGCTACTACGACAGCGGCCAGCAGTACCTCTCGGCACTGGAGGGGCTGATGGGCGGCGAGGGTTCGAGCATCAGCGTCGGCCTGGACAACTTCTTCGCCGCGCTCAGCGAGGCCACCGCCACGCCCGGCTCGGTCGCGCTGCGCCAGCAGATCATCAACGAGACCAAGAACCTCGCCCAGCGCTTCAACGGCCTGTCCGGCAACATCGACAGCCAGTTGCGCGCCCTGCAGGAACAGCGTGCGTCCATGGTCGGCGAAATGAATGGCCTGACCACCAACCTCGCCGCATTGAACAAGCAGATCGTCGAAGTCGGCTCTGCCGGCGGCGACACCACCGCGCTGCGCGACCACCGCGAAAGCCTGGTGCAGGATCTCTCGAAGTACGCCGCGATCCGCGTCAACGAAGTGCCCGATGGCTCGCTCACCGTCTCCCTGGCCAACGGCCAGCCGCTGGTGGCCGGTATCTCCGCCGGCCAGCTGGCGATCAACCGTACCGCCAGCGGCGAACAGGAAATCGCCCTGACCTTCGTCGGCACCCGTTTCCCGTTGACCCAGGACGGCATGGGTGGCGCCCTCGGCGCGCTGTACGACACCGAGTACGACTCCCTGCGGCCGAACCAGGACGCCCTGCACGAGATGGCGGGCCAGTTCGCCCAGATGGTCAACGACACCCTGGCCAAGGGCTTCGACCTCAAGGGCAATCCCGGCCAGGCGCTGTTGACCTACAACGCCGGCAGCACCACGGCGATGCTCACGGTGAACGGACTGAAGCCCGAGGAGCTGGCGCTGTCGGACACCGCGGGTGAAACCGGCAACAACGTGAACCTGCTGGCGCTGCTCGACCTCAAGGGGCAGACCATCACCGTCGGCGGCAGCCAGGTGACCCTCAACGACGCCTTCGCCGGCCTGCTCGGCAAGGTCGCCAGCGCCAGCCGGCAGAACCAGGCGGACCAGAAGACCGCCACCACCGTCGCCGCCCAGGCCCAGTCCCAGCGCGACAGCGTCAGCGCCGTGAGCCTGGACGAGGAAGCGGTGAACCTGATCACCTACCAGCAGGCCTACCAGGCCAACATGAAAGTCATCAGCACCGCCAAGGAGCTGTTCGACTCGATGCTTGCGGCCTTCTGACGGCCTGCGCGAGGGAAAGCAGAATGCGGATTACCAACGCACAGATCACCGCAATGATGAGCGGTTCGATGAACAACAGTTCGGCGGCCCTGGGCAAGCTGATGCAGCAGATGTCCACCGGCAAGCGCATCCTCCAGCCTTCCGACGATCCCATCGCCAGCGTGCGCATGCTGCGCATCCAGCGCGAAGAGGCGAGCCTGGCGCAGTACCGCACCAACATCAGCAGCGTCTCGAGCAATCTATCGACCCAGGAGACCAACCTGCAGGCCACCTCCGACGCCATGCTCAACGTGCGCGACCTGTTGCTGTGGGCGGCCAACGGCTCGAATGCGTCCAAGGACCTCAACGCCATGGCCGGCGAGCTGGAGAACATCGAGAAGACCATCGTCAGCTTCGTCAACGTGCGCGACGAGGAGGGCCGCTACCTGTTCTCCGGCACCTTGAGCGACACCGCCGCGGTGACCTACGAGCCGCTCACCGATAGCTACGTCGCCACCGGCAACGACAAGTCGCGCCAGGTCGCCGTAGCCAACGGCGTGCAGGTGGAGGAGAACGTCACCGCGCTGGGCGTGTTCGGCGGCGGTATGGATTTCCTCAACCAGCTGCACGCTGCCGTGAAGCTGCTCAAGGACCCTGCGCTGGACACCACAGACCCGGCGGTGCAAGCGCAGATCACCGCGGCCGTCGACAGCCTCGACCGCGGCCACGACGGCGTGTTGGGCGCCATCACCGAACTGGGCGGCCGGCAGAACACCCTGACCATGCTCAATTCGAGCAACGAGGAAGTCTCGCTGGTGAACCAGAAGATCAATGGCGAGCTGTCGCAGCTGGATTACGCCGGCGCCAGCATCGACCTGAACAGCTACCAGCTCGCGCTCCAGGCCACGCAGAAGACCTACCTGAAGCTCAACGACCTGTCGCTGTTCAGCCGCCTGTAGTTTTACGTAGGAAGACCGGGCCGCGCCGCATGGAGGTCTGGACGCTGAAAGGCGGCGCATGATCCGGATCTTCCTACCTTTTACCCAGCGCCCCCGGCCTCGTTGCCGGGTGAGCGCACCATCCGGTGCAGAGGTCACCATGAAGGTCATCAAGCAACTGCCGGCTGCGGCCGTCTTCGATCCGCGCGAACGCCGCGACGTCATCCCCTCCGCTCCCGGCGAGCGGCAGAATGGCCTGCGCCAGCGCGAGGACAAGGCCGCGAACGCCGCGCAGACGGCACGTGGCGCGCAGAAGAGCGGCAGCTTCAACCTGCAGCTCAACCAGCAGTTGTCGTCGATGCAGTCCGCGGACAGCTACCTGGGCGACCTGCAGGACCGACTCGGCAGCCTCAAGCTCAGCCTCGGCCGCGAGCTCAGCACCCCGCAGTCCCAGGACCGCGAGGGTGTGCGCCAGGGCATTCGGCAGGTCAACGAACTGCTGGACCAGCGCGCCCAGCGCTCGGACGGCAGCCTCGACGCCAACTTCCGGCTGCGCCTGAATGAGCCGGTACGCAGTCGCTTCAGCCTTGAGGGCCTGGAGTCGGTGGAGGACATCCAGCGCTCGGGCAAGGAAACCCTGCTGTTCAGCGCCGGACGTCAGCTCGCGGAGCCGGCAGCGGTGGTGCTGGACGACGGCATGAGCACCGAGCAGGTACTCCGGCGCTTCAATGCCACCCTCGGCCAGGCCGGTATTCGCGCCGAACTGGACAGCGACGGCGCGCTGAAATTCTCCGCCCCCGAGGCCGACTGGCAGCAGCTCAAGGGGCAGTTGGCGGTGCAGGGCGAGGGCAAACTGTTCGCCAAGGGCAAGAACACCCGGCTGAAAAGCCAGGAGGACGGCCTGCTGGTGTTCCCCACCGAGATCAAGACCGATGCCTTCCGCGAACAGCGCCAGTTGCTCGACTCGGTGGTTTCCGCGCTGGACCGCATTGGCGGCCTGCGCGACCAGCTGCGCCATCGCCAGGACGACATCCGCGACTTCCTCGACCGCCACGCCAGCGATGACGAGCGTGAGTGGGCCCACACCTTCGCCGCCTCCATGCTCGACCGCATGGGGCGCAGCGCCACCCATTACAGCGCGGCGGCGCAGACCGTGGTGGCCCAGGCCAACCTGAGTCGGTTTGCGGTGGTGAGTTTGCTGGCCTGATTGTCCACTGCATGCGCCAGGGCAGGGCTCGCTCTGCGTAGGAGCGGACCTTGTCCGCGAAATCCATCGCGGTGGAATCTGTGCAGACAGGAGCGCGCAGATGCTCGCCGCCAGCCTGTAGGACCGAGGGGGACGCCTGGTTCTTGCTCGCGAACAAATTTCCCGGCTGCATCGGCGTTGGGCGGTTCGCGAGCAAGCTCGCTCCTACGAAGAGCAGTCCGGCGCAAACGCTATCCGCCGTGATGGGTATCGCTGCGCTCCACGCCATCCTACGAAGTGCAATCCAGCATGAAGCAGCCAAAGTCCCAGGGGCGCGCAGAGTCCCGTCAGGACCCGGATGTCGGGACGAGCCCTTTTGGTTACTTTTTTGAGGGCGGCTATCCGACGTTTGAGAAACGTGACTCGCCCGAGGGGGCGAAACAAAAAGCCCCAGCACGTGCCGAAGCGGCGCAGAAACACCCAAAGCCAGAGCGGTGGATAACGCTTGAGGCGTTATGCGCCCTACAAGAGCATCCCACTCCTACAGGCGCGGTCTACGGAACAGCCCATGCCCCGCGGCTCAGTACCCCGAGTACGCCGAATACACCGCCTGCTCGCCTGGGTTGCCCAGGAGCTGGCTGAGGATGTCGTGGTGCATCGCCAGCAGTTTGCCGTTGCGCTCGTTGAGGCGCTTGCACTGGGCGGTGAGCTGGCCGAGTTGCAGCCACTCCTGCTGCAGGTCCGCACGGCGCGCCGGCGTGTAGTTGGAGAGCAGCGTGCGCATGCCCTCGGCATCCAGCGGCAGGCTGAAGGCGCGCAGGGCCTTGCTGCGCCGCTGGGCGCGGGTGGCGATGGCGTCGAGCAGGGTCTGGATTTCCGGGTTCAGCGCTTCGATCTGCGCGCTGTCCCGTGCCTGCAGGTGGCGGTAGAGCTCCTGCAGGCGGTCGCGCAGCGCCAGGCAATCGCGGCCATCCTGCTGGATGTCCTGCTCGATTACCTGCAGCAACCGCGCGCGCTGGGTCATGCGTCGCTGCCGCGATGGTAGGAGAGGATACTGGTGGCGAGCACGCGGGTGTCGTTCTGCAGCTCGCCGTTCATCAGTGCGCGGCGGATTTCCGCGACGCGGTCCTGGTCCACGTCGGGCATGGCGCGCAGGGTTTCCTGCATCTCGTCCAGGCGCAGCGAATCATGTGCCGGCGCGTTGGCGCTGGTCTCGGCCACCGGGGCGGTGCGCTCGCTGCGCGCGGCCTTGGCGGACTCGCTGGTGGCCAGCGCGGAGCTGGCCAGTTGCCGGGTGATTTCCATGGTGGTATCCGAATTTGTTCTGGGCTTTCCCCCAGAGGGCGACCGCCGCGAAGGAAAACTTAAATGCCGTGTTTCACGTGCGCAGGTTCCGCTCGAGTCGGCGGATAACCGCAAGCGGTTATGCACCCTACGGACCGAGGCTCCGATGCGGGTTTCCCCGTAGGGCGCATAACGCTGAACGCGTTACCCGCCGTTTTCACGCCTGCCCCCGCCACCAGGACAGCGCGGCTAGGCCATCCTGGATTTTCTGTTCCTGCTGCGCAAGCTGCAGCTGCCACTGGCCGACCTTGGCCTCGATCACCTGGGTCAGCACCTTCTCGCTGCGCATCGCGGCCAGCAGCTCGCCCTGGATGCGCGCCAGGGTCTGTTCGGCCACTTCCAGCTCGCGGCGCTGCAGCTGCAGCATCTTGTGCAGGGTGACCTTGTATTGCTGCTGGTTGTGCCGCTGCAGCGGCGTGCTGGTGGCCACGCTGAAGCCGCACAGGCGGTCCAGGCCGGTGATGTTGTTGCGGTAGCGCTGGCAGAGGGTCTGCTGGTAATTCACCCGCCCGAGCAGCTGGCGGACCTTGCCGCCGCGCACGTCGGCAAGGCGCCCGAGCATCTCGATCTGCGCCTTCATCAGCGACCGCCGACGATGCTTTGCAGGGTGGCGATGCTGTTGCCCAGCTCCGCCCCGTCGGCCGTTTCCTGGCGCAGGTAGCGCTCCAGCATGGGCGCCAGCTGCACCGCGCGGTCGGTCTTCACGTCCATGCCCGGCGTGTAGCCGCCCAGCGGGATCAGCTCCTTGATGCGCTCATAGGTGCCGCTGAATTCCTTGAACTGCCGCGCGGCGGCCAGATGTGCGGGCTCCGCCACCTGGCTCATGCAGCGGCTGACCGAGGCGCCGATGTCGATGGCCGGGTAATGACCGACGTCCGCCAGCCGGCGCGACAGCACGATGTGCCCGTCGAGGATGGCGCGGGCGCAGTCGACGATCGGGTCCTGGTGGTCGTCGCCCTCGGCCAGCACGGTGTAGATGGCGCTCAGGCTGCCGGTCTCGCCTTCGCCGTTGCCGGCGCTTTCCACCAGCTCCGGGAGCATGCCGAATACTGACGGCGGATAGCCCTTGGTGGCCGGCGGCTCGCCCAGGGCCAGGGCGATCTCGCGCTGGGCCATGGCGTAGCGGGTCAGGGAATCCACCAGCAGCAGCACGTCCTTGCCCTGGTCGCGGAAATAGGCGGCGATGCTGTGGCATAGCTCGGTGGCCTTCAGCCGCATCAGCGGCGACTCGTTGGCCGGGGCCACCACCACGACCGCCTTCTGCAGGCCTTCCGGGCCGAGGGAATGCAGGATGAATTCCTGCACCTCGCGGCCGCGCTCGCCAATCAGCCCGACCACCACCACGTCGGCCTTGGTTTGCCGGGTGATCATGCCCAGCAACACGCTCTTGCCCACACCGCTGCCGGCGAACAGGCCCACGCGCTGGCCCTTGCCCAGGGTCAGCAGGCCATTGATGGCACGCACGCCAACGTCCAGCGGCTCGGACACCGGACGCCGGCGCAGCGGGTTCACCTGCGGCAGCTCAGTGGGCAGCGGGTGGCGGCCGGCGAGCTTGCCGAGGCCGTCCAGCGGTTCGCCGAGGCCGTTGACCACGCGCCCCAGCCAGGAATGATCGATGTGCAGCACGGCTTCGTCCGGCGCCGGGAAGACCCGCGAGCCTGAGGTCAGGCCGACGGGCTTCTTGAAAGGCATGAGGTAGGTGATGTCACGGTTGAAGCCGACTACCTGCGCCTCCAGGCGCTCGCCGTCGGCGACTTCCACGTAGCAGCGCTGGCCGGTCATGCGCCGGCAGCCCAGGCTTTCCAGCAACAGGCCGGACACCCGCACCAGGCGACCGCTGACCCGCGCCAACTGTACCGAGTCCAGCGAGCGCAGCGCCTCTTCGAGCTTGAAGCCGTCGCCCAGGGCCATCTCAGTCTTCGTCCTGCAGGTGCGCGCTCAGGGCGTCCATGCAGCTGTCCAGGCGCTGCTGGCAGCCGATGTCGGCTTCGGCCTGTGCGGTGACGACGCGGCACTCGCCCAGCGCCAGGCGCTCGTCCGGCACCAGTCGCCACTTGGCGGCGCGCTCGGGGTTCAGCTCGCGGATGCGCGCGCATTCCTCCGGATTGAGCAGGATCTGCACGTCGCCCAGTTCGCCCGGCATTGCGGCCAGCGCTTCCTCGGCCAGTGTCAGCAGTTGCGTGGGGTTGAGCGTCAGCTCGACGCGGATGACCTGTTTCGCGACCTTCTGCACCAGTTCCAGCAGCTCCTTCTGGCGCGCGCGCTGGAACGCCTGGTGGTAGTCGCTGAAGGCGTCGACGGCGGCCTGCAGGGGAGCGCTGGCTTCATCGAATGCCTGGCGGCCGGCGGCGCGGCCTTCCTCGCGCCCCTTGCGCAGCCCATCCTGGCGACCGGCTTCGAAGCCTTCGCGCAGGCCGGCTTCACGGCCTTCGCCGACGCCGTCCTGGTAGCCGCGCTCCAGGCCTTCCTGGAAGCCTTCGGAGATGGCGCGTTGGCGGGCGGCCGGGTCGCTGTCCCAGCCATGGCTGTCGCCGCTGGCGGTGGCGCAGCGCGGCGGGAAGCGGTAGGGGCGCCAGGCGCGGCTGTCGGCCTTGATGACTTTGATCGCCATGGCCGGTTACTCCACCGTCTGCTCGCGGAACAGCTGCACCTGCAGGTCGCCCTCGGCGGCCAGCTCGCGCACCACGCCCATGATGTCCTTGCGCACCTGCTCCACGCGGCTCAGCGGCACCGGGCCCTGGCGGCGGTTGATGGATTCCATCTGCTGCATCTGGCGCTTCGGCATGGCGCCCTGGATGGCGCGCACCAGCTCGGGCTCGGCGCCCTTGAGGGCAACCACCCACTCGTCCAGCGGGATGACTTCCAGCAAGGTCTGCAGCACTTCCTGGTTCTGCCGGGAGAGGATGAAGAAGTCGTACATCTCGTCCTCGATCTTCTCCACCAGCGAATCGTTGTGCGCGCGCAGCAGCTCGAACATCTGGTTACGGTCGCCCTTGAAGCGGTTCATGATGTCCGCCGCCTGCTTCACCCCGCGCACTTGCGAGCCCTGGGTGGAGAGCACGCGCAGGCTGCGGTCGATCAGTTGCTCAAGCTCCGCGATGACGTCGCTGTTCACCTCGCTCAGATTGGCGATGCGGAACAGCAGCTCGTCCTGGCGCTCGGCGGGCATCGCCTCGAGCACGTCGGTGGCCATGCCCGGCGGCAGGAAGGCGAGGAACACCGCCTGCATCTGCGCGTGCTCCTTGGCGATCAGCGCGGCGAACTGCTTGGGGTCGATCCACTCCATGCGCGCCATCTTGGCGCGGATTTCCTCGCCATAGATGCTGTCCAGCAGGTTGCGCGTGATGTCGCTGCCCAGCGCCTTGCCGAGCATGCCGGCGAGGTAGGAACGCGACGCGCCCTTGATGCTGGACTGCAGCTTGTAGTCGTCGAAGAACCGTCCGATGACGTCGGAGACGGTGTTCTGCTTGACGTTGGACAGCCGCGCCATCGCCTGGCTGATGCTGACGATCTCCTCGCGGCTGAAGTTGCGCAGGATGCCCGCGGAGGCTTCGTCGCCCATGCTCAGCATGAGGATCGCGGCCTGTTCCAGGGAGCTCACGGCGCGCATCTGCGGGCCGCGCTTTTTCGTTTCTTCAGGCAGGCTCGTGTCGGTCATTGCGGCCAATCCAGTGCTTGATCACTTCCGAGACCCGTTCCGGGTCGTTCTTCGCCAGCATTTGCAGATGCTCGATCTGGTGTTCCAGGCCCGAGCCCGGCGCCGGCAGGCGGATTTCCGAGAGCGGGTTCAGCTCGCCGAGCACGTTGAGCCCGCCGACGCTTTCACTGCCCAGCGCCAGGCGCCGCTCGGCGTCCAGCGCCAGCGGGTACTCGCTGCTGCCCTCGGGCAGTGCGCTGGCGGTGGCCGACGGCTGCGCGCGCTGGGTCAGGCTACGCACTGCCGGGCGCACGCCGAACAGCAGGAACAGCAGCGCGATCAGGCCGAGCACGGTGTAGCGCACCAGCGACTGCAGGGCACTGCTCTCCCACCAGCTGGCGGAGGACTCTTCCACCGCCGTGGCGGCGAAGGGGAACACGCTGACGGTGATCAGGTCGCCGCGCTGGGCGTTGAAGCCCACGGCGCTCTTCACCATGGTCTCCAGGTCGGCGCGGGCCTTGTCGGTCCAGCCACCCTCGGGCGCGGTCGCGGCGTTGATCACCACCGCGACGCTTTGCTGGCGCAGGGCGAAGGCCGGGTACTTGATGTGGGTGACGCTCTGGTCGAAATCGTTCTGCCGGGTGGTTTCCTGGCGCGTCGAGGTGGCGCCCTTGTTGTCCGTGCTGGCGACCTTGCCGTTGCCCGGCGGGGTCGGGTTCTGTGCGTTGGCCTGGCCTTGCGGCGGCTGAGGCGGCGCCTCCGGCGGACGGTTGCTCAGCGAGCCGGGCACGCCGAGGGCGAGCTGGTCCAGCGTGCTCTCGTTGCGCAGCACTTCGTTGCGCAGGCGCGGCGACTCACCGTAGGTCTGCTGGGTTTCTTCCTTCTGGCTGAAGTCGATGTCGGCGGAGACGCTGATGCGGTAGTTGCCCAGGCCCAGTACCGGCGCCAGGACTTCCTCGACATTGCCCACCGCCTTGCGCTGGTATTCGTCCACCGCCTGCCAGTTCTGCGAGGGACCGCCGGCGCCATTGATGCCGCGCGAGAGCAGCACGCCGTTCTGGTCCACCACGCTGACGTCTTCGGGCTTGAGCTGCGGCACGCTGCCGGCCATCAGGTTGACGATGGCGCCGACCTGTTCCGGGCTCAGCCGCTGGCCGGGCGCCAGTTGCAGCAGCACCGAGGCCTTGGCCGGATCGCGGCGGCCGACCACGAAGGAATTGCTGTCCTCGCGGGCAACGTGCACGCGCGCCTGCTCGATGCCCTTCAGGCCCATGATGGTGCGGGCCAGCTCGCCTTCCAGGCTGCGCTTCAAGCGCACGTCCTGGAGGAAGTGGCTGGTGCCCAGCGGCTCGTCCTTGTCGAACAGCTCATAGCCGGCCGGCATGGAGACCTTCACGCCCTTGGCCGCGAGCAGCATGCGGGCGCGCGCCAGGTCTTCCTCGCGCACCAGCACCTGGCCGCTCTGCGGGTGCAGGCGGTAGTCGAAGGATTCGGCGTCGAGCACCTGCATCACATCGGCGGCCGGGTAGGCTTCGCCGGTGCCGTACAGGGGGCGGTAGGCGCCCTGGTCGCGCCATAGGTAGAAGACCACCGCCGCCGCCAGCAGCGCGGCGCCCAGGGCGATGCCGAGCAACCCCAGGCGCGGGTCGAGCTTGAATTTGGCGAGCGGCAGGCGCTCTTTCAGGTTCTGCAGCACGGCTGATCCTTAGAGCGGCATGCGGATGATTTCGTCGAAGGCGCCGGTGAGCTTGTTGCGCACCTGCAGCAGCGCCGAGAACGACACGCCGGCCTTCTGGCTCTGGATCATGGCGCCGACCAGGTCGTCGCTCTTGCCGCTGTCGACGGCGGCCATGGCGTCGCTGGCCTTGTGCTGCTCGACGTCCACCGAGCGCAGCGCCTGCTCGAAGCTGGCGCCGATGCCCTGGGTCGGCGCATTGCCGGAAAGCTGCGCGGCGGGCTGGATGGCAGGGCCACTCGCCAGTTCCGCATAACGGTTCATCCGCTCCAGCATGTCCTGCTGGACCCGCATGATCGAACTCATGGAAGGTCTCCCCCGGGAAACGAAATCAGAACTGCACCTGCACGCCCTGCTCGCGCATCGCGTTGAGCCGGTAGCGCAGCGCGCGGGTAGTCATGCCCAGGCTTTCGGCGGCCTTGGTCTTGTGCCCGCCGAAGCGGCGGATGGTGTCGATCACGTGCTGGTACTCGGCGAGCTTGCCGCTGGCGCGCAGCGCGGCGCGGCCGCTTTCGGCAGCCAGCGGGAGGACCGCGGCGACGGTGGCCAAAGGGACTTCCGGCGCGGCCAGCCCCAGGTCGCGGGGCTGGATGAACAGGCCGTTGCGCAGTACCAGGGCGCGCTGCAGGGTGTTCTCCAGCTCGCGCACGTTGCCCGGCCAGTCGTGTTGCAACAGCGCGCGGCCGGCGGCCTCGGTGAGCAGGTCGTGCTCGGCGTCCTGCGGCGCGTACTGGCGAATGAAGCGGCGCGCCAGCGGCAGCACGTCTTCCTTGCGCTCGCGCAGCGGCGAGATGTGCAGTGGCAGCACGTCGAGGCGGAACATCAGGTCGGCGCGGAAGCGGCCCTCGGCGACTTCCAGCTGCAGGTTGCGGTTGGTGGCGGCGATGATGCGCACGTCCAGCTCGATCTCGCGGCGTCCGCCCAGGCGCTCCACGCGTTGCTCCTGCAGCACGCGCAGCAACTTGGCCTGCAGGGCCAGCGGCAGTTCGCCGATTTCGTCCAGCAGCAGGGTGCCGCCGTTGGCCAGTTCGAACTTGCCCGGCTGGACATTCACCGCGCCGGTGAAGGCGCCGCGTTCATGGCCGAAGAGGATGGATTCGAGCATCGCCTCGGGGATCGCCGCACAGTTCACCGCGATGAAGGGCGCGTCCGGGGTGGCGATGCCATGGATGTAGCGGGCCAGCAGCTCCTTGCCGGTGCCTGTTTCGCCGGTGACCAGGATCGGCGCGCGAGTCTGCGCCACACGCTGGGCCATGGCCAGCAGGCGGCGGCCGGCCTGGGAGCGGGAGACGAACAGGTCCTGGGCGGCGCTGGAGGCTTCCTGTCGACGCAGCAGCGCGGCGAGCTGGCCGGCGCCGAAGGGGGAGAGCAGGTAGTCGACGCAGCCCAGGTCGAGCAGGGTGGCTGCCTTGTCCTGTTCGTCATAGCCGACGATGGGCACCAGGTCGCGCTCGCTGCCATCGCTGAGCAGGGCGCCGACCTGGGCATAGAGATCGGGTGCGGGGAACGCGCCGGCGAGGACGAACAGCAGCGCGGCATCGCTGCGTGCACGGGCCAGTTCGGCGAAGCTTGCGAAGCGCTCGACACGGCAGCCTTCGGCCAACAGTGCCTGTAAAAGGAGAGCGTGAGCGGCGTCCGAGGATGGCCCGATGATCGCAACTTTCTTCTGCGCAGGCGGCTCTTCGAGCAGCGTTTCACATAACTGGTCGATCGACTGGCTTAAACTGGTCACCGCAACTTTCCATTCGCTAGTGCGTTCTACGCCAGTCAGTCGTTCAATCGCGAGCGTGCCTCGAATTATTTGTCGAGAACTGCGGAACTCATTTCTGCCCTGGGCGTCTCACGGGGGCATTGCAACAACTTCGTCATCTATTGAAGTGCAGCAACCTGTAACTAACCCGCCCACACTAGCAAGTGCCAGTACTTCGCCATAGCTTCCCGCTGATTAATTAAGCTCAATAGACAAAAAGTTCCGTCAAAAACAGCATTTGATATCTATTGATTTAATCAGGCGATGCCGCGTCGCTATCATTGCGCCATGTCAGCAGCCCGTAGCGCTTGAATCACGGGGCTCGACGAACCACAGAGCATGCCGCGCGCAAAGATCGGCCGATCTCCTCGGTCGTGACACCATTGGTGTCCCTGGGCAGATGGCAGATCGAACCCTGAAGTACGACGCTGAGCATGACTGGCAAACAAAAAGTCCACCATGGCGTGCCCGCCGATAGTCTGATTCGACTCAAGCCACAGAAACTTGGCCGGCATTATCACAAGATCCCGCAATACATCAAAGAGGTCTCCGGAAAGTATCCGAGGATCATCAGTGATTATTTCCTGCGGCATTATCGAATCAATCTAGAACTGGATGGCCTGATTGTTCACGAGGAACTTCCCCGTGATCTGGAATGCCTGTTCGATTCTCCGCTGGGCAAGTTCGGTTTCACCATGGACCGCGCCCTGCTCACCGAAGTCATCGAGTGTTATTACGGCGGCAAGGTTGTCGCCAATCGCGATACGCCGCCGATCAGCAGCTCCGAGCAGCGCATGCTCGACCGCCTCGGTCTCGACGTGGTGGACCTGTTCGGCCGCGCCCTGCTGGCCGGCGAGTCGGTCGGCCGCCTGCAGCAGATCGACCCCACCTACGAAGAAGTGCAGTGGGAGTACGTCGCCGAGTTCGTCTATGTCAGCCACCTGACCGGCGAACGCTCCTCGCTCTACCTCTACCTGGACAACCCGCTGGCGGACGAGCTCACCCGTCGGCTCGCCGGTCCGCCGTCGCCGCGTCTCTCCGGTAACCCGGTGGCGCACATCAAGCACCTGCCGCTGCGCCTGGACTGCGTGGTCGCCGCCGCGCGCATGCCGCTCTCGCAGGTGCTCGCCCTGGAACCGGGCGACGTACTGATGATCCGTC
Source organism: Pseudomonas sp. SCB32 (assembly GCF_009189165.1). Classification (NCBI taxonomy): domain Bacteria; kingdom Pseudomonadati; phylum Pseudomonadota; class Gammaproteobacteria; order Pseudomonadales; family Pseudomonadaceae; genus Pseudomonas; species Pseudomonas sp. SCB32. Next base: position 248,654 of record NZ_CP045118.1, read on the forward strand.
CCCTGGAACGCGTCGACGTGCGCGTCAACCAGCAGAAGCTGTTCCGCGGCGCCATCTTCGAAGACGACGGCACCCTGTTCCTCTCCTCCCTGGAAAGCGTGAAAAACCCATGACCGGTTCTCTCTCCGACTCCGAGTTCGAGTCGCTGATCAACGACGGCGACCTCAGCCTGACCCAGGACGCCTCCGACATCCCCGCCGAAGCCATGCGCGCGCCGCTGCCGCAGCAGGACCTGAGCTTCTTCGGCAAGATCCCGGTGAACGTCACCCTGGAAGTCGCCTCGGTGGAGATTTCCCTGAAGGAACTGATGGATGTCGACGCCAATAGCGTGATCATCCTCGACAAGCTCGCCGGCGAGCCGCTGGACGTGAAGGTCAACGGCGCGCTGTTCGCCAAGGCCGAGGTGGTCGTCATGAACGGCAACTACGGCCTGCGCGTGCTCGAACTGTGCGGCGCCGGCCTCGACGCCCTGACTGCGTGATGCTCAGCCGCGTCCTGGCCGCGATTGGCCTTCTCACCCTGCTGCTCTGCCCGCTCCATGTGCAGGCGGCCGGCGGCGAGGTCACGCTGTTCAATCTCCACGACACGGCGGACGGCCAGGCCTTCAGCGTCAAGCTGCAGATCCTCATCGTCATGACACTGCTGGGCTTCCTCCCGGCGATGCTCATGCTGATGACCTGCTTCACCCGCTTCGTCATCGTGCTGGCGATCCTGCGCCAGGCCATCGGCCTGCAGCAGAGCCCGCCGAACAACGTGCTGGTGGGTATCGCCCTGATCATGACGCTGCTGGTGATGCGCCCGGTCTGGCAGGACATCTACGCCAACGCCTACCAGCCCTTCGAGGCCGACCAGATCAGCCTGGAAGACGGCCTGGGCCACGCCAAGCAGACGCTGAGCCGCTTCATGCTCGCGCAGACCAATCGTACCTCGCTGGAAACCATGGTCTCGCTCGCCGGTGAAACCCTGCCGGAGAAACTGGAAGACCTGGACTTCTCCCTGCTGCTGCCGTCCTTCGTGCTCAGCGAGCTGAAGACCGCGTTCCAGCTGGGCTTCATGATTTTCATCCCGTTCCTGGTGATCGACCTGGTGGTGGCGAGCGTGCTGATGGCAATGGGCATGATGATGCTCTCGCCAATGATGATCTCGCTGCCGTTCAAGCTGATGATCTTTGTGCTGGTGGACGGCTGGGCCCTGATGATGGGCACGCTGACCAGCAGCGTGCAGCCGTTCTAGCGGCCTTTCGGAGAACACCATGCTCACCCCGGAAAGCGCCGTCGATATCGTCTCCAACGCCGTGCACATCACCGCGCTGATCGTCTGCGTGCTGATCCTGCCGAGCCTGGTCGGCGGCCTGCTGATCAGCATTTTCCAGGCGGCCACGCAGATCAACGAACAGATGCTCAGCTTCCTGCCGCGCCTGCTGATCACCCTGGGGATGCTGGTGTTCGCCGGGCACTGGATCCTGCGCACCCTCTCCGAACTGTTCATCCAGTCGTTCGAGCAGGCGGGCCGGCTGGTCGGCTGACGCCATGCAGCACGGCACATCCATCCTCCAGGCCTTCGACTACCTGCAAACGCTGCAGGCCTGGTGGTGGCCCTTCTGCCGGATCATGGCGGTGTTCGGCCTGGCGCCGATCTTCAGCCACAAGGCGATCCCCATGCGCCTGCGCATCCTCCTGGGTCTCGCGCTGACCGTCGCCCTGGGCGCCGCGCTGCCGCGTCCGCCGGCCATCGACCCGCTGTCCGCGCAGGGCCTGCTGGTGGCGCTGGAGCAGATCGCCTTCGGCCTGATGCTGGGGCTCTCGCTGATGCTGGTGTTCACCGTGTTCACCCTGGTGGGCGACGTGATCTCCACCCAGCTCGGCCTGAGCATGGCGGTGTACAACGACCCCATGAACGGCGTGTCGTCGTCCTCGATCCTCTACCAGCTGTACTTCATCCTGCTGGTGTTCCTGTTCCTCTCCATCGACGGGCACCTGCTGGTGGTGAGCATCCTCTACCAGAGTTTCATCTACTGGCCGGTGGGCAGCGGCCTGCACTACCTGGGGCTGGAGTCGGTGGTGGGCAGCCTCGCCTGGGTCTTCGCCGCCGCCGTGCTGATCACCCTGCCGGTGGTGTTCTGCATGACCCTGGTGCAGTTCTGCTTCGGCTTGCTCAACCGCATTTCGCCAGCGCTCAACCTGTTCTCCCTGGGCTTCCCCATGGCGGTGCTGGCGGGGCTGATGTGCATCTGGCTGACCCTGCCGGATATCCCCGAAAACTACCTCAAGCTCACCCGCCAGCTGCTCGATGCAATCGGCGTGATCTTCCGCGAGGGGCGCCATGGCTGACCAGCACAGCGCCCAGGAAAAAACGGAAGAGGCCTCCCAGCAGAAGCTCAAGAAGAGCCGCAAGGACGGCCAGGTCAGCCGCTCCAAGGACCTCTCCACCACGCTTTCGCTGCTGGGCACCTTGATTGCCCTGAAGGTCTGCGTGCTGCATTTCTACGACGGGCTGAAGGAAGGCTTCGCGCTGTCCTTCATCGATTTGCGGCACAGCGAGATCGGCCTGGACGACCTGCCGCTGGTACTCGGCCATCACATCGTGCTGTTCATCACCACGCTGCTGCCGCTGCTGGTCACGCCGTTGCTGGTGGTGCTGTTCTCGATGATTCCCGGCGGCTGGATCTTTTCCAGCAAGAACTTCATGCCCAAGCTGTCCAAACTCAATCCGATCACCGGCCTGGGCCGCATCTTCTCGATGCAGAACTGGACGGAGCTGGCCAAGTCGCTGCTGAAGATCGCGGTGCTGATCGCTGTCGCCCTGTACCAGCTGCACGCCGCGCTTCCCGGTCTGCTGGCATTGCAGCGCGGCGACGTGCAGGGCTCGATTGGCGCGGCCTTCGGTACTTTCTACGACATCACCCTGTCGCTGCTGGTGGTGTTCATCCTGTTCTCGCTGATCGACATCCCGATCCAGTACTTCTTCTTCAAGAAGAAGCTGCGCATGACCAAGCAGGAGCGCAAGGAGGAGCACAAGAATCAGGAAGGCCGCCCCGAGGTGAAGGCTCGCATCCGCCAGTTGCAGCGCCAGCTGGTGCAACGGCAGATCAACAAGGTGATCAAGACCGCCGACGTGGTGATCGTGAACCCGGTGCACTTTGCCGTGGCGCTGCGCTACGACCCGAAGAAGGCGCAGGCGCCCTACGTGGTCGCCAAGGGCCTGGACGAGACCGCGCTGTACATCCGCAAGATGGCCAAGGCCCATGACCTGGAAGTACTCGAACTGCCGCCGCTGGCCCGCGCCATCTACGCCACCACCCAGGTGAATCAGCAGATTCCGGCGCAGCTGTACAAGGCCGTGGCCCACGTTCTGACCTACATCCTCCAGCTCAAGGCCTGGCGCTCCGGGCGCCGCGAACGCCCCGAGCTGATCAGGAACATCCCTATCCCCGAAGAACTGCTGAACAGAGTCTGACCATGCGCTTACTGCAGTCACTATTGCCGACCTTCCAGAGCGGCCGCATCGGCATCCCGCTGATCATCCTGTCGATCCTCTCGATGATCATCCTGCCCCTGCCGCCGCTGGTACTGGACGCCCTGTTCACCTTCAACATCGTCGTGGCGATCCTGGTGCTGCTGGTCAGCGTGTCGTCGAAGAGTCCGCTGGATTTTTCCTTGCTGCCCACCGTGGTACTGGTCACCACGCTGCTGCGCCTGACCCTGAACGTCGCCTCCACCCGCGTGGTGCTGCTCGACGGCCACACCGGCACGGGCGCGGCGGGCAAGGTGATCGAAGCGTTCGGCCACGTGGTGATCGGCGGCAACTTCATCGTCGGCCTGATCGTCTTCGTGATCCTGATGATCATCAACTTCATGGTCATCACCAAGGGCGGCGAGCGGATCTCCGAGGTGACCGCGCGCTTCACCCTGGACGCGCTGCCCGGCAAGCAGATGGCCATCGACGCCGACCTCAACGCCGGCCTGATCGACCAGAACGAGGCCAAGCGCCGCCGTTCGGAGGTGGCCAAGGAAGCCGACTTCTATGGCGCGATGGACGGCGCCTCGAAGTTCGTCCGCGGCGATGCCATCGCCGGCATCCTGATCCTGCTGATCAACTTGTTCGGCGGCCTGGCCATCGGCGTGTTCCTCTACGACCTGCCGGCGGCCCAGGCCTTCCAGCGCTACGCCCTGCTGACCATCGGCGACGGCCTGGTGGCGCAGATCCCGGCGCTGCTGCTGTCCACCGCGGCGGCGATCATCGTCACGCGGGTCAACGAGTCGGCGGAAATCACCAGCCTGGTGCGCAAGCAGATGCTGGCCTCGCCGTCGCTGCTCTACACCGTCGCCGGCATCCTGGTGGTGCTCGGCCTGGTGCCGGGCATGCCGCATATCGCCTTCTTCGCCTTTGCCGCGCTGGTGGCCTTCATCGCCTGGCGCCTGTCGCTGGCTGGCCCGCCCATCGAGGCGCAGACGCTGGAGCAGACCCAGGCACTGACGCAGGCGATGGACCAGGAGCGCGCGCAGCAACTGGGCTGGGAGGACATTCCGCTGGTTGAGCGGCTGTCGATCTCGCTGGGCTACAAGCTGGTCAGCCTGGTCAACGAGGCCAGCGGCGCACCGCTGCCGCAGCGTATTCGCGGGGTGCGCCAGACGCTCTCGGAGAACCTCGGCTTCCTCCTGCCGGAAGTGCAGATCCGTGACAGCCTGCGCCTGAAGGCCTCGCAGTACGCCATCCACATCAACGGTGAGCGCATCGACGGCGCGGAAATCCACGCCGACCGGCTGATGGCGATTCCCTCACCGGAGCTCTACGGCGAGATCGACGGCATCCTCGGCGTCGACCCGGCGTACCGCATGCAGGTGGTGTGGATCCTGCCGGCGGACAAGTCCCGCGCGCTGAACCTGGGCTACCAGGTGATCGACTGCGCCAGCGTAGTCGCCACGCACCTGAACAAGGTGGTGCGCGAGCACCTGCCGGACATCTTCAAGCACGACGACGTCGAGCACCTGATGCAGCGCCTGACCCTGCAGGCGCCCAAGCTGGCCGAATCGCTGAAGGCGCAGCTGACCTACTCGCAGCAGCACCGGGTGTTCCGCCAGCTGCTGCAGGAAGAAGTGCCGCTGAAGGACATCGTCACCATCGCCAGCGCCCTGCTCGAAGGCGGCGAGACCACCAAGGACCCCGTGCTGCTGGCCTCCGACGTGCGCTACGCGCTGCGCCGCAGCATCGTTTCCTCGATTGCCGGCGACCGCACGGAGCTGACCGTGTTCGTGCTGGAGAACGCACTGGAGAACACCCTGCTCGGTGCCCTGAGCATCGCCCAGCAGGCTGGTCCGGTGAGCCTGGACAACATTCCGGTGGAACCCAGCCTGCTCAACCAGCTGCAGCACAGCATGCCGGTGGTGAAGGAGAAACTGCGCAAGGAAGGCCACCCGCCGATCCTTACCGTGATGCCGCAGCTGCGACCGCTGCTCGCTCGTTATGCAAGAGTATTCAGCCCGGGGCTGCACGTGCTGTCGCAGAACGAGATTCCGGAGCGGGTAGGGGTGCAGATTCTGGGGACGCTGGGGTGATGGACCTTTCGAAACGGGTATTTTTCTGAGAGCTCGGCGCGAAGGCTTCCCCTCACCCTCACCCTCTCCCGGAGGGAGAGGGGACTGTATCGTGCAGGCTGATGCTCTCGCGCTCGCCGGCTAACGTCGAAACCACCGCAAAACGCCGATCGGCCCCCTCTCCCTCTGAGCGGGGCGCGCAGCCAGGGTTGGGGTGAGGGCCAGCCCGAGCGGCGAGCTATCCCGCCTGCCGATCCCTCACGACAACCGCGCCCGCCCCAGCAAACTGCGGTTGAAACTCACCGACATCGAGGTCACCAGCTCGGTGAACGCCGCACTCGGCCGGTCCAGCTTGAAGCCCTGCTCGAAGCGCCCGTACTTGGCGTCCTTCTTCGACCACTGGCAGATGGCGGTGATGTCGACGGGGCGGGTGTGATCCTCGCGCACCGGGATTTCCAGGCGCATGTCGTAGCAGCTGCCCGGCGCCAGCGGCTCCTCGGTCACCAGCCGCAAGCCGCCCATCGAGACATCGAGGACCTCCCCCATGGAGTCGCCGCTCAGGCGGTTGATCACGTTGATCTGGCCAATATGGCGGAAGGTCAGTCGGCGGTGCTTGCGCATGGCGGCCTCTTGTAGGGAGCGGGCTCTGGGATGGGCTCTTGAGTGGAAATAACGCGCGCGCATCCTAGCAGCGCCAGGGGCTCAAGCAATCTCAAAAGCTATCAACTGGCCAGTATTCGGCGGCAAATCGCACCACCTTCCATCGCCCGACCCGCCGCTGCGAGGGTGCAGCGGATAATCTGCAACTTGCGCTGCGTGATTGCGCAGAGTGCTGCGACTTTGCACACACCCTTTCGCTCCACCCCACGGCGCACGGGCCTTCCAGGCTGGCATGCAACATGCCTTGGTCTTCTTGAAAGCTGCCTGGTAAGCCTGGGCGGCCGCATCGCCGTGTTGGGAATTTGCATTGGAGATCTGCATTGGAGGGAGAAATGGACCCGCTAAAACTGCTGCTGGACAGGGGCCTGCTGCTGTCCGACAGCCTGACGTCCCAGGGACGCTTCATCGAGGTTTCCGCCGAGCAGACCGACCAGCTCGGCTATCCGCCGGGATCGCTGGACGGACAGGGCATCGAGCAGGTCTACACCGCTGAGTCGGTCAATGCACTGCATCAGCTGTTCGCCAGCCCGCCGGCCGACGAGCGCGTGCAGGACCTGGAGCTGACCCTGATCCGCCACAACGGCGGCCTGCTGCCGGTGCTCGCCAGCGGCGTGCTGCAATGGCGCGACGGCGAGCCCGCGCGCCTGCACCTGGTGAAGATGCCGCTAGGGCCGATCAGCCGCCGCCTGGGCGAGCTGCAGAGCGCCAACGAGGTGATGAGCCAGATGCTCTTCAGCGCGCGGGTGGCCTATTGGTGTATCGAGTTCGCCGAGTCGGTGGACGTGCGTGAAACGCCCGACGAGATCGTCCGCCAGGTGTTCGAGAACCGCTCCTACTGGCGCATGTGCAACCGCGCCATGGCCAACATCTACGAGATGCCCGCCGACGTCGACTTCAGCGAGCAGCCGGTGCGCCTGTACTGGCCGCGCAGCCCGGCCAACGAGGAATTCGTGCGCCGCCTGATCGAGGCGGAGTTCCACGTCGACGGCGCGCTGTCGGTGGACCGCCGCCACGACGGCTCGCCGGCCTACGTGGAAAACGACGTGCGCGCCAGCATCCACAACGGCCGCATGCTGCGCATGTGGGGCAGCCTGCGCGACGTCAGCCAGGAGCTGCGCATGCAGCACGACGCCGAGCAGCGCATCGAGGCACTGCGCCGGGTGTTCGACGCGGTGCCCGACGCCGTGCTGGTGATCGACGAGCAGGCCCAGCCGCAGTGGCGCAACGCGGCCTTCGAGCAGACCTTCGGCATCACCCGCGCCGCCGGCCTGGCCTCGACCCTGAACCGCCTGCCGCTGCCCGAGCGCACCTGGCAGCTGCTCGACCTGCCGGACCAGTTCGGCAACTACCTGTCCTTCAACAGTCATTGCTCGCGCATCCTCATCCGCGAGGGCGTGGCCTGGCGCGTCTTCGTGCTGCGCCAGGCGAACGCCGCGACGGAGCTGCATCCATGAGCGAGGAAGGTTTCTTCGCGCCCCCGCGCATGGGCATGCGCTCCTCGATCAGCGCCTCCGGGGAGATGCTCTCCGCGCTGCTGGAGACCCCGGCGCTGCACGCGCTGCTGGACAGCTTCAGCGAGGCGGTGATCGTCTGCGATGGCGACTCGCGGGTGCGCTTCATCAACCTCGCGGCCGAGCGGGTCAACCGCGTCACCCGTGTCGATGTGCTGGGCCTGACGGATGCCGACTTCTTTCAGCGCTCGGCCCTGCAGTTCGACGACTTCCTGCAGGTCCTGCGACGCGGCGGCAAGAGTGCGCTGACCCGCTCCCGCGATGGCCGGGTGTTTCTCACTCGCGCCCAGGCGGTGCCCACCGGCGCCTATGAAAAGCCCTACAGTCTGCTGATCCAGCGTGAGTACGAGGCGGGCACCGCCAGCAGCCCGCGCAGCCCGTCCGGACGCGCCTCGACCGCCGACCTGCCAGGCCTGGGCGATCCGCAGGACAACGCGCTGCACATGTCGCCGCTGCTGTCTTCGATCGCCGACATGGGCGTGCGCGCCTTCCGCCGCCGCGCGCGCCTGTTGCTGCTCGGCGAGCCCGGCGTGGGGAAGACCGCCATCGCCCGACACATCCACCGCGCCGCCGGCTGGGGCGACCGGCCCTTCATCGACGTGAACTGCGCGAGCATCCCGGAGACCCTGTTCGAGTCGGAGATGTTCGGCTACGAGCGCGGCGCCTTCACCGGCGCGCTGCAATCGGGCAAGCGCGGCTACATCGAGAGTGCCTCGGGCGGCACGCTGTTCCTTGACGAGATCGGCGAGATTCCGCTGCAGGTGCAGGCCAAGCTGCTCAAGTTCCTTGAGGACGGCACCATCCAGCCGGTGGGCTCGCCGCTGTCCAAGCAGGTCCAGGTGCAGGTGATCGCCGCCACCAACAAGGACCTGCGCGCCCTGGTGGCTGCCGGCGAATTCCGCGCCGACCTCTACTACCGCCTGGCCGTGCTGCCGGTGGAAATCCCGCCGCTGCGCGCCCACCGCGATGACCTGCCGGTGCTGATGGACATCCTCCTGGCGCGCATCAACCGCGACCGCCAGCCGCCGCTGCGGCTGTCCTCGGCCTGCCGCGAGCGCCTGCTGGGTTACGACTTCCCCGGCAATATCCGCGAGCTGGTGAACATTTTCGAGCGCTTGGCCGTGCTGGCCGACGACGTGGCCGAAGAACTGCACCTGCCGTCGGAATTGCTCGGTGCTCCCGTTGCCGGCAGCCCGATCGCCGCCGACGAACCGGCCGCGGCCATCGACGACCAGCCGCTCAAGGCCCAGGTACAGCGCTACGAGCGCCAGGTGATCCTGCGCGCGGTGCGCCTGTGCGGCAGCAAGCGCAAGGCGGCGATCCACCTGGGCATCGACGTCGGCACGCTGATCCGCAAGCTGCAGCGCGACGAGTGAGCGCTGCCCCTTCCCGGCGCGCGTAGGAGCAACTGTCTTTTGGGCTCCCGCGTTCGCGGGAGTGACGTTTCATGCACTGCCGCTCTATACATGTCTTCCTCGCGAACGCGGGGACCCAGAAGACAACGTAGGAGCGGACTCCGTCCGCGATAGGTTCGCATCGCGCCGGATACCATCGCGGACAGAGTCCGCTCCTACGCAAATCCCATCCACGGCATGCATCCGCGGGACCACCCGGTCACGCCGCCTTGCCGCGTCCGGCAAAAACGCCCCTGCGACAATCCACCGCTGCAAGCCTGCCTACAGTCGTTGTCATTTCTGCTTACACCTCTGTGTCTGTTTTTTGATTTTATCCTTTATTTTCAATGACTTAACTATTTGGCATAGCCTGTGCTCTGTGTATCTCCGACCCGTGGCCGTGCACGGGTCCTCGAATCGCGCCAGCGCTCCTGACTTCAGGGCGCCGGCAGTTCTGGAGGCACAAGAACAATGCTCATCACAGGTATCAAGAGCCGGCCGGTCTACGACCAGTTGCGCCCGCTCGCAGGTGGTCACCACCACATCATCGCCGGCCAGGGCAGCGGCGGCGCCGCCATGCTCCGCCTGCTCGCCGAGATGCCGCGCAGCGCGCCCATCCGCGTGCTGTATTCCACCGAATCCTTCTCTGGCCAGGATCACCTCGCCGCGCTGCGCGACCTCACCGACGTGGAGCTTTCGATCTACCCGAGCAACCGCGCGCTGGTCGATGACCTGCACGCGCTGCTGGGCCAGTCGCGCATGGGCACCCGCCTTTACCTGGCCGGTTCCGAGAGCTTCATCGGCACCGCCATGCAGGCCGCCGACGCGATCAACCTGAACAAGGACGAAGTGCTGCGCGAGCACGCCGGCTCCTTCGTGCGCCGCGTCTGGTGCGTGCATTGCGACGGCTACACCGAGAACGTCACCCAGCGTGTCTTCGAGTGCCCGCACTGCGCCCGCACCCTGGTGGTCCGCGACCACTACTCCCGCCGCCTGGCCGCCTTCCAGGCGGTGAAGGCCGACGCCGAAGTCCCCGGCGAACTGCCCGATGCCGAGGAGCTCGACACATGAGCCAGTCCAACGGAACCCTGAATGTCCGCGTCACCCGTATCGAGCAGGTGACCCCGGAAATCAAGCGCTTCACCCTGGCCTCCACCAGCGGTGCGCACCTGACGCCGTTCTCCGGCGGCAGCAACGTCGTGGTGCTGATGCCCCACGCCAGCGGCACCTACCGCAACGCCTACTCGCTGATGAGTTCGCCCTACGACGCCAGCGCCTACCAGATCGCCGTGCGCCGCGTGGAAGAAGGCCGTGGCGGTTCGAAGCACATGCACGACGTGGTGAAGGAAGGCGACGAGCTGGAAATCCTCCGCCCGGTGAACCTGTTCCCGCTGAGCAAGCACGCGCGCCTGCACCTGTTCATCGCCGGCGGGGTGGGCATCACCCCGGTTTGCTCGCAACTGGCTGAGCTGCGCCTGCGCGGCACGCCCTTCGAGGTGCACCTGGCGGTGCGCGGCGACGCCCATGCGCGCCTGGGTGAAGAACTGCTGCGGGAATACGGCGACGCTGTGCGCCTGTACCGCGATGACCGCGGCGAGCGCCTGAACATCTCCGCCGTGCTGGCGGACCGGCCGCTGGGCAGCGACGTCTACGTCTGCGGGCCCGAGGGCATGATCCAGGCGACTATCGACGCCGCCCACGCCCACGGCTGGACCGACAGCCATATCCACTACGAGCGCTTCCTCGAACAGGGCAGCGTCGGCGAGGCGTTCCAGGTCACCCTGGCGCGCAGCGGCGCGACCATCGACGTGTCGCCCGACCAGAGCCTGCTGGAAGCCGCCGAGGCCGCCGGCCACGAAATCCCCTACCTGTGCCGCGGCGGCGCCTGCGGCATGTGCGAGACCAACGTCCTGGAGCTGGACGGAGAAATCCTCCACACCGACGACTGGCTGTCCGACGAGGACAAGGCCGCCAACACCAAGATCATGCCCTGCGTGTCGCGTGCCAAGTGCTCGCGGCTGGTCATCGACTGCTGAGCCGGAGAACGACCATGACCATCCAATTCCGCCCCGACGAAACCTACCGCGACGACTACACCTACGCGAACAGCCAGGCCTGCATCGACCGCGCGCCCTGGCCCTTCCCGGACGACGAGTACATGTACTCGATGAACCTGGAGCCGCACGTCTCGGTGGGCAACGATGCCTTCCGCGCAGTGTTCGACATCGATGAGCACTACATCAGCGAGTGTCGCGACCGTGCGATCACCCTGGAGAAAGACCCGGGCATGCACTACGTCTCCGCGCCGCACATGATGGAGGCGCAGTGGGACCTGCTCGAACTGATCATGGAGTCCTACGCCAAGGATTACCCGGAGTACTTCTCCCTGGAGAAGGACGGCACCCGCTGGCACTGGACCAACAAGCTGCTGAACATCGACGACACCTTCACCTTCGGTGATCCGTCGACCCTGCCCTTTGAACCGATGGAGTACGTCACCCGCCAGGCCCAGGGCGACTGGGTCCTGCAGGAAGAGCGCGACGGCACCCTGTACTGGGGCGCGGGCATCGCCACCCAGCGTGCCGACTACTCGCTGCGCTTCAACCTGGGCATGGCCTGGCACGAGTTCCACGGCCCGGTGCCGCTGGTGAAGGAAACCGGCATGCTCGACCGCGCGCTGAAGTTCCTCCTGCGCCTGCGCAATGGCCATCCGGTGCGCCGCCTGAACTGGTCGCTGACCGTCAATCCGCGCCTGGACGTGTCCGCCGAGTCGCTGCCCGAGTGGGCGCCGGATCGCACCACGGTGACCGCCGAGAACGCCGGGCATAAGGTCTACTTGCGCATCGAGCTGCAGCCGCTGCACCGTCTGCCGCGCAGCAACGCCATCGTGTTCCCGATCCGCACCTACCTGCTGAGCCTGGAAGACATCGCCACCAACCCGGCGTGGGCCAAGCGCATGCACCGCGTGCTCAAGTCCCTGAACCAGGAACTGGTCGACTACAAGGGCTTCACTCGCTACCACCAGCAGGCGGTGCAGTGGCTCTCGCAGTTCGACGACGGCCAGTAACTCTCCACCAAGAGCAAAGCCGCGCAGTACACACAACTACAAACCCGAAAAGGGAACCGGCGGGCGTCGTGAGGCCCGCTGGTTGATTGCCTTCTGCCCATCAACCCCCCGAGAGGAAACAACGATGAGTGGGTCTCCTGCCAAGCGTGCCGCTGGCGTAACCGATTCCGATGCCGAGCAGCTTGCCGCGCTCGGCTACAGCTCCAACTTCGAACGCAGCATGAGCCTGTGGGAGAACTTCTCCCTGGGCTTCACCTACCTGTCGCCGGTCGTCGGCGTCTACACCCTGTTCGGCCTGTGCCTGGCCGCCGGTGGGCCGCCGATGTTCTGGACCTACCTGCTGATCGGCCTGGGCCAGATGCTGGTGTGCCTGGTGTTCTGCGAAGTGGTCTCGCAATTCCCGATCTCCGGGGGCGTCTACCCCTGGGCGCGCCGCCTGGTGGGCAAGCGCTGGGCGTGGATGGTGGGCTGGGTCTATGCCTGGGCGCTGTGCACCTCCATCGCTGGCATCGCCGTGGGCGCCAGCCCCTACATGGCCGCCATGCTCGGCCTGGAAATGCACGGTAGCGCCGCCATCGGCATCGCCCTGGCGCTGATCGCGCTGACCACCGTGCTCAACCTCAGCGGCACCAAGCTGCTCGCTCGCGTCGCCATGTTCGGCTTCCTCTGCGAGCTGGGTGGGGCACTGCTGGTGGGCGGCTACCTGCTGATCTTCGAGCGCCACAACGACTTCAGCGTGCTGTTCAACACCTTCGACATCAAGATCGACGGCAGCTACTGGCCGGCGTTCCTCGCCGCGTCCCTGGCGGGGCTGTTCCAGTACTACGGCTTCGAGGCCTGCGGTGACGTCGCCGAGGAAACCCCGAACCCGGGCACGATGATCCCCAAGACCATGCGCATGACCATCTACATCGGCGGCGCAGCCGCGATGTTCGCGTGCCTGGCGCTGATCCTCTCGGTGCCGGACATCCAGCGTGTGATCCACGGTGAAGACACCGACCCGGTCAACACCATCCTCGCCAACGCCTTCGGCCCGGTGGGCTCGAAGCTGGTGATGGCGGTGGTGATGGTGTCCTTCGTGTCCTGCGTGCTGAGCCTGCAGGCCGCCGCCAGCCGCCTGCTATTCGCCTACGCCCGCGACGAGATGATCGTCGGCAGCAAGGCCCTGTCCAAGCTGAACGGCAACCACGTACCGGCCGTCGCGCTGGTGGTGGCCGGTGTGATGCCGGCGGCCATCGTCTGCCTGGGCCTGTTCATGGCGGACGCCGTGGCCACCATTGTCGGCTTCGCCGCGATCGGCATCTACGTGTCCTTCCAGCTGATCGTCATCGCCGCGCTGATCGCCCGCGCCAAGGGCTGGTTGCCGGGCGGGCAGTTCAGCCTGGGCAAGTGGGGCGTGCCGGTGAACATCGCGGCGCTGGTCTACGGCGTGGCGGCGATCACCAACATGGTCTGGCCGCGCACCCCGGATGCGCCCTGGTACATGAACTACTCGATGATCCTCACCACCGTGGTCGTACTTGGCGCGGGCCTTGTCTACATGCTGCTGGCCAAGCCCTATGACAAGGGCACCGCACCGGCGGGCGACGCCCACCGGATCTCCGGCCGCCAACTATCCGCGCGCGCTTCGGGCGCGCTGACCGAACCGGCTTGATCGCAACGTTGACGCAATTCGGGCCATACGCCTGAGGGGCTGCGTCTGGTCCGTCATTGTCTTCCCCCGTGACGGACCCCTGCGTTTGCGCAACGGACCGCCATCCCCGTGATGGTCGGTCCGTTTTTTTTATGCCCGGCGACGCGGCTTTGTAGGATGGGTGGAGCTTGCGATACCCATGCTGTCCGTGCGCCGAATCGATGGGTATCGCTGCGCTCCACCGATCCTACGATCAATCCCCTCCCGAACGATTGCGCCAGGGCTCAGCGGGCAATCCACAGCAGGCACAGGGACAGGGTCACCAGCGACCCCAGCGTCGATACCAGGATGCTCCGCGACACCACCGCCGCCTCGCGCTGGTAGTACTCGGCGAGCATGAACGGACCGGTGCCGGTGGGCAGCGCGCTGAGCAGCAGCGCCGAATCCGCCCACAGCGGCGGCAGGTCGAAGACCTTGTAGGCGAGGAAACCGGTCAACAGAGGCTGGCCGACCAGCTTGATCGCCACCAGCGGCCAGGCGCCGACCTGCTCGCCCTCCTGCTTCTGCGCCAGGAACAGGCCGAGGGACACCAGCGCGCAGGGCGTGGTGGCGGCGGCCAGCATGTCGAGGAAGTGCAGCAGCGGTTCCGGCAGGCCGATGCCGCTGGCAGCCCAGAGTCCGCCGATGATGGGCGACACCACCAGCGGGTTCTTGCCCAGCGCCTTCAGCACCACGGCAATGGCGCGGCCGACGTGCTTCTCGGTCTGCAAGCCGACCTCGATACAGACCACGGCGATGGCGAACAGCACGCAGACCACCAGCAAGGATGCGATCAGCGCCGGCTCCAGGCCGTCCTGGCCGAACACCAGCAGGCACAACGGGATGCCCATGTAGCCGGTGTTGGCGTAGGACGCGCTGAGCCCGTCGATGCTCGCCGCCGGCAGCGCGCGGCCCTGCAGCAGGCGCCAGGCGAGGGTGGCGAAGAACACCAGCAGGCAGCCGCCGGTGAAGGCGGCCAAGAAACCTGGCTGCCAGATTTCCGCCCAGGTCGCGGTGGCGGTGACCTTGAACAGCAGCGCCGGCAGACACAGCCAGACCACCAGCCGGTTGATCTCCGAGGCCGCCTGCGGGCCGAGGCGGTTGGTGCGCCGGCACAGCCAGCCGACCAGGATCAGCGCGAAGATCGGCAGGACGACGGACAGGACGTGGGACATGGTGGCACAACCGGACAGCGGAACGGCTGGCGAGCATAGGGGCCGAGGTTGCCGCCGTCCAATGCGACCTCGGTCTGGGCTCAGACGCGCCCGCTGACCGGGATGCAGGCGCCGGTGATCGCCGCCGCGTCGTCCGAGGCGAGGAACAGCAGGGTCGCCGCCAGTTGCTCCGGGCGTACCCAGCGGTCGAACTCGGCGTCGGGCATGTCGGCGCGGTTCTGCGGGGTGTCGATGATGCTCGGCATCAGCGCGTTGACGGTAATGCGCGCATCTTTCAACTCTTCGGCCAGCGCCTCGGTCAGGCGCATCACACCCGCCTTGGAGGCCGCATAGGCACCGGTTCCCAGCGCTGCGCGGGTGGCGGCGGCCGCCGCGATATTGAGGATGCGCCCGTGGCCGCGCGCCTTCAGGTGTGCCAGCGCGGCCTGGCTGGAGACCACGGCGGTGCGCAGGTTGATGCGGTACATCAGGTCCCAGGTGTCGACGTCGCCATCGGCCAGGGTTTCCCAGTGGAAGCCGCCGGCCACGTTGATCAGCGCGTCGAGCCCTCCGAAATGCTCGCTGGCGCGGTCGATGGCGGCACGCGCGGCGGGACCGTCGGTCAGGTCGACGCCGCCCAGGGACAGCGCGCCGGCCTGTGGATAACGTGGGCTGACGGCCCGGTCGAGCAGCGCAACCTGCCAGCCGGCGTCGGCGAAGGCCTGGCCGACCACGCTGCCCAGGTGGCCGAAGCCTCCGGTGATGGCGACGATCTTGTTCATGGAGTGCACCCTCAAGGCATTGGAAGAGCGGCACTTATAGGATTAGCACGGCGCACGGAGAAAGGTCGCCGACGACAGATGCAGGGACGGATCGGGACGTGCCGGCCTAGCCGTGCATCAACTCGCCCAGCAGCTCGTCCTTGAGCCGTTGCAGCAGTGGCTCCCCGCGCTGGCGTGGGTGCGGCAGGTCGACCCGCACCTCATGGCGAATCCGCCCCGGCCGCGCGTCCATGACGATCACCCGGTCGCCCAGGTACAGCGCCTCTTCCACGTCGTGGGTGACCATGATCATGGTGCTGCGCTGCTGCACCCAGATGCGCTGCAACTCATGCTGCAGGCGTACGCGGGTGAGGGCGTCGAGGGCGCCGAAGGGTTCGTCCAGCAGCAACACCTTGGGCCGGGTGATCAGCGCGCGGGCGATGGCGGCGCGCTGCGCCATGCCGCCGGAGAGCTGGTGCGGGTAGGCCTGTTCGAAGCCGGTCAGGCCCACCAGTTCAAGGTGATCCGCCACTAATTCGCGCTTTTCGGCGCGGCTCAGCGTGTGGTTCTTCAGCGCCAGGGCGACGTTTTCCTGCACCGTCTTCCAGGGGAACAGGCGGTGGTCCTGGAACACGATGCCACGCTCCAGGCCGGTGCCGGTCACGGCTTGGCCGTCCAGCAGGATGCGCCCGCTGTAGTCGTTCTCCAGGCCGACGATCAGCCTCAACAACGAGGATTTGCCGCAGCCGCTGGCGCCGACGATGCTGACGAACTCGCCGGGGCGCACCGCCAGGTCGATGTTCTGCAGCACTGGCAGGCTGCGGCCGTCGATGGAATAGGCCTTGCTCAGGCCCTGGATGGCCAGCGCGCCGTGTTGCGCCTGCTGGGCCGGAAGGAGGGCGGGGTCGAGGATCGCGTTCATTGTCTGTGCACTCATGGCAGGTAGGCCAAATTCGGATAGCGCTAGCGCAGGTTGCGCCAGCGCAGCAGGTGGCGCGCTGCGCGGGCGAACAGCTGGTTCATGGCGTAGCCGAGCAGGCCGATGCTGAGCACGCCGATCACCACGATCTCCATGCGCGAGCCGGTCTCGGCGTTCATCATCAGGTTGCCCAGGCCCATGCCGGTGGAGAGGAACAGCTCGCAGCCCACCGAGCTGACCCAGGCGAAGGCCAGCGCATGCAGCACGCCGTTGCTCAGGCTGGGCAGCGCGCCGGGCAGCAGCACTTCGCGGAACTGCTGCCACGGGCCGAAGGCATACAGGCGGCCGACTTCGCGGTAGCGCTTCTCCACGTCGCGGAAGCCCTCGAAGGCGTTCAGCGTCATCGGGTAGAAGGCGGCGAGGCTGACGATCAGCACCTTGGACGGCTCGCCACTGCCG
Source organism: Pseudomonas sp. SCB32 (assembly GCF_009189165.1). Taxonomy (NCBI): domain Bacteria; kingdom Pseudomonadati; phylum Pseudomonadota; class Gammaproteobacteria; order Pseudomonadales; family Pseudomonadaceae; genus Pseudomonas; species Pseudomonas sp. SCB32. Next base: position 265,785 of record NZ_CP045118.1, read on the forward strand.
AACCACAGGGCGATCAGCGGGATCAGGCCGAGGATCGGCACCTGGCGAATGGTGTGGTACAGCGGTGCGAACAGCCGCTCCAGCGGTCGCGACAGGGCCATGCCGGCGCCCAGCGCGAAGCCGGCGAGCACGCCCAGCAGCAGGCCGAGGCAGGTGCGTTGCAGGCTGGCGGCGACGCTCAGCCACAGCTCGCCGGTTCGGATCAGCTCGACGAAGCCGGCGCCGATGCGCTCCAGTGGTACGAAGGCGTAAGCGGCGCTGGCGCCCTGTTGCGACTGCCAGTGCCAGGCGGCGATCAGCAGCGCCGGCAACAGCAGCCCGCGCAGGCTCTTGAGAAATCGGATCATGGCGTCGGTCTCCAGCGCAGCAAGCGCTTCTCCAGCAGGCGGAAGGCGAAGTCGAGGACGAAGCCGATGGCTCCGGTGACCACCACGCCGACCATCACGATGTCGATGCGCAGCATCTGCCGGCTCAGTTCGATCATCTGCCCCAGGCCGCTGTCGGCGGCGAGCAGTTCGGCGGCCACCAGCACCATCCAGGCGCGGCTCAGGCTGATGCGCAGGCCGGTGACGATGGGCGGCGCGGCGGCGGGGAAGGCGACGTCGCGCAGCAGGCTCCAGAGCGGCAGGCGGTACACGCTGGCGACCTCGAAGTAGCCGCGCGGAATGCCCTTCACGCCCTCGCTGGCGGCCAGCGCCACGGGGAAGAAGGCGGCCTTGGTGACGATCAGGATCTTGAAGGTTTCCTCCACGCCGAAGAACAGGATGAACATTGGGATCAGCGCAATCGACGGCACCTGGCGCAGGGTGTGGAACAGCGGCGCGCAGTAGGCTTCCACAGTTTTCGACAGGGCCATGGCGGTGCCCAGCAGCAGCCCGCCGACGGCGCCGATGGAGAAGCCGATGGCCAGGCGCGACAGGCTGTGCACCACGTGCTCGCGCAGCTCGCCGCTGGCCAGCAGGTCCTGGAAGCTGGCCCATACCTCCGCCGGCGGCACCAGCAATTGCGGCGGGAACCAGCCGGCGCGGGCGGCGATGAACCAGGCCAGCAGCAGGAGCAGCGGCGAGGCGAACCAGCTCAGGCGATCAAGGGTTTTGCTCATCTCTCAACCCTCCTGGCCGAGCAATGGCCCGGCGCTCTGGCGGCGCTGCTTGCGTTGCCAGCAGAACAGCGCGGCCAGCAGCACCAGGGGAATCCAGCAGAGGAACAGGTTGCCCAGCCCGACGAAGTGGCTGATCGCCCCGCCCAGCAGCGCGCCGGAAAAACTGCCGGACATGGAGGCGAGGTTGAACAGCCCGGAAATCTTGCTCTTGTCCATGGCGTGCTCGCCCAACTGGGCCATGTTCACCAGGTGGATGAGCGCCGCCGCCGCGCTGAGCAGCACGCCGCCCAGGGCCAGCAGCCAGTAGTCGCGGGCGACGCCGAGCAACAGCAGGGCGGCCAGCGCCGCCGTGAGACTGCCGACGTAGGCCAGTCGGCGGCCGCTGCGCTCGATCAGGTAGCCGAAGCCGAACAGCCCGAGCACCGAGGCCAGGCCCTGGATCATCACCAGGCTCACCGCCTGGCCTTGCGAGAGGCCGGCGACTTCCATCGCCAGCAGCAGGATGAAGGTGCCGAACAGCGCGCTGGTGGCGGCGCTGAGCAGTTCGATCAGGCAGCTCTCGGCGATCTCGACATTGGCCAGCATGGCGCTGACCTGTTGCAGCAGTCCGCCGGTGGCGACAGCCACTGGCACGTCTTCGGCAGGTGCTTCGCCTTCCCAGAAACCGAGGCTGTAGAAGGCCATCAGGCCGAAGCACAGGCCGATGGCGGCAAAGCCCCAGGTGAAGCTCGCCGCGCCACTCAGCCAATTGCCCAGCAGCGGGCCGAGCAGGCCCATGCCCAGGGTCAGCGAGCCGCGGTACCAGCCGGCCTTGTCGTTGCCGATGCGCTTGAGCTGGCGCAGGAAGGCGCTGTTCATGGCGACGATGCGGAAGGGGATGCACAGGCCGATCAGCAGGCGTGCTGCGGCCAGCCACAGCCAGCCACCGAACAACGGAATGACCAGGTTCAGCAGCATCGGCCCGAGGCTGGCGAGGAAGTACACCCGGCGTGCGCCGAAGCGGGCGATGACGAAGCCGGCCGGCAGGGTGAGGATCACCATGCCCAGCGCCTCCATGGCCGAGATGATGCCGATCTGCATGGCATTGGCGCCGATGCTGATGGCGTAGAGCGTGGTGACGATCTTCGCCATGCCGATGGTGGCGCCGCTGAACGCCGCCAGCAGCATGAAGTTGAGCAGGAAGGCGGCGGGCCGCGCCGGGCTAGATGGCGACATCGATTTTCCCCAGCAGGGCTTCCAGCGGGCGCGGATCGATCCAGTCGTCGACACTGAAGTCTTTACCGATGAACTCCCAGCGCTGGAGAAAGGCGGTGAGGTCGCGCAGGGCGTTGACCGAGCGCTCCGCCAGATTGGTCTGCAGGCGCAGGTGGGCATCCTCGCCATAGGCGCTGGCGACCCAGAATTCGCTGGTGTTCAGCTCGCGGGCGAGGAAGCGGCGGGTCTCTTCGGGATGCGCCCAGGCCCACTGCTCGGCGCGCAGCACGGTGTCGAGCACCCGCACGGCGGCATCGAAATGCTCGTCCAGCAGTTGCTGGTCGACGGTCAGGGTACGCGGCGTGCCGATGTTCGAGCGCACCAGCGGCTCGGGATGCGAGCCGACGTCCAGCACCACGTGCAGGCCGAACTCATGGGCCAGCTGCAGGCCGTGGGCGCCCTTGAGGAAGATGGCGTCGATGTCGCCGCGCAGCAGGCCGATCAGCTCGTTGTTGCGCTGCACCACGCGGTTGCCCTTGAGCGCCACCTGGGCGCCGAACACGTGGCGCACCGGGTCGTCGCTGTAGGTGCCGCCGTAGGGGTAGTCCACCAGTTCGACGTCGCGCACCTCCAGGCCTTCCAGGCGCAGGGCGTTTTCCAGGCCGCGCAGGGACTGGGCGCGGGTGAAGTCGATCTGCACGTTGGCCCACTTCGGCAGGCCGAAGCGCCGGTGGCGCAGGTCGCGGATGCTGCGCACGCCGCTGTCCGGCGCGCTGACGATGAGCTGCACCTCGTCGCTCCAGGACAGCCCGACCACCCGCGTGCGCGAGCCGCTGGCGCGGGCCCAGATGGCCGGGATGTTGCCGCCGTGGCGTACGGAGTAGGGCAGGTGATGGTCGAAGTGCGCCTCGCGCACCTCGCGTTCGGAGGACTCGCGCAGCGACTGGATGCGCGTGCCGAAGGGGCGGAAGGCCTGGGCCAGACGCCCGGATTCGACGGCGATGCCGAGTCCCGTTGGGACGGGGCTGTGGGTGTACCAGAGGGTTTCCAGCGGTGTGCTCATGGACGCTCGATTTTGTTCTGGAACCCCTCTCCCCCTTTTTTGAAGAGAGGGCGGAGAGGGGCAGGGGAGAGGGCTCGCCCTCGCAACGTTGTTCAGCTCGCCTTCTGGGTCAGGCTGCGCAGGGCTTCCAGCGGGCGCGGGTCGATCCACTCGCGCACGTCAAAGCGCGTCGGAATGAAGTTCCAGCGCTGCAGGAAGTCGGTGAAGTCCTGCAGGGCGAGGATCGAGCCTTCGTCGAGGTTGGTGCGCAGGCGCAGGTGGGCGTCCTCGCCATAGGCGGTGGCGACCCAGAACTCGCTGCTGTTGGTTTCCCGCGCCAGGTAGCGGCGAGTGTCGTCCGGGTGCTGGTGCGCCCAGTCCTCCGCGCGCAACACCGAGGCGAGGATCGCGGTGGCGGCGTCCGGATGCTGTTCCAGCAGATTGAGGTCGACGCTCAGGGTGCGCGGCGTGCCGTTGTTGGCGCGGATCAGCGGCTCCGGATGCGCGCCGGTGTCGATCACTGTGTGCAGGCCGAACTGCTGCGCCAGCTGCACGGCGTGGGCGCCCTTGAGAAAAATCGCATCGACCGCGCCACGTAACAGCCCGACCAGCTCCGGATTCTGGCTGCGCCGGCGGCTGCCGCCGTGGCCGGTGATGCCGACGATATTGCTGGGAGCCTCGTCGCTGAAAGTGCCCTTCAGACCGAAGTCCACCAGTTCGACGTCGCGCACTTCCAGGCCTTCCAGGCGCAGGGCGTTCTCCAGGCCGCGGATGGCCTGGGCGCGGGTGAAGTCGATCTGCGCGCCGCTCCAGTCCGGCAGGCCGAAGCGCCGGCCCTTGAGGTCGCGCACGGTGCGGATGCCGCTCTCGGCGGTGGTCAGGATCAGTTGTGCTTCATCGGCCCAGGACAGGCCGATCACGCGGGTCTCGCGGCCGCTGGCGCGGGCCCAGATGGCCGGGATGTTGCCGCCGTGGCGCACCGAGTTCTGCAGGGTGTGGTCGAAGTGCGACTCGCGCACCGCCTGGTCGCCGGACTCGCGCAGCGACTTGATCTGCGTGCCCTGCTCGGCGAGGGCTTCTTCCAGCCAGCCTTTCTGCACGGCGATGCCAAGGCCCGTGGGAACCGGGCAGCGGGTGTACCAGAGGGTATCGAGGGGACGGGACATGTGCAGCTCCTTGTGGGTCAGGCGCGGGCCTTGAGTTCGTGGATGTCGGCGCGTTTGCCTTGCACCAGCGGCAGGACTTCCTGGCCGATGCGCAGGGCTTCTTCCAGGTGCGGGTTGCCGGCGAGGATGAAGGTGGAGAAACCGGCGTCGCGGTATTCGGCGAGGCGCTCGGCGACGTTTTCGTGGCTGCCCACAAGGCCGATGGTCGGACCCGGCTTGGCCTTGCCGAAGCCGGCCCAGAGGTTTGGGCCGAGGATCAGGTCGTCGAAACGCTCGACGTTCTGGTGGTAGGCGGTCTGCCGCGCGGCGCCGACCGAATCCGAGCCGGTGGCGAAGTTCTTGATGAAGGCGCTGGTGCGCGCGTCGATGCGCTCGTACTGGCGGCGCAGCTCGCTCCAGGCGGCCTCTTCGGTCTCGCGGGCGAACAGGTCGATGCGGATGCCGAAGCGGATCTCGCGGCCCTGTTTGTCGGCGAGCTCGCGTACGCGCTCCAGGTGCGGCTTGAGCTTGTCGATGGGTTCGGCCCAGTTCAGGTAGACGTCGGCATGTTTTGCCGCGACGTCCAGCGCCGGGTCGGAGAAGCCGGAGAAGTACACGCCGGGCTTGCGCACGTTCTTCAGCGCGATGGGCAGCGAGCCGTTCTCCAGTTGGTAAATATCGCCCTGATAGGAGAACTGCTCGTTCTTCCACAGGCCGTCGATGATGTCGAGGAACTCGCCGGTGCGCTGGTAGCGCTTGTCGTGCTCGAGGAAGTCGCCGTTGGCGCGCTGGCTGGCGGGGTTGCCGCCGGTGATGATGTTCCACTCCAGACGGTCGCGGGACAGGTGCTGGAGGATCGCCGCCTGCTGCGCGGCGTAGGCCGGCAGGGTCCAGGCGGCCTGGAAGGCGATCAGGAACTTGATCCGGCGGGTCTCGCGGGCCAGGGCGGCGGCGGCGATCCACGGCTCCGGCCCGGTGGGCAGCAGCGCGCCCTCGAAGCCGGCGATCTCGGCGGCCTTGGCCACCTGGGCGATGTAGTCGATGTAGGTGAAGCCGTCCGGCTCACCGTTGGGCAGGCGGCCCGGAGCGATGTTGCCGGGGCGCGAGAGGTGGCTGCCGCGGTTGTTCTTGTCCGAGGCGAGATAGGGACCGTCGCTGCCCAGCGGCAGTCGCCAGAAGAATTCGGTGCTCATGGCCTTGCTCCTTTACGTTGCGGGGGCAGCGTCGTGCTGCTCGTGCAAGGTGTTGAGCAAGGGCTGTGCCCAAAGGCTGCAGGCCAGGCCGTGCGCGGCCTTCAGGGTGGTGTGCTGCTGCGGCAGCAGGGCGTTTGTCTGTACAGCAGCAGTGGGTCAGCAGGGGATGCTGGGCGGGCAGCAATTTTTCCCGTTCAGCCGCGGCTAGTGTGCTGGTGAAACCGAATTTACTTCGTAACTAGATGATTAATATGATTATTTTTTAATGGCACAAGTCCTGCTCAGTCACTGGAACACCGCCATGCGGTTCATCCATCCCCGACTGCCAGGAGGCATTCCATGTCCACCCTCGACCCGCAACTCGCCAGCCAGCTCGAACAGGTCCGCCGCGACTTCGCCAAGGCCTTCCGCGTGCTCAAGGAAACCCGCACCCTCACCGCCACCAACACCTACCAGGCCTATGTGCGCGTGCCGGACAGCGACAAGGTGATCGCCGTCCATGCACCCAGCCCCTGGGCCGACGACCAGGAGATCCGCGCGGTGGTCGCCACCTATGACGGCGAGGTGATCCTCGACGAAAGCATCCCCGGCGCGACCCCGCTCAGCGGCCGTGGTGCAGGCGGCAACGGCAAGCGCTACGCGGCGATCTTCCAGGCGCGCCCGGAGGTGAACGTGGTGATCCACGTGCACACCGCCTACCTCGGCGGCTGGGCCAGCGCCCACCGCGTGCTGCCGATCCGCTACGCCGCCTCGCAGCGCGTGACCCTGGCCCGCGAGCTGCCGATCTACATCGACCGCCGCCAACCCGAGCCGCTGTTCATCCTCGACAAGCTCGCCGAGAACCCGCACACCCCGGCCATCCTCGAAGCCAACGGCGGCGCGACCTTCTGGGGCGACGACCTGATCAAGGCGTCCAAGCTGATCCTGCTGCTGGAGGAAGGCGCCTACTTCCAGGGCCTCGCCGAAAGCCTCGGCGGCTCCCAGGAATTCGGCCCCGGCGTGCTGGAACAGCAGTGGAAGATGACCGGCCTCTGGGAGCAGGGCCAGAAGCTGCTGGGCGCGGCGGCCTGATTTTCTTCCCCGCATGAAAAAGCCCTCTTGCGAGGGCTTTTTTGTGGGGGCTTTCGTAGGAGCGGCATAGAGCAATGTCGAAGGCGTAGGATGGGTAGAGCCTGCGAAACCCATCGTTACCTACGCCGTGGGTGCCTGTGATTGATGGGTTTCGCTTCGCTCTACCCATCCTACGAAGACTGCCAAAGACAGTTGCTCCTACGTTTCATCAGGGCTTGGCTGCGACTGAGGGCCCGGCGCTGCGCTGCCAGAAGCTCTCCAGTTGCAGATCCTTCAACCCCTGCTCGACGAACTTCGGCTCCAGCAGATCCTCCACCTTCACGTCGCCCCGGATCAGTTTCGCCTTCAGGCTGTAGGCGGTCCCGTCGCTGTAATGCTGGCGCAGGGCATCGTCGTAGAGCGGCGAGAAATGCGCCGCCCAGGGTTCGCCCGCGACTTCCCGCTGCAGCACGTTGAGCGGCACGCCGGAACGGGCCTGTGCCTCCTGGTAAGCCGCCTGGTTGGCGTCCTGCGACACCCACCACGCGGCTTTCAGGTAGGCGTCCACCACCAGTTGGGTGAGGTCCGGATGTTCCTTGACGAAGTCGCGCGCGCCCCAGAGTTCGGCGCGCATCTTCCAATCGGCCGGGGCCTGCTTGCTCGACCAGATGATCCGGCCGACCTGCTTGTCTTCCAGCAGGAAGGCGTCGCTCAGGGTGAAGAACGCATCCACCCGCCCGGCGCTCAGCGCGGCTGCGCCGGCCTGGGGGTTGAGGTTGAAGATGCGAAAGTCCTCGAAGCGCAGGCCGTTGGCCTCCAGCAACTTGGCGAACGACAGCTCCCACGGCCGGCCACGGTGCAGGGCAATGCGCTTGCCCTTGAGGTCGACGATGGACTTGGCCGGGGAGCCCGGTGGCACCACCAGGTAGACGTTGTTGCCGATGCCGCCGGGGGCGATCAGCTGGGTCTGCACCCCGGAGGCGTTGGCGATGATCGACGGCAAATCTCCGTAGAAGGCGAAGTCGATGCGCTTGTTGGCGAATTCCTCGTTGACGAAGGTGCCCACCGAGGCGGTGGCGGCGGGCACCCATTCCAGCTTGATGCCGCGCTGGGCGAGTTGCTGGTCCAGCCATTTGTCACGCGCGATGACGTAGGCCGGGCCGTTGAAGGTGATCTGGCCGGCGTTGGCATAAGCCACGGTGGCGATGCGCAGGGTGGTCGGCTGCTCGGCGGCCGCAACCTGGCCGGCGAGCAGCAGGGCGGCGACTGGCAGCAGCCGGCGCAACGTGCGATGGATCAGGGACATGGTGATTACCTCGCTCAGAAGTCGGTGGTGACCGAGACGCCGAAGGTGCGCGGGTCGCCGAACATCAGGCCGGCAGTCTGGTAGCCGCCCGGCAGGGTGTGGTTGCGGTATTCCTTGTCGGTCAGGTTGTTCACGTAGGCGGTGACGCGGGTGGTTTCGCCCGGCAGTTCGTAGGTCACCCGCGCGTTGCCCAGGGTGTAGCCGCCGCTGCGCATGTTGGCGCTCTGGTCGTTGCTGAAGAAGTACTGGCGGCTGCGGGTGTCCCAGTCGGTGCCGAGGATCACCGCGCCGCCGACGTTCAGCGGAATGCGGTAGTCGGCGCCGAGCACCGCCGAGACGTTGGGCGCGCGAACGAAACTGTTGCCGGAGTAGTCGTTGGGGCCGGAGGTGTAGTCAGTGAACTCGGTGTGCAGCAGGCCCAGGCCGAAATTGACGTGGAGGTTCTGCAACGGAATGGCTTCGAGCTCGAACTCTGCGCCGTAGGCCTCGCCCTGGGCGCCGTTGGCCAGGCGCGAGACGGTCTGGTTGTTCACCGCGGTGACGATGTTGAGCTGGATGTCCTCGTAGTCGTAATAGAACAGGCTGGCGTTGGCGTTCAGGCGGCCGTCCAGCCATTCCGACTTCAGGCCCAGCTCGTAGGAGGTGAGGTATTCCGGGTCCACCGTGGCGACGGTGGCCTGGCTGGTCACGCCGGTGTTGTAGCCGCCGGAGCGGAAGCCGCGGGCATAGCGGAAGTAGGCGCGGGCGTTGTTGGAGATGCGGTACTCCGGGGTCAGGTCCCAGCTGTAGTCGCTCCAGGTGTTGCTCTCGTCCTGGCTGGCGTTGGCGACCAGTTGCGAGAGGACGTTGTCCTGCTTCCACCAGTCGCCGTTGCCGAACACCGCGGGGCCGCGGTTCTGCAGGCGCAGCAGGTCGATGTCCTTGGTTTCGCGGGTCCAGCGCAGGCCGGCGGTGAGGCTGAAGTCGTCGGTGAAGTTGTAGGTGGTGCTGCCGAAGATGGCGTAGCTCTCGGTCTGCTGGTCGTAGCTGACGTTGTTGTAGTAGCGCGGGATGTACGGGTTGGTCAGCGCTGCGCTGGCGTTTTCCGCCTGCAGGTCCTCGTTGAAGTAGTGGAAGCCCAGCACCCAGTTCAGCCGGTCGGTGCGCGGCGAGGCCAGGCGAAACTCCTGGGAATACTGCTGGCTGTCGGCATAGCCGTAGCTGCGCTGCAGCTCCAGCGGGGTGTTGTCGCTGTCGGTCCAGCCGTCGCGGGTGAAGTGTTCGAAGGCGGTGATGGAGGTCAGCTCCAGGTCGCCCAGTTGCCAGACCAGGTTGAGGTTGCTGCCCAGTTGGTCGATCTCGGCCTGGTACTTGGCGTTGAAGTTGGCCTTGCCCAGTTTCGGGTCGATGGAATAGCCAAACTGGTTGGTGCCGTCCGGGCGGGTGCCGTAGCTGACGGTGTTGTAGCTGGCGGTGTCGTGGTAGTGGCGGGCGTGCAGGTTGAGGTTGGCGTCGAGGTTGTCGTTGACCCGCGCGGCGAACTGCAGGCGCACGGCGTCATCTTCCAGCGCGCCCTGGTCGTCGTTGTCGTTGATGTTCTCGGTGTAGCCGTCACGGCCCTGGTGATGGAAGGACAGGCGGCCGGCCAGCTTGTCGTCCACCAGCGCGTCGCTCACCGCGCCTTCGACGATGCGGTTGGCGTAGTTGCCCATGTCGACCTTGAAGTAGCCCTCGGGGCTGAAGGTCGGCTTGCGCGAGATGAAGTTGATCGCGCCGCCCGTGGTGTTCTTGCCCCACAGGGTGCCCTGCGGGCCGCGCAGCACTTCCACGCGCTCCTGGTCGAACAGCGGGAAGCCCGTGGCACTGATGTTGGCGATGTAGACGTCGTCGACATAGATGCCGATCGGGCTGACGGTGTTGGCGCCCTGATCGCCGGTGCCCAGGCCGCGAATCCACCAGCGCGGGCGGCCGTGGCCGTCGGTGGTGCCCGCCGAGGCGTTGGGCGTGTAGCGGGTCACTTCGTTGGCCGATTGCAGGGAGGCGTCGCGGATCTTCTCGCCGCTGAGCACGGTGATCGGCGCCGGCACGTCCTGCACCGACTCCTCGCGCTTCTGCGCGGTGACCACCACCTTGCCCAGGGTCGGCGCGGCGCTGCTGTCGTTGTTCTGCCGGGTATCGCTGTCGTCCGCCACGGCGCTCTGGCTGGCGAGTCCCCCCAGACTCAGGACGATGGCGAGGGAAAGGGTACTGCGTTTGAACATGGTGTCCCCAAGGGCGGCGAAAGGACGGCCGGCTCTGTGGTGCTCGGTCGTCGCCGCAAGGCATCAAGCTGTTATTGCGTTGCTCATGTGCTGGCTCACGCGTGATAAGGCCGGTTGGCTTGATGGGGACATCGCAACATCCGTACCGCTTTGTGGGCTGATTGCAATGCATTGATATTAAAGGTGTTTTTATTTCTGCTGGCGCGGTGTTGCTGCTGGGGAAGCAGCCCGTGCTGGCCGGTCGCTGCCTGGGCAACAGTGCGGCAGCAGGTCATCCCGCTTTTGTCGAAAGGCCTCGGGAACGCCATCTGCCGCTGCTAAGCTGAAGCCTTGCAAGACCTGGAGATGGTGATGAATACCCTCTTGCCGGAACGCCCCCTGCAACGCTTCGCGCGCAACCTGCGTGGCCGTGATTTCGTGGTCGGGGATGTGCATGGCCACTTCGAACTGCTTGAACGCCTGCTGAAGCGGGTGGCGTTCGATACCGTCGCTGACCGTCTGTTCGCCGCGGGTGACCTGGTGGACCGCGGACCCTATTCGGCGCGCGTGCTGGAGTGGCTGGAGCACCCCTGGTTCGCTTCGGTGCGCGGCAACCATGAGCAACTGGTGATCGACTCGGTGCTGGCCGGCGACGACCGCGACCTGCATTACCGCAATGGCGGCGTCTGGCTCTACGCGTTGCCGCAGGCGGAGCGCGAGCGCATCGCCCGGCGCCTGCAACGCCTGCCGCTGGCCATCGAGGTGGAAATCGCGACGGGCCGCCGCATTGGCATCATCCACGCCGAAGCGCCGATCTCGTCGGCCTTCCCGGACTGGGACAGCGGCATGGCGGCGTTGGCCGGAGAGCTGGGCAGCGCCGCCCGACGCAACGCGGCGGCAATGGCGATGTGGGCGCGCACCCGTGTCGAGGATGAGGACGATACGCAAGTGCCTGGCCTTGAGCGTCTGTATGTCGGCCATACGGCGCAGAGCCGGGTGCGCCGACTGGGTAACACGCACTACATCGACACCGGTAGCGGCTACGCCGACGGTGCCCTGAGCCTGGTGGACCTGCACAGCGGGGCGGTGGAAGCGGCGACCGCGCGCTGAGCAGCCGCCGGTGTTCGCTTACTCGCCGCGGATGTATTGCTCCAGCTGGCGGATCAGGTCGGCCTGCTCGGCGATGGACGCCTTTACCAGGTCGCCGATCGACAGCAGACCCAGCAGCTCGCCGTTCTCCACCACCGGCAGGTGGCGCAGGTGGCGTTCGGTCATGATGCTCATGCACTTGTCGATGTTCAGGTGGGTGTCCACGGTGATCACCGGCGCGGTCATCACGGTGCGGACCTGCGTGTCCTCCGAGCTGCGACCCTTGAGCGCCAGGCGCCGGGCGTAGTCGCGCTCGCTGAAGAAACCGACCACCTGGTTGGCCTCCACCACCGGCAAGCCGCCGAGGTTCTTGTCCGCCATCAGGCGCAATGCATCGATCACCAGCGCGTCCGGGCCAATGGTGTAAACCTGCTGGTCCGCCTTGGCGTTCAACAGCTGAGCCACATTCTTCATTCCTGCCCCCTTTCGTCGTCTCGTAGCGCGTTGCCCGAGGTTCAATAGAGAATCGTGGACAGATGCCGATCCGGCAAGGTCGGAAAGCGGCGCCGACTGCAATGAAAACGTCATGCACCGGCACGGCGATTTATACTGTCTCCCCACTCCTGCTTTGCTAATCGGCCATGACTGACGAAGACCGCGACCTTCCCGAGCCCGAACACGACCACCTGCTCGATCTCGACGACGACCTCGACAGCCTGCTGGACGCGGACGCGGCGTATTTCGACGACCATCCGGAAGATGATGAGCCGGAGGAATACCACTCGGGCCTGGACGACGAGGACGATTGGCTGGAAGACTGATTCCAGACGGTTTCTTTGCATCGTGAAGTGCTGGCAGAATGCCCCCGACTATAAGAGGGATCACCATGCGCTACCTCCCCATCGTCCTGAGCCTTGCCTTGCTGGGCGGCTGCTCCTCCTCGGTCCGCACTGACGAGCGCGGCGCCCCCATCTCCCTGTACCGTGATACACGGCATAACCTGGTGGTGAACTTCCAGCCCGATGCCCAGGTGGCGGCCAACCCGCGCTGGCGTCTGCTCATGAATGGCTGGCGCGAGGCGCTGCGTGAAGAGGCGAGCTCGGCTGACTATCAGTTCTCGGTACAGGACGGCGAACCGCGCGCCACGGAAACTCTGTCCACTCTGGTGGTGATCGAGGTCGGCGCCGGCCACAGCGCCAACAACCGTCCGCGCGCCGAAGAGGGCGAATGGGTCACCTCCACCGTGCGCTACCACGACGGATTGACCGGCCAGCTGCTCGCCTCGCGCCGCTACGACAGCCAGGCGCAAGCCAGCGGCGATCTGTTCGCCGCGATGGGCTCCTCGCAGCTCGATGCGGTGTCCGAGCAGATCGTCGAGGAAATCACCGGCGCCCTGCTGGTCGCCCGTCCTTCCCGACCGCTGCCGTTGCCCACGACGCCCGCCGCGCCGGTCTCGCCGCCACAGAGCGTGCCCGCTCCCGCCGCTCCCACGGCGATCGAAACCGTCGCCCACGCGACCCCGCCGCGGAGTCAGGAGCAGCAGCTCTTCGAATTACAGCAGCGCAACCTGCCTTACGAGCAGTATCGGGACGAGTACCGGCGGATCATGGGGCACTGACGGCTACCAGAACCAGCCGCCGGTCGACAGCTCCTGTTCGCAGCTCTTGTACTGGGTGCTGTACAGCGAGGCGCGCGCCTGGACCTTCTGCGACACCTTCTTCAGCCAGGGCTTGGCGTCGTAGCTACGCTGGCGATAGCCGCCCCAACCCTCGTGGTAGTTCAGGTACTGGCCATAGGCGTCCCATTTGGAGACACGGTTAACGCTGGCGGTCTTCTGCATGTACCAGCCCATGAAGTCCAGCGCGTCGGCGAAGTCATCGCGGTCGGCGCCCCAGTCCCCGGCATCCTTCTTGTAGTCCGCCCACGTCTCGTCCTTGGCCTGGGCGTAGCCATAGGCTGAACTGACCCGGCCCCAAGGGATGAAACCGAGGAAGTAGTAGCGAGGCGGCAGGGCGTCGTGCTTGAAGGACGACTCCTGGTACATCATCGCCATCGGCACCTGGATCGGCGCGCCCCAGCGCTTCTGCATCTTCAGCGCCGCTTCGTGCCATTCAGGCTTTTCGCGAAAGATCTCGCAGAGGTTTTCGGGATTCGCGGGAGGCTTGGTGGCGCAACCGGCAAGGGCCAGGAGCAGGGCTGGCATCGAGAGCCGAAGCATTGGCGGTTTATCCTTTTCGCGCGCGATGGCAGCAGGCTTATACAGCCTTTGGGGGCGGAGATGAATCGTATGGAGTCGAGGGACGCGCCGCGAAGCACAAGTCTGCACAGCCAGAAACAGGAAAGCCCGCACAGGGCGGGCTTTTCAGGTGGTTTCGCAGACTGCTTGAGACAGCTCGAAACAGGTAGATGGCCCAGGCGGGCCTCTAACCTGTTCTGTATGTAATTGATATATTTGATATTTTTACTTTTATGAAATTTCTGGTGTACATGCTGGTGTACACGGTGCGCGCTGCTGGCCTCGATATCGACCAGTTTCTGTCTAGATTTCGGGCATAGCCGACTTCCCTCGGAAACCCCCCACCCACCCATTTTTCCCGCCGTTGTAAACGGAGTTCCTAACGTCGTTCGAGGCTTATAGGGATCGGGAGTTTTTGACTCCCCCCCTATATGAAATTTCGGCGAGCGGATCGATGTGCCTCCCTAGGTCGTTCGGACAAGAGTAGCCGCCAAGGATTGGACACCCCCCTGTCTACTGATATCTACAACGCCTCAGAGCACCATGCATAGACTTCCATCGCTGTTGGCATCCCCCTCTAGCGGGGCGGGGGGAGGCGACTCCATATCTGTCAAAGCTTCTGTGTTCTTGGTGTTCTTGGTGTTCTGCAACGACCGAGAGTCAGTAGTAGCGCCGCTTTCAGCGGTGGAACACAATGGTGGTGAAGGTGGAACACAATGTGTACGGAGCACCAATGGTGTTCCCAGTTCGTGATTGCATTGCGCTTGACCTAAGAGTTGCTTCCCTCATGACCAATGAGTGTTGAGCGCACTTGAATATGATTGGCCGGTCCACGTCGAGGCCAGACAGCCACAGGCGAAAAGGCCAATTTCGTACGTGTAGGGCACGGACTTCATCTGCAGTTTTTGGAAGGGCGCAAGGAAATCACACTACATGGAGCGGAAATAGATGAGCGCAACCAATCCGGCAATGAAAATGCCCGAGCTGTTAGTATTCGCCAGGTCGCTCACTGCTGGTTTTGTCGCAGCGGAAATTTTCCGCACGGCGTTCTATCTGGGCGCGAACTTCGCTCCGACCTTGTCCGATACAGACCTCTGGTTAAGGTTTGGTGGGATACTGGTCACATTGCTCGTGTGTTTTGCCTACGCATTCAAGCGGGATGCGCATGTCGCAGCTGCACGAATGGCCCGCAGCCTGCGTCTAGACCTGCTATTCGCGATTGGCATCGGTATTTGGACAAACGAGCTGGCCTCGCCTTGGCTGGATAAAGTCCATACAGCACTGAGGGGCGCTGATCCAAATTGGGCGCCTGCAATCTTCCTGCTGCTCTTTGCCGTGCTGCTATCGCCGCTGATTCAACAGTATTGGCCTAGATCTCAAAAAGACGTACCGCAGCTGTACTTCATTGCTGATGAGGAAATCAGCGGCGAGGAAGAGGACCTGTTAGCGAGCGGAGCACAGGCCAAATCGTTCGCGGAGACTGTTCTTGCAAGCGGTGCACACCCGGGACTCGTCTTTGGGATAGATGGGCCGTGGGGGGTTGGCAAAACAAGCTTCATCAATCTCGCTGAACGCTACTGGGCATGCGCGGAAGACAAAGCCATCGTTTGTAGATTTGAGCCTCTTCGATATGCATCAGAACCTGATCTTGCGGATCGCTTGATTCGCGACTTGTCTGCCGCGATTCAACGGAAGGTCTTCGCTCCAGAGTTTCGGCCTGCAGCATCCCGGTACTCCCGGTTAATAAAGGGAAAAGCCGATGTGTCGTTCCTTGGCTTCAAGCTTTCCCTAGAGCCCTCGCAGGAAACTGTTGATGAACTGCTAGATGATATTGACGAGGTACTTAGGCGCATCGGTCGGCGCGTAATAATCGTCATTGACGACCTTGACCGCTTGGATGCGAAGACAACAAACAATGTGCTGTTCGCAACGAGGCAGACGTTCAAGCTTTCACAGGCCACCTATGTCCTTTGCTATGACACGGAGGTCCTTGTTGCAGGCCACGATGAAGGTTCAAGAGCGAGGGAATTCCTAGAAAAATTTGTGACGGTTAAATTGAACTTATTTGTTGACAGCTCCAGTATTCGGGACTTCCTGCGGCGGGACTGGCAGCGTGCGGAGAATCAGTTGGGTTCGATTCCTTCCGATACCATGTTGAAGCTTGGTGCTGTTCTCAATGAGCTGTCGGACATCCTCGACGGGAGCTTAGCTGCAAACTACCTACCCCTGGTGGGGGACCTGCGCAAAGTGAAACGCTTTGTCAATTCCATGCTACTTATGCAAATCGAGCGGAGCGATCTAGGTCGGACGGATTTTAGTAAGCGAGATCTTATCAATCTCATGCTTTTGAATTTGAACTACCCGGGCTTGTTTAGGCGAATCTACGCGGAAGAAACCGAGGGGCGTAGTGGGGTCTTCTCGATTCGACGGGAGTACGGAGAGCAAGAGTTCAAGAACTCGACCGAATTCACGGGGGTCATGCAGGCCCACAAGGGGGCAGCAGGATTCTTGCTGGGGCAACTCTTTGACGTCATGAGCCTTGAGCTCAACGAGCGACACGGCATCGACGAGGCTGATCTTAGATCGCGCGCGTGCTTCAACCATGATGGCTTCAGGAATCTGGAGGCGTATCTCAAGCTCATTGTGCGATTCGCGACGCCCGAACCCCAAAATACATTTGTGCTGTATCAGAAGGCTGTGGAGCGTGTACAGAAGGGGGTGCCTATTGTCTCAGTATTGACGTCGTCTGAGTTTCTCCTGGAGCAAGGGGAGCACTCGCATGATCAGTTCTGGAGGGTGCTGGTAAATCAGTCTTATGGTCTCACTCGTGCGGTCGCCGAAGACGCTATAAATACGCTTGTGAGCTATCTGCCGCGCTATTCGATGATTGCAAATGAAGATCGGGGACTGCGACAAAGGTCGATCTATTCGCTCTTGCGGCTTCTAGATCGTGCTGGGTGGGGAAGAACTGACGGGCGCCGCGTTACGAACTCTCCGGAGAATATTGTAGAGATCGCACGTAGGATATTTGGTGAGGGCGAATATAAGGGTAAGGGACTTATTCAGCGTCTTGCCAATAGCGAGCGTGGCGTACTCGGATGGAATGACCTGTTGATGTTCCGGCTCAACTGCTCCGCAGATCGTCAGGGACAACTGCATAATTTGCATTCAGCCCTCATCCTTCATGAGGACGCAAATGCTGCGACAACCGGGGTGGTCAGTAATCTTGCATTGATGGGCATGCGGAGAATTTCTCAAGAAATATTCGCACTTTTCCGAAAGGTCTACATTGAATCAGGGCGAAATTTTTATTCAGAAGTTGACGATGTTCCATTTGAAGCATTTCTTGGTGACGGCTCCTCTAATTTAGGTAACTACATTTTAGCTGGCCAACAGCTTGAGCAAGGCTCCGCGTCTCTTGGTGAACGCGTTTCTGTGGTGCGCTCGATTGTAAAGTCTTTCGTCATTTATCAACTGAGCAACTCGCTGCCGCCAAATGGGGCTGGGCCGGGCTGTGGGCATTACGACGAGAGTGGAGTGGGCGATAGTGGCGGTATAGCCAGATTGATGAACAAGTACGTATTTGGCGTTTGTTTTAACCCTGCTCTCCATCCTGATAACGCACTCCACTTCCTTGACTACTGTCTGTCGAAACTGAGTAGCTCCTTCTTTTCTGGTCTAGACGAGGAAGGTTACTTTGCCACCAAGGCTGAACTTCCTGGTGGTCTTGATCCGATGGAAATGGGGCGCTATTGGGGGGTACATCAGAAGCAAATCCGCCAACGAGTTCTGCTCGTCGAAGAAAGACAGGTAGTTACGTCCGGCTACATAGCTACATATGCCGGGGATTTGGAAGGTGTTTTCACCGTGCTTGATGAACTAGCTGCCGAGGCTGCAACGGCACAGGAGCGGCACGAGGACCTTCCTATTGCTCGACTTGAGGAGGACAGGGCCGGCAGGGGAGAGCAATAATTCATAGCTTAAACCGAGTGGCCCGGACTGGTTGTGCTCACTTGTTCCAGTGGCGCTTGATGGTTGGCAGACTTAGACCAAGCTCGGTCATTGCCTGACTCTGGCTCATCCCCATAGCCTTGCAAGCTTGCACAGCTTTAGTGGTATCCAGAGCCTCAGGCCGCCCGGCCTTCTTGGTGCTGCGCGCCAAACCTTCTCGGGTGCGTTCCTTAATCCGGTCGCGCTCGAAGGCGGCGACAGCAGCCAGCACAGTGAGTTGTAGTTTTCCGGCTGCACTTGTCAGGTCAACGCCGTCCAGGTCGAGGCTCCGCACATGGATGGATCGAGCGCTAAAGGCCTCGATGGTCGCCAGGACATCTTGAACATCGCGACCTAACCGGTCCAGCTTGAGTACTACGAGCATGTCTCCCGCCTCCATGCGATCAGCCATCTTGGAGAACTCAACGCGCTGCAGCGCTGGCACTCCCCCAGACACTTGCTCGGCAAACCAGCGGTGCGGCTGAATATCGAAGCCCTTCTGCTGAAGCGCGATCAACTGGTTGTCGGTGGACTGCTCCAGAGTTGAAACGCGGCCGTATGCAAATACGCGGTTCATGGCTTGCCCTGTTGGTGTCATATAAGGTGGGCTCATTTTTGTTTGGTATCAATAATGAGTCAACCCGCACTTGTTGATACCAAGGGATAAGGGGCTTCCTCTGGTATCAACAAGGGGTCGGTTTGTGATACCGGTGCGCGCTAACGCAACTGAATGGGCCAAAGCTCAATGCAGGCCACAGGGGTCAGGCTGCAGCAGCCAGGGCATCCGCCTCATCAGCAAACAGCTTGGCGGCATCCACCACATAGGCGCGGGCCTTAGGAATGCCAGGCAAGGCGAGAGTCTGCGAGGCTTTGCCGTCATTGCTTGGCTGCAGTATCTCCCGCTCAACTAACACCCGGTTTACGTTGCGCAGGTTCATGCCCTTGAACACCTCGTCACGCCAAGCGGTGGGCAGCAAGTAGTAGGTTGTAGTTGTGTATTGGGCATCTCCATAGCTGTGCTCGACCGTGCGCCGGAAGCCAAGACGGTCCGTGGTGCGTGGGGCATGTTCGTCAACCTTCGCCGCTACACTGTCCCATCGGGTGAAGCGGCCTTCGCCGTAGCGCTCAATGTTAATGCGCAGTCGCCGGATGATCTCATCACCCTCCAGATTGCCCGCACCCCCACGCTCGGCCAGCCATGAACTCAGACAAACCCGCGCAGCAGTGAGCGCCGTGCCATCAGGCCAGCCGGTGACACCTAGTGCTGTGGCCAACTCTCCCGCTGCAGCCGCCAATCCGAATCGAGCGGCGGCGCGTTGAGCCTGGCCGCTGGCGTTGGCTGGCAATGCCTCGGCGGTGAAGCGCTCCACCGTACTGCGCACCATGGCGGCATAGCCACGCAGCTTGCCCGGCTCGCAGAGGGCCGACA
Source organism: Pseudomonas sp. SCB32 (assembly GCF_009189165.1). NCBI lineage: Bacteria > Pseudomonadati > Pseudomonadota > Gammaproteobacteria > Pseudomonadales > Pseudomonadaceae > Pseudomonas > Pseudomonas sp. SCB32. The sequence continues at coordinate 284,780 of NZ_CP045118.1, forward strand.
GGAAGGCCAGTGCCGGCGTACCGTAGAACTTGCCCACACGAGCCTTTAGGGTATCGGACAGCGCGGCTGCATCCTCAAAGCCATGCAGTACCTCGAACAGCCCAAGGCCCTTGCTGGCGTCGGCCGGCACAGCCAGCATCCGTACTTCCATGCCAGCTTTCAGCTCCTTGTGCGCTTCAGCCATGTGCTGGGCCAAGGTCTTTTCTCCGGTGGAGAGGAATAGCAATCGCCACTCCTGTACCTGGCGGCCAGCCATGCCTCGGTCATTGGCGCGGGCTTTGCCGGTGCCGTTGCCAAGCATGTACACCGTTTCGCCGATGATGCGCGGGTCGCACATACCGATCTCGTCCAGCACTAGCAGCCCGTCCGAATGAGCCGCCGCAATACTCTCCAATGCGTTGTCCGTAGAACGCCAGGAACGCACCAGGCGCGGCCCTCCCCAAACCGAGGCAGCGACCTGCAGGTGCGTGGTCTTGCCGCCCGAGCTGTCGCCGTAAAGGTGGAAGCCGCCCGACTCAGCACCCAGCAGATGCAGCAGGGGGCCGGCGAGGGCCGTGCAGACCACGAACGCCAGGCGGTGATTGCCCACGCACAGTGAACCGATTTGCTGTTGCCACTGATCCAGGGTGCCTGCCTGGCTAATAGGTGGGAGCTGGGCGCCGGCTTCGTAGAAGTGCAGGTGCTCCGCGCTTTGGCCTATCTGTCGATCCGGCAGAAGGTAGGCATCGCCGTGCCAGCCCAGGCGCATGACTAGGCGAGCACGCTCGCTGCTGTCATAGCCTTGCAGGTAGCTCTGCAAGTCGTTTCGCGAATTGCGGGCGGTGCGTAGCGGTGCCAGGCGTAGGCCCATATCAACCAACGGCCCCAGAACATCCTTGCCAAAGTCCCCAGCCATGCAGCGTTGGGGAATGTTCAGCCGCTTGCTGGCTCCGTCCGGATCATCGAACTCCACCAACAGCCCCCAACCATGGCCCTTGTCATCGCGGGTGCGGGCCAGGATCTCCAGGCGGGAACACACCGGCCGCGCTTCGCCATCCTCGCTGGCATAGAACACCCCTTCAGCCGTGACGCGGAAGCCGGCCGGTACCGGCTTGGGCTTTTCTTCTGGTGCCGGAGTGCTGTTGGAGCGTGGCTTGCGGAGTTTTTGGGGCTCGACTGAAGTTGTAGTCGGAGTAAGAGCGAATAACTCCCCGGTGCGTTCCAGCTCGGCCAGGTGCGCTGCAGTCCAGCCCTTGGCTAGGGCATCGGCGGCGTCGTCGCCCTCGGCCCACTCGCCGCCTGGGGTAAAGGACGGTCGCGCGCCGTCGAGGCCCGGCCGCTGGCCGAACACTGTCAGCGCCACCGGGCGGACTGAGGTGATCCCGAGCTGACGCAGATGCTCGGCCAGGGCATCCATGCATTTGAGGCCTGGTGCGTCATTGTCAGGCCACAACAGCACGTCGCGTCCCGCCAGCGGGGTGAAGTCGGCCTTCTGCCAAGAGTTGGTTCCGTTGGGCCAGCAGGTGGCAACGTAGCTGGGCAGTAGCTCGGCGGCGGCATCGGCGGCCTTCTCACCCTCGCACATCACCACGGGCGCCGTCGGCCGGTTTGAAAGTTCGTCCAGACGCAGCAGCGGGCGCGGTTCGGGCAGTCCCTGCCAGCGCCAACACGACGCGCCGCCGCCCGACGGTTGGCACCAGGTGAGCGGGGCGAACACTTTGCGCGGCGCGCCGCTGTCGTCCAGCCCTAGGTCGAAACGATACAGCACCATCACCGGCAAGCCATCGGCGCTCCGGTAGATCCACACCTTCGACGGCTTGCCGTTCTTCCCGTGCTGCTTGGGGATCTTGCGCATAGCCTCATCAGGGATCGGGATCACGGCCTTCCAGGCCGGCTTGCCGGCCGTACTGTTGGCCGGCGCGGTGGTGGTGCTAGCAGTACCGGCCGTGACGCCGAGGAAGTCCGCCAGCTTGTTGCAGGCGCCTACTTCGCTGCCGCCGTCCAGGTAGCGCACTAGATCGATCAGGTCGCCGCCCTTGTCGCCTGTGGCGAAGTCGCTCCAGGTGCCCTTGGCCAGGTTCACCTTGAGCGAGCCGGCGTGTTTGTCGGCCCGCGTGGGGTTGGGGGCAGTGTATTCCTTGCCGCTGTCTACACGTTGGCCACCGGGGAGCCAATGAGCCAGAACACGCTCGATGGCCTGCAGGGAGGCGCGCTTAACTTGCGCGAATGTCGGATGCTTTGCAGTCATCGACTACCTCCCTTTCCCATCAGGCCGCGCACGGATGCGTCAATCAGGGCCTTTGCCATCTCATTCAGGTATTGGACGGCGAACACCTCCTTTCCTGGCGCCTCGCTCTCACTAACGGTGATGGTCAGCTCGTGCATACAACCCAAAATGTTGGAGGCCTGCTCCAGCGCATCGACGACATCCACGCCAGGGTTCACCGAAAAGAGGCCGTATCCAAAGGGCTCGGCAAATGTCTTAGCAACTGGGGGGCGGCTCATTTGGCACCTCCTTCCAGCTCGGCGAAGTGTTTCGCTTCGGAGTGGAGAATCTCCGCCCAGTCATCGATATAGGTTTGCGCGATACAAGCCAGGGCTTCCCTGTCCATCTCACTGGCATGCTGGATCGCTCGGATCATGGCGCCGAGCCGTACGAGTACATCACTTGCGGCTTCGAGCTGGATTGACGCGCGTTCGAACTCCCTTGCTTGCGGCTGAAAGCTCATTGCGCACCCCCTACCGCCTCCAGGGCGCGAGCCTTGGCCATGTGGTTGTTGTAGCGAGCGAGACGGGTGGAGAGGCTGGAATTCGCGCAGAGGGCGGCCAAGGCCATAGCCTTGTGCGCAGCGGCGCGTGCGGACGGATTGAGGGCGTGCGAGTGCTTCATGGGGGGTAGCTCCAATTTCGTCGTAGGAGCTGCCACGAACCGTCGCCAAACGGTGGGAGGTGGCAGCTGTGCGCAGGTTGGCGAACCGGGGAAATTGGAACCCGGCAGACCCGAAGGTCTCCCACGCACAGCCGCCACCATAGAGCGACATAGCAGGCACAAAAAAAGCGCCAGCAATGGTCTTGGGGCGCTTGTGCGCCAATTTCATTCTCGGGTCGCCAAACCCGGCCACGGGATTTACCGTGACGGCCGCAGCGTAGCGCGCCGGTCTGCGCGGTGCAAGCAGTCCGGCTTGCGGGTTGTTGGGGTAGGGCATAGACTGGCCTCTCGGTTCGTTGGTCGCGGGCTGAAAGAGTTCAAACGCCTCCGGTTGCAGCCGGGGGCGTTTTCGTTAGTGGCGTGCTGAAGGATCGAAGCGCAGCACCAACTTCGGCAGGTAGCCGTCGCGGATCATCATTCGGGCATTGGTGTACAGCTCGGCGATCTGCTCATTGGCGAGCGCCGGGGACAGCGGGGCACAGTGCAGCGCGAGCACACACCAGGTCGCGTCCGGCCAGCGGATCACGAATACGTCAGCTCCCCGATCTTCCTGCTGTTGTCGATAGCGTTCCAACCGGCGCATGTTGGTGCCCGATAGCCCAACCATTCGTAGTGCCTCGAACGGCAGCGGCTCCCCCTTGCCTGCAGCGGAAGAGGGCATTGGTCGAGCGCTCATCAGGCGGCCCCCTTCATCAGGGTCAGCAGGGGCGGGTCGCCCAAGTCTCCGCGCAACCAAGCATTGATTCGTGCATCCGAGGCCAGCAACTGGCGGCGCCGGTCATTCAGCTCTGCCTGTCGGCGCTCGACTGCGGCCTGTACTTCGCTGGCCAGGTCGTGCACTTCAGCAGGAGGCGACTCGGCCCCGGGTAGTGCAACGCCGCACGCCCCCGGCGAGCGCTGCAGTCGGGTGGCGGCCGCATGACTGGCGCTTGCGGCCTGGCGCTCGGCTTCAAGCTCGGTTTCAACATGCTCCGCCCAGGTGGCGGCATCGTTCACGTACCCATGCGGCTGCGGCAGGTGGTACACCACCCACGGCTTGATGCGGCCCGACGCCTCCAATGCTTTGATTTCGGCCGGCTTCATGGCGAACTGGCCATCACCGATGACCTTGCCGAATTCGGTGCGCACTACATGCCGCAACAGATCCACTACGTCATAGGGATGCACTTCCAACGGCAGTGCCAAGCCATCGGCGTTGATGAACACGGCCGTCCGTTCGAGCGGATTCCAGCACACAGCGGCAATGGTCAGTGCTCGGCGGTTGATTTCATACGGGCTGGCCATGCGAAAGCCCATATTTGTGGGGTCGAAGTAAGGGCCCTTGAAGGGCATGCGGGAGTACTTCATGCGGCCACCTCCCGGCGGGCTGCAATCCGCCCACGTACCCAGGCCTGCACCTCTGCCAATACCCAGGCCACAGGAGCGCCGCGCGCGGTGCTGTCGCTCAGCGGCACTGGCCTGGGAAAGGTCGGGTCATCCTTCAGACGCTTGTACACCGTGGTACGGTGCAGGCCAGTGATAGTGAGCAGTTCCGGCATGCGCACCAACGTGGCGGCTGGGTCGAAGAGTTGGGTGGGAGTGGCGACCGGGCTGGCGCTGGGGCGCAGCGGCTGGACCTTGCTGGCGCCAACCGAGAGCGGGCCAGCAGGTAAAGGGCTGGCGACTTGTTGGGGGCGTTTCGTCTTGGCCATTACGCCACCCCCTTCATGCCAGGGGCGGTGCTGGTGCGAGCCTGGCTTTCCAACCATGCTGTTACGTCGCTACGGCGGTAGCGTACCCGGCCTCCAATTTTCAGATAGGGCAGCGGGTTGCGTCCGGAGCTGCGCCAAGCGGCCAAGGTGCGATGAGAGAGCCCAAGGGCTGTAGCCACTTGCTCCGGGGTCAGCAGATCAGCAGGAACAAGCCCTGCCAACGCTTCATAGACATGGTTCTGCATGGTCTTTCCTCGTCGGTTATTGACGCGGAAAGAGTCGGGGAGAAGGCCGCTCCTCACCATGTAATTAAAATAAGCCGCCTACTTGGCAGTTGGCTTTACTTACCTTTGCTGCCTCGCCAGCCTGGCGGTCTGTACCCCGGCCAATGCTCAGGCGCCGGCCAATGCACAGGGTCGGAAAGAGGTGAGCGCCGTATGCTGGCCTTGTTAGTGGCACGGTAAAGGCTCATGCCTGGGCCAAGCGCATTGCCGGACTCGTCTATGCCGCCCTTGATCGCCCACTGTCGAGGCACCCAATCCGGGCGCAAGCGGCAGGCCTCCCAGCATGCGGCCAACCAGCTATCAGAGATACCCGGTACATCGTGCCGGTATATATCGACAGCCAACGCGTACAGCTCGCGGATAGCAGCCCCCATAGTGCCAGCCGGGCGGCCCCTGCTGCGCTTTGCCAGACCGCCATTCCGCTCAAGATCATCAACCAAGGCAGCGGCCAGTGGATTGTCACGCAACTCAGGCCACCACAATTCCAGCTCATTGAGGCTTTTGCCCTGAGCAGCCAGATACTCAAGGTGCCGGTATTCCTCGTCACGCGCCCACTGCAGATAACGTTCATACCACTCCAGTGCCTGCAGGTCGGACGAACCGACAACATCAGAGCGGTTGATGCCGATACTCTCAAGGTGTTTCAGCCAGTTAGGGAATGCCCAAAGGCTATGAGTGAACTCAGAAAGCTCTGCTGAACCTGGCTTAGATGAAAACACCAACAGGCCCTGCTCTCTCAGCACCAAAGCATGCCCAGGCAGCACGACCTCATACTTAACACCCAGCTCAAGGCGCCGGCCCTGCAGCAGTTCCATGTCATATAGCGTGCACTCGCCAGCGACTCGCCAGGGGCGGCCGTTCACATAAAACAAGAACGTTATTCTGCAGTCATGCCTCTGCATCTGCCCCCCGCCCCATTCAGCGCCTCGACCACAGCGCCGCAATACGCTGCCGTTCTCCACAGGCCATATTCGCCCTGGCCTCCAGGGCAGAGCAGGACCAGTGTCGTGTTCCGCCTGGCCTGTTGCTGGTGCAGCCCCGATCTGCCTCGAAGTGTTCCGCTCCAGCCCTGCCCAAGGTGAAACACCTTTGGCGCCTGGAACACCAAGTGTTCCGACTTGTGCAGCAAGGTGTTCCATTGCGGGAGGCCACGCCGTTACTGGCTTGCGGTGATTCCGGAACACCTGGAACACCTGGAACACCGATTTTTTGAGGGGTACGGGTATGCATCCTTACACCGCCTTGCCGAAGCTGCCCTTTACTACGTTATCCAGCTCCAGCTCGTCCAGGTAGTCGGCGTACCACTGCATCATGGTGCGGCGCTGCTCGATATAGATCGCCTTGTTGTATACCCCGGCTACGCCGTCCTCTGCGTGGGATAGCTGCGCCTCGACGTGCTCCTTGGCAAAGCCATGCTCGCGCAGGGTGGTGGAGGCAATGTGGCGGAATCCATGACCGGTCTGTCGGCCTTCGTATCCCATGCGCCGCAAGGCCATGTTGAAGACCATATTGCTGCGTGGCTGGGTGCGGTCGTTGCGGCCAGGGAAGAGCAGGGGATAGGCACCTGTAAGGGTGTGCAGTTGCTTGAGGGTTTCGAGCACCTGGCGGGACAGTGGCACGGTGTGCGGCCGGCGTTTCTTCATGCGGTCGGCTGGGATGTGCCAGAGGCCGGCGTCACGGTCGAATTCTTCCCAGCGGGCTTCGCGCAGTTCGCTGGGACGAACCCCTGTGAGCATCAGTAGGCGCAACCCAAGGCGCACATCATGAGCATGGGGATACGCGGCAACGGCCCGCAGGAGGGCAGGCAGTTCCTTGGCGGAGACGTGGGCGTAGTTCTCTGCCGCCTTGGTCTGCAGGAAGCGGCTCAGGCCATCCAAGGGATTGTGCACGGCGCGACCGGTGACTCGGGCCAGGTCGTAGATTTCTTTGCAGGATCGGCGCACCCGGCCCATCTGTTCAATGATGCCCTTCTGCTCCATGCCCTTGAAGAACTCCATCCACTCGATGGGCAGTATCTCTGTGTACAGGCGCTTGCCGAACACAGGGAAGGCGTGCAGTTCCAGGGCGCCGACGGTGCGCTTGGCGGTGTTCTCCGCCCAACCAGGTAGTCGAACCTCGATCCATTCCCGGGCCAGCGCTTCGAAGGTGCTGTTGGCGGCATCCAGCTCGGAAGCCTTGCGAGCGTGCTTGGTGGCGAGAGGGCTTTTCCCGTCAGCGGCGTCGGCGCGCAGTTCGGCAGCTTTCTGCCTGGCGGCCGATCCGCTGACTTCTGGGTAACTGCCCAGGCCGAGCCAGGACCATTTCCCGTCCGGTTTCTTGTAGCGGAAGTTCCAGGATTTCTGACCGTTGGGCTTCACTCGGATGTACAGGCCGTTGCCGTCGAGCTCCCTGTAAGGGGTGCTTTCAGGCTCTAGGCCAGCCAAGGTCGTGTCCGCCAGGGGGCGGCGCTTGATCCCGCTTCGTTTCATCCTTGTACACCGCTGGTTCGAATTTTCTTCAGGTGTACACGCTGGTGTACATGGCGGTCAAGGCTAGAGGGAGATAAGTAGAGACAGCTAGAGACAAGAAAGCCCGCACAGGGCGGGCTTCTTGGGGTGTTTCGTGAACTGTTAGAGACAGCCCGAAACAGGTAGATGGCGCACCAGGCGGGATTCGAACCCACGACCCCTGCCTTCGGAGGGCAGTACTCTATCCAGCTGAGCTACTGGTGCGTATGCCGCGGCTGGCGCGGCAGGCCGCAATCATACGCATCTCACGTGCGGGCGTCCAATGCAGGTACGCTCGTTCATGATATCGAACGAAAAGTGCCGCTTGTCGGTAGAAATGCGCCGAAAAGGCTCTGCTACCGGATACCTTCGTGGGTTTTGTCGAACAAGCTCTTGCCCTTTGCAGTCAAGGGCCCTAGGATTCGTTTGAGATTTCAAACGCCTCCCCATCACAACAACAGGAGACCGGAGAATTGGCATCACACCAGCCGGCCAACCGCCTGCGGGATGACATTCTTCCGTTGTGCCAACCGCTTGTCTTCAATGACAGCAGGTCCCTGTGCGGCTTCCGTCGATCAGCGTACCGGAAGGTTGTGGGGCAGAGGTCTTCCTGGATTCAATCCAGGAATCCGTGCGTGAGCGAGATGGACCAGACCGGGCAATGACCCGGGTCTGTGTTTTTTCGTGTCCGCATGCCGAGCGAACTAAGAGCCGTTCGCCTGGCGTCGCCCCCTTGCAGTGGCGACCTTCGCCTCTGGCGCCGACAGTGGTCGGTCGGGGCGAATGAACGGCAGAGACTGCGGTCTCTCCATTCCAGACAACTAGACGGGCGGGACTCGAGGTAGACCCGCCGTCCACAGGCTTTCCTCGAAAGGAGACAGGTCATGCAACTCAAAGACGCCAAGCTGTTCCGCCAACAGGCTTATATCGACGGTTCCTGGGTCGACGCGGATGGTGGCAAGACCATCAACGTGAACAACCCGGCCACCAACGAGATCATCGGCACCGTGCCGAAGATGGGCGCTGCCGAGACCCGTCGCGCTATCGAAGCCGCCGACAAGGCCCTGCCGGCCTGGCGTGCGCTGACCGCGAAAGAGCGCGCCAACAAGCTGCGCAAGTGGTTCGACCTGATGATCGAGAACCAGGACGACCTGGCTCGCCTGATGACCATCGAGCAGGGCAAGCCGCTGACCGAAGCCAAGGGCGAGATCGCCTACGCCGCCTCCTTCCTCGAGTGGTTCGGCGAAGAAGCCAAGCGCATCTACGGCGACACCATTCCGGGCCACCAGCCCGACAAGCGCATCATCGTGATCAAGCAGCCGATCGGCGTGACCGCGGCCATCACCCCGTGGAACTTCCCGTCCGCGATGATCACCCGTAAAGCCGGCCCGGCCCTGGCCGCTGGCTGCACCATGGTGCTCAAGCCCGCTTCGCAGACCCCGTACTCCGCCCTGGCCCTGGCCGAGCTGGCCGAGCGCGCCGGCATTCCGAAGGGCGTGTTCAGCGTCGTCACCGGCAGCGCCGGCGAAGTCGGCGGTGAGCTGACCAGCAACCCGATCGTGCGCAAGCTGACCTTCACCGGTTCGACCGAAATCGGCCGCCAGCTGATGGCCGAATGCGCCAAGGACATCAAGAAAGTGTCCCTGGAACTGGGCGGCAACGCTCCGTTCATCGTGTTCGACGATGCCGACCTGGACGCCGCCGTCGAAGGCGCGCTGATCTCCAAGTACCGCAACAACGGCCAGACCTGCGTCTGCGCCAACCGCCTGTACGTACAGGACGGCGTGTACGATGCCTTCGTCGAGAAGCTGAAGGTTGCCGTGGCCAAGCTGAACATCGGCAACGGCCTGGAGCAGGGTATCACCACCGGTCCGCTGATCGACTCCAAAGCCGTTGCCAAGGTCGAAGAGCACATCGCCGACGCCGTCTCCAAGGGCGCCAAGATTCTCTCCGGCGGCAAGCCGCACGCCCTGGGTGGCACCTTCTTCGAGCCGACCATCCTGGTCGACGTACCGAAGAGCGCCCTGGTGTCCAAGGACGAGACCTTCGGCCCGCTGGCGCCGGTGTTCCGCTTCAAGGACGAGGCCGAAGTCATCGCCATGTCCAACGACACCGAATTCGGTCTGGCTTCCTATTTCTACGCCCGTGACCTGGCCCGCGTGTTCCGCGTGGCCGAGCAGCTGGAATACGGCATGGTGGGCATCAACACCGGCCTGATCTCCAACGAAGTGTCGCCGTTCGGCGGTATCAAGGCTTCGGGCCTGGGCCGCGAAGGTTCGAAGTACGGTATCGAGGACTACCTCGAGATCAAGTACCTCTGCCTCGGCGGTATCTGAGCTGATTTTTCCGTGGGCGCGCGGGTGGCAGGCAAGAGCTGACAGCCACCTTCGCGTCGGCGTTTTCCGGTGGTAGCACCGGACAACCCGTCTGGCGGGCCGCAAGTTCCACGACAGTCGATCATCGTATGCTGTCGCGTGAGGCTTCTCCCCGCTTTCATCCTTTGATCCGGTCGCCCGATGAGCGGCCACTGAGGAAGCTATGAGCAAAACCAACGAATCCCTGCTGCAACGTCGTCAGGCCGCCGTACCGCGCGGTGTAGGCCAGATCCACCCGGTCGTCGCCGAGCGCGCCGAGAACTCCACCGTGTGGGACGTCGAAGGTCGTGAGTACATCGACTTCGCCGGCGGCATTGCCGTACTGAACACCGGCCACCTGCACCCGAAAGTAGTTGCCGCCGTTCAGGAACAACTGACCAAGCTGTCCCACACCTGCTTCCAGGTGCTGGCGTACGAGCCCTACATCGAGCTGGCCGAAGAGATCGCCAAGCGCGTTCCGGGCAACTTCCCGAAGAAGACCCTGCTGGTCACCTCCGGCTCCGAAGCCGTTGAAAACGCCGTCAAGATCGCCCGTGCCGCCACCGGTCGCGCTGGCGTGATCGCCTTCACCGGCGCCTACCACGGCCGTACCATGATGACCCTGGGCCTGACCGGCAAGGTCGTTCCGTACTCCGCTGGCATGGGCCTGATGCCGGGCGGCATCTTCCGTGCCCTGGCTCCGTGCGAACTGCACGGCGTGAGCGAAGACGAGTCGATCGCCAGCATCGAGCGCATCTTCAAGAACGACGCTCAGCCGCGCGACATCGCCGCCATCATCATCGAGCCGGTTCAGGGCGAGGGTGGCTTCTACGTCAACTCCAAGCCGTTCATGCAGCGCCTGCGCGCCCTGTGCGACGAGCACGGCATCCTGCTGATCGCTGACGAAGTACAGACTGGCGCTGGCCGTACCGGCACCTTCTTCGCCACCGAGCAGCTGGGCATCGTTCCGGACCTGACCACGTTCGCCAAGTCCGTTGGCGGCGGCTTCCCGATCTCCGGCGTTGCCGGCAAGGCCGAGATCATGGACGCCATCGCTCCGGGCGGCCTGGGCGGCACCTACGCCGGTAGCCCGATCGCTTGCGCCGCGGCCCTGGCCGTGCTGAAAGTGTTCGACGAAGAGAAGCTGCTGGACCGTTCGCAAGCTGTTGGCGAGCGCCTGAAGGCTGGTCTGCGCGACATCCAGGCCAAGCACAAGGTGATCGGCGACGTTCGTGGCCTGGGTTCGATGATCGCCATCGAGCTGTTCGAAGGCGGCGACCACAACAAGCCGGCCGCTGAACTGGTCAGCAAGATCGTGGTTCGCGCCCGTGAGAAAGGTCTGATCCTGCTCTCCTGCGGCACCTACTACAACGTCATTCGCTTCCTGATGCCGGTAACCATCCCGGACGCCCAGCTGGACAAGGGCCTGGCCATCCTGGCCGAGTGCTTCGACGAGCTGGCCTGAGCCTTGACGGTTTAGCCGCTGTAATGAAAAAGGCCCGCGAAAGCGGGCCTTTTTTTGTGCCCGAATTTGATGGCGCTCATGGGAAAGCACCTCGGCTTTGGACTACGCTGCGCATTATTCCGTAGGCCTTGGCCGGCGGCATCCGAGGAAGCGCAGGCCGGCAAGGACCGCTCTGGATCGGTTGTTCGTGCCGGCGTCTGGCGTCTGTCTCGAACGAGGTGATCCATGAGCGTTTCTCCCGGTGTGTTGGTTGCGGCCAGCGATCCCTGGAGCCGCGAACTGCTGAGCCAATTGGTACTCAGCGTGCGTTGCGATGCCAATGTGCAATTCTGCGAGGACGGCCTGGCGGCAATCGATGCCTGCCGACGGCAGCCGTTCGCCCTGGTGCTGGCCGAGCAGGAACTGCCCGGCAGCGACGGCCTGGAGCTGCTGCGTCAGGTCCGCGCTTTGCGTCGGGGCCCGGCAGCCCAGCCTTTCATCCTGATCAGCGCGAAGGCGGACGCCGCCAGTGTTCGCGCGGCGCTGCCGTTGGCGCCGACGGCCTATATGGTGAAGCCGTATAACGCCGAGAACCTGCGTGAGCGCCTGCGCGCCCTGTTGCTGGCGCCGGGGGAGAGCGTCGTCTGCGAGTTGCCGACACTGGAGCAGAGCCTGTCGCTCGGGCGCTTCCTGCAGACCGAGCGGGATGCCGCCGAGGGTGCGCCGCTGATGGGCGAGGTCGGCAAGGCGGTGAGCCGCTGCATGGAGGCCAGGGACATCAACCTGGAGATGCTCGAGCAGGATTTCGGTCATGATCCGCAGATCACCGCCTGCCTGATTTCCGCCGCCAATAGTGCCGCCCGGCATGTGGGCATGCCTTGCCAGACGTTTTTGCAGGCGCTGTCGCGGCTGGGCGTGGCCCATGCCCTGAACATGATGCTGGCGGTGGCCTTGCAGCGCGCCGCCACGCTGGATGATCCGCTGCTCATAGAACGCGCCGAACGCTTCTGGCAGCTCTCGCGCCACACGGCTGACGGTGCCTTCGCGTTGGCCGAGTCGCTGGGCGCGGACGCCGATCGCTGCTTCACGGCGGGACTGTTGCACTGCCTGGGTGACCTGGCGTTGCTGCGCAGCCTGCAGGATTGGGGGAGTGCGGGTGGAGCGCTCAGTGAGAGCGAAGTGGACGCGGCGCTGGCCGAACATGGCGCCAGCTTCGGCTCGGCGCTGCGTACCCGCTGGCGTCTGCCGCTGGAGCTGCGCAACCTGATCGCGGCGGCCTACGCCATCAATGGCGGCGTGCTCAGCCGCGAGGCGCTGATCGTCAACCTCGCCGCCAGCGCGGCGCGCCTGCCGGAGGCCGAGTTGCCGAGCCTGGCGGAGCACAAGGCGGTGCGCATGCTGCAACTGACGTCGGCGCAGCTGGGCTTTCTCAGCAGAAGCTGAGGAGGGGATGGCCGCGTCTGGCGACGCGGCCATTTGCACTCAGCGTGCGGTCAGCAGTTCCTTGCCACGCACGACGGCGGCACGAACCTGCTTGGGCGCGGTGCCGCCAATGTGGTCGCGGGCGTTCACCGAGCCTTCCAGGGTCAGCACGGCAAACACGTCGTCGCTGATCTGGTCGCTGAACTGGCGCAGTTCGTCCAGGCTCATCTCGGCCAGGTCCTTGCCGCTGTCCACGCCGTACTTCACCGCGTGGCCAACGATCTCGTGGCAGTCGCGGAAGGGCAGGCCCTTGCGTACCAGGTAGTCGGCGAGGTCGGTGGCGGTGGAGAAGCCGCGACGGGCCGCTTCGCGCATGATTTCGCGCTTGGGCTTGATCGCTGGAACCATGTCGGCGAAGGCGCGCAGGCTGTCGCGCAGGGTGTCGGCGGCGTCGAACAGCGGTTCCTTGTCTTCCTGGTTGTCCTTGTTGTACGCCAGCGGCTGGCCCTTCATCAGGGTCAGCAGGCCGGCCAGGTGGCCGAACACGCGACCGGATTTGCCGCGCACCAGTTCGGGCACGTCGGGGTTCTTCTTCTGCGGCATGATCGAGGAGCCGGTGCAGAAGCGGTCGGGCAGGTCGATGAACTGGAACTGGGCGCTGGTCCACAGCACCAGCTCTTCGGAGAAGCGCGACAGGTGCATCATCGCCACGGCGGCGGCAGCGCAGAATTCGATGGCGAAGTCACGGTCGGAAACACCGTCCAGCGAGTTGCCGGAGATGGCTTCGAAGCCGAGCAACTCGCAGGTGATGGTGCGGTCGATCGGGTAGGTAGTGCCGGCCAGCGCGGCGCTGCCCAGGGGCATGCGGTTGGCGCGCTTGCGGCAGTCCACCAGGCGCTCGTAGTCGCGGCTGAGCATTTCGAACCAGGCCAGCAGGTGGTGGCCGAAGGTCACCGGCTGGGCGGTCTGCAGGTGGGTGAAGCCGGGCATGATGGTGTCCGCTTCGGCTTCCGCGAGGCCCAGCAGGCCCTGCTGCAGGCGGGTGATCTCGGCGAGGATCAGGTCGATCTCGTCGCGCAGCCACAGGCGGATGTCGGTGGCCACCTGGTCGTTGCGCGAGCGGCCGGTGTGCAGCTTCTTGCCGGTGACGCCGATGCGGTCGGTCAGGCGCGCCTCGATGTTCATGTGCACGTCTTCCAGGTCGACGCGCCAGTCGAAGTTGCCGGCCTCGATCTCGCTCTGGATCTGCTTGAGGCCATCGATGATGGTGTCGCGCTCTGCGTCGGTCAGCACGCCGACCTTGGCCAGCATGGTGGCGTGGGCGATGGAGCCCATGATGTCGTGGCGGTAGAGGCGCTTGTCGAAGTCGACAGAAGCGGTGAAGCGGGCGACAAAGGCATCGACGGGCTCGCTGAAGCGGCCGCCCCAGGACTGGTTGGTCTTCTCTACGCTCATGGATTTCTCTCGCGGAAACGGGCAGGCGCGGCGCGCGGCCTGCATGACGGGCAAAGTGCGACGATAATAGCAGGCTGAAGGACAAAACCGGCGGCGCTTTGGCGGTTGGGGTGGGGGAGCGGCGGGGAATCGTCGCGCGGCCCCGGCCGATCCTTGCGCTGCCCGACATTTCCCGGCTCTGGACGCACGCCGCGCTTGCCGCCGTGCGGACGCTTACGGAAACTGCGTCGATGCCCATACTTGCGAAGACCGGCGCCCGGCCGGCACCCGAAGACGACTTCTTCATTCCCGAACTGTGCCAGCCCGAAGCGCTGTTCAGCCTGGTTGTGCTGGCCGAGATGCTGGTGCTGGTGATCGTGCTCGCCGAGCCGATGACGCCGAGTTTCAACTGGGTGCGTCTGTCGCTGATCTCGCTTTTCGTGCAGTGGAACGTGCTGCTCTCGGCCGGCCTGCTGTGCCGGCTGCGGCCGCTGCTGGCGCGCTGGCCGGCGTGGCGCGCCGGGGCGATCAGCTGCGCGCTGGTGGTGGCGCTGACCCTCGCCTGCACGGCGGCGGCCGACTATCTCTCCCTCGGCGGGGCGATCTCGCGCACCGGCGAGGTGAATCTTTACCTGCGCCATGCATTGATCGCCCTCATCATGTCCACCCTGTTGCTACGCTACTTTTATCTCCTGAGCCAATGGCGGCGTCAGGAACAGGCCGAACTGCGGGCGCGGATCGAGTCGCTGCAGGCGCGTATCCGTCCGCATTTCCTGTTCAACAGCTTGAACAGCATCGCCAGCCTGATCGAGCTCGACCCGGGCAAGGCCGAGCAGGCGGTGCTGAATCTGTCGGACCTGTTCCGTGCCAGCCTGGCCAAGCCGGGAACATTAATTTCCTGGGGAGAGGAACTCGAGTTGGCCAGACGCTATCTTTCCATAGAGCAGTTTCGTCTTGGCGACCGGTTGCAGATGGACTGGCAGGTGAGCGACGTGCCCGACGGCGTGCCGATTCCCCAGCTGACGCTGCAGCCCTTGCTGGAGAACTCGTTGATTTATGGCATCCAGCCGCGGATCGAAGGCGGGCTGGTGAAAGTTGAGGCGGACTACCGTGACGGTGTGTTCCAGCTCTGTGTGAGCAACCCGTACGACGAGTCGACGCAGACCTTGCCCACGAAGGGGACCAAGCAGGCGCTGCAAAATATTGCAGCGCGACTTGCGGCACTTTTCGGGCCAAAAGCTAGTCTCAGCGTCGAGCGCCGTGACGGACGGCACTACACCTGTCTACGCTATCCTTGTGCGCGTCTCATGCAGGAAGCCTGAGCTTATGAATGTCCTGATCGTCGATGACGAACCCCTGGCGCGAGAGCGCCTGGCCCGGTTGGTAGGGCAAATGGACGGCTATCGCGTCCTCGAGCCTTCTGCCAGCAACGGTGAAGAAGCGCTGACGCTGATCGACAGCCTGAAGCCGGATATCGTCCTGCTGGATATCCGCATGCCCGGCCTGGACGGGCTTCAGGTGGCGGCCAAGCTGTGCGAGCGCGAAGCCCCGCCGGCGGTGATCTTCTGTACCGCCCATGATGAATTCGCCCTGGAAGCGTTCCAGGTCAGCGCGGTCGGCTACCTGGTCAAGCCGGTCCGCAGCGAGGACCTGGCCGACGCCCTGAATAAGGCCTCGCGGCCCAACCGCGTGCAGCTGGCGGCGCTGACCAAGCCCCCGGCGGCCGGTGGCCC